>JBBRUT010000202.1:0-5450 GCA_038247555.1 Phycisphaerales bacterium | reverse complement strand
TTGCATGGGCGACGGGCCGAGCCACAGAGGGGGCGTGAGCAACCTTCAACCCGGGGCTTCGTCCCAAACCCGACTCAGCCCCGGCGTCGGAGCCGAGCACGGGCAGGATGTCCGTGCCACACCAACGCCATCAAAAAGAAAAAGGCCCCGCGTGGTGCGGGGCCTTCGAGGGTGACTGGGATTCCGAGCGGTTGATCAGTTCAGAGCGACGAGCTGCTCGAACTTCTCTTCGGGCGGCCGGGGCTGCTGGTGCTGCTGCGGGGCGTTCTGGCCCGCCGCGGCGGCGGCTTCGGCGGCGGCCTGGGCTTCCTCGGCCTTCTTGGTGCCGAGGAACTTGGCCTCCAGCTCAAGGCGGATCTTCTCCATGGCCTTGTTCTGGATCTGGCGGACGCGCTCCTTGGTGACGCCGATGATCTGCCCGACCTGCTCGAGGGTCATGGGCTTCTCTTCGGTGCCGGATTCGAGGCCGAAGCGGTGCTCGATGACGGTGCGCTCGACCTGGGTGAGGTCGGCCCGGTTCTCAAGGACGATGCGCTTGACCTCTTCCGCGGCGTCACGCTCGAAATCGGCCCGCTTGGTCTCGAGGAAGTTGGAACGCTCGAGCTTGGGGTCGAAGTCGGTCGGGAAGCGCTGGCGATACTTGGAGAGCTTCATGCCCTGGCGGCTGAAGGCCTTGAGGATGGCGCGGCAGGCGTAGGTCGAGAACTTGTAGCCGCGGCCGGCGTCGAACTTATCGACGGCGCGGAGGAGGGCCATGTTGCCTTCGGAGACCAGGTCGGCGAAGTCGACCTCGCTCATGCGGGTGCGCTTGGCCATGGCCAGAACGAGGGCAAGGTTGGTCTCGGCGATCTGCTCGCGGATCATCTCAGACTTGCGGAACCAGCGCAGGATCTCCTGAGCCTGCTCGGTGGTGGGCTTGCGGGTATCGCTCTCCCAGATCGCTTCCTGGAAGCGGGCGACCTTGAAGCGGGCGAAGTTGAACTGGTGGAAGAGGACCTTTTCCTGCGCGCCGGTCAGGATCACCTGCTGGGTGCTCTTGACGGTCCGGCTGCGGCCGGGGGAAAGATCATCCATGACCGGGTGGTACCAGGAGGTGTCGGGCTTGGCGATATCGCCACCCTGCTGATAGATCGCTTCCTCGGCGTCCTTCTCGACGAAGGCCGGGGAGTCGATGTAATCCTGCGGGTTGGCGGGGTTGAGCAGCGAGGCAAGGAGCTTCTCGTCTTCCTTGCTCAACGCGCGTTTGACACCCCTTTGGCCTCCGCTACGGGAACCGGCCTCGGCGGGCGCGGACGAGAACTGCACGCGGGTTTTCCGACGGTGCTGTTCGAGGGGGCTTGGAGTTGACATGTTGATCACTTCTGCACATTCCTAGGGGCAGGACGCCCCGCAAAGCCGAATCGGTCTTGGACCGGCTCTCGGCCCAGGATCGACGGGGCGATGATGATCGACCCGAATCCCGGATTCCCCGCAAACTTCGTTGGCACTGACCGGTCGGCACGCAGACGGGAGATCCCTCGTTCCGTCGCTTCGCGGTCAGCCCCTTGGAAGGGTGCTGATATGTCTCTCTACGTCGCCGTCCTTCTCGACGTTCAAGGCGGTTGGAGGCACTTTGGCTGGTTCTTCCGATCGTCGAGGATCGGGGGTATGTAGGGTTTGTAACGCCGGATTTGTATTCAGGCCCCGAACCCATCCGGATTCGAGGCTCTGGTGATGTATATGGGCAAAACGTTCATGTGTTCCGACAATCTGGTGCACGTACGAACAAAACCCCTTAATGAGGGATTCTTCGACTCGCATCCATGCGACGGAAACTGATCACATATCCCATCCCGCCCCCAACTCCATTGGGCGGCGGGCCGAGCCTGCCATGGTTGACGGCTTTCGCCGCGACGCGTAAGCTCGCCCTATAACTCATTGTCCTTGCCGACAACCCAAGGGGCTGTCTGCTAGGACGGCCGCAATGTACCCGATGTCGCCAAGCTCTGCAAGGTGACCCGGGAAAACATGTGGAATTCGTCAAGTTTCCTACCAAAGACCTATCTCGCCGGAAGATTCCGGGAGTATTTTGAGGGGAGTTTCGATGCCATTTACCCTGCCGAATCTGCCTTATGACGCTGCCGCGCTTGAGCCGCACGTTGACGCGAAGACGATGGAGATCCACCACGGCAAGCATCACAAGGCTTACGTCGACAACGCCAACAAGGCGCTCGATGGGACCAAGTGGGCGAACATGCCGGTGGAGGAAGTGGTGAAGCAGCTCGCCGAGATTCCGGAGAACATCCGGACGGCCGTGCGGAACAACGCGGGGGGGCACGCGAACCATTCGCTTTTCTGGAAGGTGATGGCTCCTGCGGGGAAGGGCGGCGGCGGGGAGCCGACGGGCGAAGTCGGCAAGGCGATCAACGCCGCGTTCGGGAACTTCGCGCACTTCAAGGAAGAGTTTGCCAAGGCCGCGACGACGCGGTTTGGTTCGGGCTGGGCGTGGCTGTGTGTGAAGGCGGATGGCACGGGCGTGCAGATCTGCTCGACACCCAATCAGGACACGCCGCTCATGGGTCAGGCGATTGCGGGCTGCGGCGGCAAGCCGATCCTGGGGCTGGATGTGTGGGAGCACGCGTACTACCTGAACTATCAGAACCGCCGTCCTGATTACATCACGGCGTGGTGGAACGTGGTCAACTGGTCCGAGGTCGAGAAGAACTTCAAGGCCTGATCCCCCCCACGCCCGCCCCCTGCTCCCCATCTCTCCGTGGCGGCCGGGCGCAATGGATTTTGCGAAACGATGATGGCAGCGAACCCTTCAGATCGCGATTCTCAGTCTGCCGAAGAGGCGCCGGGCGTTGCGCTTGCTGGTCAACCCACACTGAGCCGGACGGGCCTGCTGATCTGGCTCGCTCTACCGGTGGTGGTGGTGACTGGATTGTGGTTCATGATGGACCGAAGCCGGGGGCAGCCGCGGCCGGATATGTCGGGTGCGCTTGGCCCCGGGCAGCGTGCACCGACGGGCGGGGAAGCCCCCGCGACGATCCCGGAATGACGACAGCGGGGCCGGTGGGACCGTAGATCCGGCGCGATTTGCTCACGAAAAAAGGCCGGGCGAGCCGATTGCGAATGTTCCGAGGTTCTCGGAACCGTCGGAGCTTGTCCTATGCGAAGCGCAGATGAACGAATCGAGTCGATGGAGAGGCAGGTACGAACGTACCGGGTCTTGGTGACTCTGATGTTCGCGCTGCTGATCATCTCTCACCGCCATACGGTGGTCCGGTGGGTGGATTCGGTCGGCAACTGGTTCGGAGCGGTAGCCAGCACGCGGGCGGATCAGTAACAGGCGGAGCCTGAGTGAACCAGATGCCGGGCCGGGACTGGCCCGGCTGTTTTGCGCGCACGCGGATCGAGCGGCGGCGACTATCCTCAGGTCATGAGTCGAACCTGTCAGGCGGGCACCGTTCATATCGGGGGGGCACAGCCGCTGTGCATCATCGCGGGCCCGTGTGTGCTGGAGAACTACGAGCTTGGGATGGAGATCGGCCGGAGCGTGCGGGATGTGTGCCGCGGGCTGGGGCTGTCGTACATTTTCAAGGCGAGCTTCGACAAGGCCAACCGCTCGAGCATCGACTCGCCGCGCGGCCCGGGGCTGGAGCAGGGTCTGGCGTGGATCGCGCAGATCGGGCGGGAGCTTGGCGTTCCGACGACCACCGACATTCATGAGCCGGGGCACGCCGAGCCGGCGGCAAAGCTCATCGATCTGCTGCAGATACCGGCGTTTCTTTGTCGGCAGACGGACCTGCTGATCGCGGCGGGCAGGGCCGCGGCGAAGCATGGCCGGGGCGTCAATATCAAGAAGGGGCAGTTTGTATCGCCCGCGGAGATGGCCGGACCGCTGGGCAAGCTTGCCGAGGCCGGGTGCGGGAACGTGATGCTTACCGAACGCGGCACGTTTTTCGGCTATGGGCGGCTGGTGAACGACTTTCTAGGTGTGGCGGAGATGATGGAGCTGGAGGTGCCGGCGGTTGGCAGTGCAAAGAGCGAAGGCGGATTTGTGCCGGTCTGCTTTGACTGCACACACTCGACGCAGCGTCCTGGGAAGGGGGAAGGTGGCAAGACGACGGGCGGGGAGCCGCGATTTGCGCCGCTGCTGGCCAAGGCCGCGACGGCGGTGGGCGTACACGCGTTGTTCATCGAATGCCACCCGGAGCCCAGGACGGCGCTCTCGGATGCGGCGACGATGCTGCGGCTGGGGGATATGCCGCGGGTGCTGGGGGAAGTGGCGGCGGTGCGAAAATCGCTGAGATAGGCGTCTTTTGCTGGCTATCCACCTACGCTTCAGGCTTGCCCAAGTCCTCCGTCAAAACTCGTTCCAAGGCCGCGTCCGACGACATTTCCTCGGTCGCGTTCGTGTCGCTTGGCTGCCCCAAGAACCTCGTCGACTCCGAGAAGATGCTCGGCCTGCTGGCTGAGGATGGGCTCGCGGTGGTCGCGGCGGATGCGGAACGCGGCGGGGCGGATGCGATCGTGATCAACACCTGCGGCTTTCTGGAGGCCAGCAAGGAAGAGTCGCTGGAGGTCATCCACGATGCGATCCGGGCGAAGCAGGAGGGACGGGTGCGGCGAGTGGTGGTTGCGGGCTGTCTGGTGCAGCGGCACCGCGCGAAGCTGCTGGAGTGGGCGCCGGGGATCGATGCGCTGATCGGTGTGTTTGATCGCGACAAGATCGTCGAGGCGGTTCGCGGCGGCACAACCGCACGCGCAAAGCTCGAGCCCGATGGGCCGAAGTACTGGATCGCGGGCAACGCGCTGGTCGCGGCGAAAGACCGCGGGATGAAGACGACGGGCCTGACGGTCAACGGCAAGGATGGCACTGGGATCGGGTACTTTGAAGACGATTCGGCGCGTCTGCGGATCACGCCGCGGCACTATGCCTACCTGCGCGTGAGCGAGGGGTGCAACCAGAACTGCGCGTTCTGTACGATCCCATCGATTCGCGGGAAGATGCGATCAAAGCCGCTTGATCGTGTCGCGGCGGAGGCTCGTGAGCTGCTTGCAGATGGCGCGTATGAACTGAATCTGATCGGGCAGGATACGACGAGCTACGGCGATGACATCGGGATGGGGATGAAGGCACGCGTGGGGGGGGGCGGGGGCGGATTGCCCGCGATGCTGCACGCTGTGTCGGATGCGATCGGCGAAGCCGGGGGCGGCGGCTGGGCGCGATTGATGTACGCGTATCCGACGAACTTCTCGGATGCGTGTATTGATGCGATTGCGGAACTGAGCTGGCTGGAGCGGAAGGGCGGGAAGTCGGGGGGTGGCGGGTTCGTGTTGCCGTATATCGACATCCCGTTGCAGCACGCGTCGGACAACATGCTGACGGCGATGCGCCGGAACGTGAAGGCCAAGCAGCAGCGCGAGCTGCTTTTGCGGCTGCGGAAGCGCATTCCCGGGATCGC
>JBBRUT010000201.1:0-5475 GCA_038247555.1 Phycisphaerales bacterium | reverse complement strand
CGTAGCGGGCCAGAAGGTCATCGAGCTGCTGCTGGGCACGCTCACGCGAACCATCTGCAACATCCGTTCCCGCGGAACTCTCCGGGGGCCGCGGCGCGCCGACTGCGACAGCCGGCTGCTGGGCGACAACTCGCGCAACGACCGGTTCAGGCTTTGTGGGTGCAATGAGCGGCTTGGGTTCCAACTCCGAGGGCACCATCGGAGCATTGGTGTGCGATCGAACAGGCACAAAGTCGACACCCATCAAGGCGATTGTCGCGGCGTTCTGGCGGAGCGCGCGGACCAAGGCGACATCGGGGGCGTGGGTCATGAGAGCAGGGTAACCGCTCCGGCGCGGCGTGATCAACCTGATCTCAGGGGGTCGTTGGCGCGGGCTTGTCCGAGCCTTCGGGCTGGGGGACGGGCTCGACCGGGGGCGTCTCGACGGCAGGATCTCGCGGCGGCTCGGTGTTCACCGGCCGCGAATCGCGGTCGGTGGGATTCGCGGGTGCGACCGGCGCACCACCTGCTCCCGGTCCGAGTGAGGAGCGGGCCTCCAGCAGCGTCGGCACGACCGCGCCCACAGCGAGGCCGATCAGCAGCCCGATCACCAGTCCTGGGAGAAAGACCCGGACGAAGGAAGGCGATGCGGCAGGTTGCGCGGAATCGGACATTGCTGGATCTCCGGTTTGTATCTCGGGCAAGAGCATATCGGTCAGACCGCCCGTCGAAACAAAGCGAGAGTCGTTCAGAGGCATTGCCCCATCACGCCGCGACAGCGTCTTCGATGCGGTAGCGGAGGAATGCGGGCCGCTCGACCCCCGTCACCACGTCCCAGAAGGGGCGCTCGCCATGTTCAGACCACCACTGCCTGAACTGGCCGCGAGGGTCCTCGGCGTAGACATCGAGCATGCTGGAGCCCACATACACCGCGCGGTGGACGAGGAGCAGGTCCTCGCTGGTGTACTCGGATTCCGCCGCGATCCCCGCAAAGGCGTCGGCAATGCGCCCAAAGAGGCGGTGGTCGTGCCGGAGGAGGTTGTCGGCGTCGATCCAGATGTAGAACCTGCGCTTGATCGCCGGTCCCTCATCGCAGGACGGTCGACAGCGCAAACACTCGAGCAGGCCGGATGCTCCACCCATGCGCGGCGAGATCGGGCCCACGCCAAGTTGGACGCTGAGCACGGCGCTCAGGCTGGCCATATCCGTCACGGCGGAGCCGTTGATGACACACACCTGGGTATCGGAAAGACCTGCCAGATGGTCGGCGAGCTCGACTGCGAACCTGTCGCGCTGCGTACTGAACGGCGACCAGGCAACGAGGTGGTGCTCTTCCAGCAACTGGGCCGCGTCTATCCGCCAAGCGGGTATCGCGACCGGTCGTAACGGAACTTGGGCAATTCGCATGGGCTCCGGCCCCTTTCATGGCACCGGTGGACCCTCACCCCAGGCGGAAACGTCTCCACGGCAGACACCACGGATGCCTGCCGCGGTAAATGTGCCCTCAGTTCAGGCTTTTGGCCACCTCATCGACCGTTCTGGAACAACTCCGGTCATGTTTACTCGCCACTGACCGTCCGCAGACGTGTTCCGGTGAAGGCATCGAGCCGAACGCCAGTGGCTAAGCGGGTGGTGAAGTTCTTGTCTGGCGTGACGATCCGCACCACTGCCGGTGCCGGGCTGCCGGGGGTCATAGGCAAGGGTTTGATGTCGACTTCGCCACGCGAGATGTTCACCACAAGCTCAATGGGCAGGCCGGGCTTCTCAGGGGTTCGCTGCTCGAGGCGAACCCTGCTCAGTCGCGAAACCTTGACGCTGACCTGATCGGCGAGAATGAACGAAACCGCCGCGCCAAGGCCGGTACGGACCTCAATCACGCCGGTCGCTGTGTCGTTGACCACGAGGTTCATCCACTCACCATCATCGACACGCCACTGAATCACATCCGCGGGGCCGTCGATGCCGGTCACCTTCGCGTGGACCGGTTCGCCGGCGGGCTGGCTGAGCGCTGCAGCCGTAGTGGACTCGGTGACGACACGTGCAGGATCACGCGATTCGGTAGCTGGCCGTGATGCATCGGGGGCGACAACAGCGCGGTGAAGAGGGGGCGGCGCAGTATCGGGCAAAGACTCCATGGCCTCGACTGGCGGCGGAGGGGGCTGCTCCACAACGACGGCGGACGTCGAGTTGGGACCCGGTGCGGGCCCGGGGGACTGGGGGGCGAGGGGCGCCGGGGGGGCCGCGGGAGGCGAGGCGGGAGTGGAGGCCCCAGATGCTGGCGGAGCACCGCCGGAGGATTCGGCGTCAGGTCCGGCGGAGACAGGAATCGGGGCGGGCTTGAGCGGCTTGGTGACTCTGGCCGCGGGCGTGGACGTCGGGGCCGTCGCGGTGGTCTCGGGGAGATCCACCGGGCGTGGCTGCTCTTGCGGAGGAAGGGGCTGAGGGGTGGGCTGAGGGGCTGCGGGCGGGGTGGGAGTAGGCTGCGTGGGTGCAGATTGAGGGGCAGGAGCTTCTGCCGGAGGTGTGGCCGCGGGAGCAGTCTCGGGCTGAGCTGGCTGGGCGGGCGTAGTCGCGGCCGGGGTTGCAGGCTGTGGCGCGGCTGGCTGGGGGGATGTCGGTTGGGGCTGGCCTTGGAGGACCTGTCCGGGCCGCGGCTCGTCGGCCTGCTTCTTCAGATCAACAATTGGTCGGCGGACCACTTTGGTCTTGGAGGGCTGTCCGGGAGTCGAGCCGGGCTGGCCCTGCTGCCCATAGGCGGAACTGGCGATAAGCAGGCCTGCACATCCGAGCAGTATCGAGACTCTGTTCAAACGTCCGTGTGATGACATCGTGCCTCTCTTGCGTGAGCGAATGAAAGTCGACTCAAGTTCAGTTGCCGGGCTTGCGGAGAGGGGAGCCTTTGCGCCAGTTGTTGCTCGGGGCGGGTTCCGCGGGCGCATCGCCAGTGGTACCAGTGTTCGTGGAACTCATCCCCTGAACGGATGACTCGGCAGGGCTTGGTGCCGCAGAAGGCTAGGCGGCGGCGGTATCAACCGGATTGGACTCATCCCCATCTCCATCGTCCACCACGGCCTGGGAGTACCAGTTGTCACGCGCCGAGGCCCTGACCGCCGCGAAATCGGCTGGGCCCATTGCCTCTTCTACCTGGCCGAGCAATGACACCATCTGTGCGCCGTTCAGGCCCTGATAGTGCTTGACATCCCCCGGAAGCAGCCCCATCTGCTGGAGCCGCTCGGTGGCGCGGGCGGGAGTCACGCGTCGCTTGTCGCCCATCATTCTCACCATGATGCGAGAAACCTCGCCGATGGTCGCCGCCTCTCGGGGCGGCCGAGCGGGCTTGCGCCGGAGCCAGCCGAGCCTCTGCGCAACCCCCACACGGTCATCGTAATCGGGCAGGCTGACACCGGTGCCGAGCAGCAGGCACGCGTGCAGGGCATCGTCGTTCACGACTTCGCCGCGCGTCTCAAGCTCATCGAAGAAGTTGAGTTCGCTTACACCCGGACCCCAGGAGGGCTCGATGTCCCGGGCGGTCACGTGCATCTCGGCGGCGGAGGTCTCGACCCGCGGCCGGTTCTTCACGCCGCTGGGGAACCGGGTGTATTGGCTCTCCCCGCTTTTGTTTGCGCAGCCCGATGGTGCCAGGACCATCGAGGCGGCAAAGGAGAGCAGTGCGACTTGTCGGACCATCCATGGTAGAAACTTGCGCATCCGTGGTTGCCTTTCCAATCGGGACCGGAACGGTCGTTGGCTTGATCGCCAAAGCGTAGTTGACGCGCACCGGGGCGGTGTGTCAACCCCGGTGCAAATCCTTGGAGGCCTCCAGTCCCCGCGGACCCGAGGCCGATAGCGTCTTGGGTCGGCCAAAGTCTCAGGTCATCCCGAAAGATCGAGGAGCCCAGCTCATGTCCCCCTACCGGTGGTTGTTGGCCCTGTGCCTCATCGCGCTCGCCGTTCTCGGTGGGTGTAAGTCGGAAAAATCCAGACTTGAGGCGGTCTACGCCGCGGCCGGTTCCGCCACGGGCGGGCGAGCCGGCGCCGCAAATGAACTCCGCAAGCAATGGGGCGCAAAGAAAGTGACGATGGTCGAGGCGGTGGCGATGGCGCACACCAAGCTCGATTTGCCGGGCGATGCCGCATCGATCGCGTTTGCCGGCGCGGTGCTCGACGTGATCGAGATCGTACTGCCCGAGATCGAGCCCCAGACCAACGAACTCTTCTGGATTCAGACGGGCACCCTGGCGGGGAAGGCCGCCGCCGTCGCGTTCAACGGGAATGACATACCGCTGGCTCGTTCGCTGGTGCTGGCGGGCTCGGACCGCTGGCAGAATGATGCATACTGGCTGCGGCATCCGGATCACGATGCGGTCGCATCGCTCATCCTGCACCGGAGCGGCGAGAGCAAGGAGGCGATCGGCCGACTGCGTTCGCGTCCGGAGTTGAGCGAGGAAACGCAGGCCGCGCTGGATGTCATTGAGAAAGAGTGGCGTCGCTCCCGAGGTGGTTGAAGAGCGACCTCTGCCCACGCAAAAATGAACACGCCGGCCCCGAGGGACCGGCGCGTTGCGTGTCGTTGTGGCAAACGCAAGAAGCTGATCAGCGACGGCGACGGGCAAGGGCGAGGCCGCCCAGGCCGAGGACCGCGAGCGCGCCCGGTGCGGGCACGGCAACAACAAAGTACCCTTGGGACTGGTAGTTGTTGAGGTTGATCTGCGAGAGACTGCCGTTGAACCCTCCGACGCCATCGCCGCCGAGGTTGCCCTGCGGCGCATTGAGCCCGGGAAGGAACTGGTTGGAGGCGTAGTTGTGATCGCCATTGTTCACGAACGCCATAACGCAGATGGTTTCGCCCTCAAGACCCATGAGTCCCAGGTCCGAGAGCGCGAAGCTGAACTCAAGGCCCGTGTTGACCGCCGCGGCGGCGGCCTGGTTGGCAGGGCCGGAGCCACCGAGCACACCGGCAACGTTGGACCCGTTGTAGCCGACTTGGATGGGCTGGGCATTGATGCCGGTGCCAGTTGAGCCGGAGCCAGAGTCGGTTCCGCCGAAGACGTTGGTGTAGTTCGAGAAAGTGGCGTTGTTCAGATTCGCGAAATCCAAGTCGAAGCGAGGGCCATTGAAGTTGCCGCGGCGACCGATCACGTGGAAGTTGGGGGCGAAGCCACCGGCGAACGTCATCCCGTTCATGTTCCCGGTGTTGTCGTTGCCTGCGCCGGAGTAAACATTGCTGCCACCCGGGCCGGTCTGCAGGAAGAGGTCCAGCTTGTTGAAGTTGTCCTGAAGGTTGCCAGTCAGGGCGAGGTAGAAGCGTCCGCCGCTGATGCGCGCGTACGCACCATTGAGCTCGCTTTCGTTATCGCCGAAGCCGGTCTCGACGGTCTGCACCGCGTACGGTGCGCCGTAGCCATCACCGAGAATCGAACCATCGACCTGAGCGTTTGCCGCTCCGGCCGCCAAGCCCGCAACCGCGAGCGCAGTCAACATCCGAGTCATTTCTCT
>JBBRUT010000200.1:0-5513 GCA_038247555.1 Phycisphaerales bacterium | reverse complement strand
CCACTTCATCCGCGAATCAGCTTCCCACCCCTGGCTCATCGACAACATCGAAACCCTCAACACCCGCGAGGGCCAACAGAACAACACCCGCGGCGACGACAACACCCCCGGCGGCCACCACGACCCGCCGGATGACACTGACGGCTGACTCAGTGCTCAGTCCTTCCCTCCCCCGCCCGTCGCGGCAACCGGCATCGCCGCGCTGCTTCTCTGCGCTCTCTGCGAATCCTCTGCGCTCTCTGCGTACCCGCCTTTGATCGCACGCGCAGGATGCCCGTGCCACTTCAAAGCGCCGATAGACGCCGCGAGCCGAAGTCAATCTGCATCGCCTTCTTCGCCATGTGCAGCGTCTCCTCCGCGACCGCATTCGCCTTGGTAATCCCGCGGCGGATCACATCGTGCACGATCGCATCCCCCTCCGGCCCATCCAGCTTGCCGCGGCGGGCGCGCATGGGCTCAATCAGCGCGTTGATCGCCTCGCCCAGCTCCGCCTTGACGTGGCCATCGCCGATGTTGTCGCCCGCGGCATAACGCGCCTTGATTTCCGCCGCGCGGCCCTCGGGAACGAACACATCCACATACTGCATCAGCACGTTGCTCACATCGCCGGGCTCGGTCGGGCTCTGGCGGCCGGTGGTGATCTTGTTGAGCTTCTTCTGCACGGTCTTGGCATCGTCATAAAGGAAGATCGCGTTGCCCAGCGACTTGCTCATCTTGTTGGTGCCGTCGAGGCCGACGAGCCGCGCCACGCGGCCGATCTTGGCGCGCGGAATCGGGAACACACCGCCGGCCTTGACATGATCCGGCGGTTCCACGCGGTTACCCACGCCGCAGTACATCTGGTTGAACTTCAGCGCAACATCGCGGCACATCTCAATGTGCGCCTCCTGATCTTCGCCGACGGGCACAAGCTCCGGCCGGAACGCAAGAATGTCGGCGCACTGACCCACCGCGTACATCGGGAAGCCGAAGGGATACGTCTCGCCCAGGCCTTTGGTTTCGATCTCGGTTTTGAGCGTCGGGTTGCGCATCACCTTGTTGAACGGGATGAGCATCGCGAACAGAAACGTCAGCTCGGCGATCGCGGGGATCTCGGACTGGAGGACGAACGTGGAGCGGTCGGGGTCGAGGCCCACGGCGAGCCAGTCTTTGACGATGCCGATGGTGTTGGCGCGGATGTCGGCGGGCTTGTCGGCGAGGGTAGTGAAAGCGTGGACGTTGGCGATGAGGAAGTAGCAGTCGTAGTCATCCTGGAGCTTGAGACGGTTCTCCAGCGAGCCCACGTAGTGGCCCAGGTGGAGGCCGGTGTGGGTGGGGGTGTCGCCGGTGAGGATGCGCGCGCGGGGGGGCTTGTTCGACATGGGAGGGGAGTCTATCGGCCGTTGTGCGGCCGTTCGCGACAGGATGGTCGGACCTACCCTTGCCTCAATGTCTCGAAACGTCGTGATTACCGGTCTGGGCGTGGTTTCCGGGTTTGGCATCGGCATGGAGCCGCTGTGGGCGGCGCTGTGCGAGGGCCGGTCGTGCCTTGCGCCGATCCGGCGGTTTGATGCATCGGGGTTCGGGTGCCGGATTGCGGGGGAGCTGCCCGAGGGGTTTGGGGCGAAGGAGCATGTCCCCAAGAGCTATCGCAAGGCGACGAAGGTGATGGCGCGGGACAGCGAGATCGCGGTCGCCGCGGCGAAGGCGGCGGTGGAGGATGCAAAGCTGGTGACGCGCGGGACGGGGGATGGGGAGACGGCCGCGGCGACGACGTATCCGGCGGGTCGGCTGGGGTGTCAGATCGGTGCGGGGCTGATCGCGGCGGAGACGGATGAGATGGCCGGGGCGATGGCGACGGCCGTGGGTGAGGATGGCGGGTTCACGCTGCGGCGGTGGGGGGGTGAGGGCGGTCAGGGGATGGAGGCGCTGACGCCGCTGTGGCTGCTGAAGTATCTGCCGAACATGCTGGCGTGCCACGTAACGATCATCCATGGGGCGGAGGGGCCGAGCAACACGATCACGTGTGCGGAGGCGAGCGCGACGCTGTCGATCGGCGAGAGCGTGCACGTGATCGAGCGCGGCGCGGCGGATGCGTGCTTCAGCGGCGGGTGCGAGAGCCGCGTGAACGTGATGGGGCTGATGCGGTGGGCGCTTGCGGGGATGCTGGCCGACTCGGGGGATGAGCGCGAAGGGTGGCGGCTGGTGAAACCGTTTGATCCGCAGGCGACGGGGGGGTTGCTGGGCGAGGGGGGCGGGATCGTGATCCTTGAAGAAGAGGCCGCGGCCAAGAAGCGGGGGGCAAGGGCGTATGCGCGGATCGCGGGCTTTGGCAGCAGCCACTCGGATCCGGATTATTCCGAGAGCACGCACGACGAAGGGTTCCGGTATGCGATCGAGGCCGCGCTCGAGGATGCGCGGATCGGGCCCGGGCAGGTCAGCGCGATCCTGCCGATGGCGGCGGGGGTGAAGCGGTTTGATGATGCGGAGATGAGCGCGCTGCGGGCGGTGTTCGGGGCCGGGCTTGCATCGATCCCGATGATCACACTGACGCCCAATGTGGGGAACTGTACGGCGGGGACGGGCGGGTTGCAGGTGGCGGTGGCGGCGAAGGCGATTTTTGAGCAGCGGCTGCCCGCGCGGCTGCATTCGGGAAAACCTGCCGAAGGTTTGCAGGCCGGACCGGCCCCGAGCCGCGAAGCGAACCTAAACTACGTTCTGGTGAGCACCGGCTCGCTGGGTGGTCAGAACGGCGCTGTGGTACTGGCGCGAGCGTGAGACACCGACGGTGAGATGGGGGAGGCTCGCGGGGGGTTGGGTTGGGGGCAAGGATCGGGGCATCGTGTCCCTAAGATGGTTTCATTCGTTTCGCCGCGGATCGCCGCGGGTGTCTACGACAGACTTTGTAAAGGAGCCGCGCATGAACGGCGAGAACTACCGCGGACAGGACAATCGGCAGGGTGGACGGCAGGGGCAGGGCGGGAATGGTGGTGGGCAAGGTGGTGGTGGGCATGGCGGGTCTCGCGGCCGCGGCGTGCCGCTGTCGGAGCTTGATCCTGCGCTGACTGAGGTGAGCCGGAAGCTGATCGGCTGCGCGATCGAGGTGCACAAGGGCCTTGGGCCGGGGTACACGCGCGAGGTCTATCAGCGGTCGTTGCAGCTTGAGCTGACCGCGGTGGGGGTTGCGTTTGAGGCGGGCAAGAAGTATCCGGTGCTGTACCGCGGCCAGAATGTCGGCGAGTGCGCGGCGGACCTGGTGATCGAAAACCGGTTTGTCGTGGAGCTGCTTGCCAGCCGCAGTGAGGTCAGCGGGGGGGATCGCGGGGGCGTTCGCGCGCTGCTGCGCGCGGCGGATATGGAGCTTGGGCTGATCATCAACTTCTCGGAACGCCGGCTCAAGGATGGCCTGGTGCGGGTGCTGAACCCGGACAAGATCCCCTCGCTGCGTGGGCACGATGGGGAGCATGAAGTGGCGGCTGAAGAGGGCGGGGAGCAGTAGAAACTTGCCAAATGGCCAAAGAGGGTGGAGCGGCAGAGAAGCAGATCAGCGGAGCAGCAGATTCGGAAAAGAGAGGTAGAGACCGAAGCGCGACGGATGAGATCGCGGATCGCTGCCTGCAGAGCACTTCACCACTATGAGCAAACGCGTTGTCATCACGGGCATGGGGTGGGTGACACCACTGGGTCAGGACGTTGAGGGCGTTTGGAAGCGGCTGCTGGCCGGTGAGTCGGGCGTTGGCCCGGTGACGCGGTTCGACGCTTCGACATTCAAAACCAACTTCGCCGCGGAAGTGAAAGACTTTCGACTGGGCGATGTGCTGCCGGCCGACCGGGTTGCTGCGCATGCCAGCGCGGCGTTGAATACGCAGTTTGCGATTGCGGCGGCGTGGCGCGCGTGGGAGCAATCGGGCCTGGCGAGTGCCGCGGCGAGCGGCAAGCTCTCGCGCCGGCGGCTGGGGATGTATCTGGGCGCAGGCGAAGGGCCCGTCGCGTTCGATACCTACGTGCGCAGCAACCTTGCGGGGTGGCGGGCAGAAGCGGGGGGGCTGGATTCGGTTCGCTGGGCCGAGACGGCGCACCGCATCATGGAAGCGCAGCGCGAGATCGAGCAGGAGCCCAACATGGCCCTGTCGCACCTGGCGCGGGCGTTTGGCTGCCGCGGCCCGTCGAGCAACTGCATGACGGCGTGCGCCGCGAGCACGCAGGCCGCGGGCGAAGCGTTCGAGACAATCCGCCGCGGCGATGCCGATGTGATGTTCGCCGGCGGCGCGCACTCGATGATCCATCCGCTCGGGATGACCGGGTTCATCCGCCTCACGGCGATGAGCCGGCGCAACGATGACCCGACGCACGCTGCGCGGCCGTTTGACCGGACCCGCGAAGGCTTCGTGATGGGCGAGGGGGCCGGGATGGTGATCCTCGAATCGCTCGACCACGCGCTGTCGCGCGGCGCCAATCCGCTGTGCGAGGTGGCGGGGTTCGGGTCATCGGCCGATGCGTTCCGCATCACGGACATCCAGCCCGACGGCCGCGGCGCGCAGGCGGCGATGATGGAGGCGTGCCGACAGGCGGGCGTGAACCCGCGCGAACCGGGCGCGGATGGGCGGCCGCAGGTGCACTACATCTCCGCGCACGGCACGGGCACGCAGGAGAACGACAAGATCGAGACCACGGCGGTGAAGGGGCTGTTCGGCCCGCTTGCGCCGCAGGTGCCGTTCTCGAGCGTGAAGTCGATGCTGGGGCACCTGATTCAGGCCGCGGGCGCGGTGGAGTTGATGACATGCGTGATGGCGATCCGCACGGGGATGGTTCCGCCGACGATGAACCTGAGCGTGCCCGACCCGGTGTGCGATCTGGATTACGTGCCGAACAAGGCGCGCGACCTGCGGGAGCAGGGGGGCGTGGAGGTCTGCCTGAGCAACTCGTTCGGGTTCGGCGGCCAGAACGACACGCTGGCCGTGCGGCGGTATGTGGCGTAGGTGGCGGCGGACGTCGCTCGATGCGGTACGCAGAGGTCGCCGAGGCGGAAGGGGAGGCGCAGAGAAGAGTGGGGGATGCGGGTGTGGAGCGAGTCAGGGGCTGTGATTGGGTGCGTAACGAGCGCTGGCGACTTGTAAGCCAAGTGTTTCAAGCACATCAAGGCAAAGAACTTGTTCAAGCAGTGACGGTTGTCGTCGAAGTTGCATGCACGTGAACATCGTGCAGGCTCGGTGAAGTTCCAGTATTCACTGCAACCCGCCCGATACTGCCGTGAAAGGAGTTCCGGATGAACAACCGAATCGCCATTTCCACTCCCGCGGCGGGGCTTGTTGCGGCCGCTTCATTCGCTTCGGCGTTGGCGTTCGATGCCAGCGCCCAACTGCCCATCCCTCCTGCCGGCGTCCAGACCTTCATTACTGATCCCTGCCCAAATATGTGACATGGTTTCCTGGCGCGATCTCGGCGCGGTGGCAGACTGGGTGCATGAGCAAGTACAGTCCACAGATGGACGCCAAGCAGCGTGAACAACGTCGGATGGAGGCGGTGAAGCGGCT
>JBBRUT010000199.1:0-5516 GCA_038247555.1 Phycisphaerales bacterium | reverse complement strand
GCCGACGTGCTGTGGGTGCCGGAGATCTAACCACTCCCCCGCCCGTTCCCCCCGTTCCCCGCGCCCCCCCCTCTCCACTCAAGCCCGACCACTTAAGCGTGCCATTCTCGATTCGCGCTGCGCCGCCACCGGGCCAGCGCAGTTCCGTGCCATCGGGCGCGCTTGCGATCAATCCCGGCAGGTCGGTTGCGCGTGCGTTCAACGTCTGCCACGTCGCTCCCGGGGCGCGGAACTCGACCTGCTGGACGCCGGCCTCGGCGAGCGCACCGGCGAGCGTGATCGCGTTCTGGATCGACCGAGCACTCATGTTGCATCCGCCGGACCGTTGTCGACGATCGCATCTGCCGGGCTGCTGACTTTCGCCGCGGCAATTGGCTGTTTGCGTTCAGCCATGGTTCCGGGGACAATCGTATCGACCCAGACCTCGGTGATGTCCTGTCCATCGCAGACGCGGCGCATCGCGAGATAGAGCACCGTGGCGGCACACCAGAAGTAGCTCACTGCGAACGCGACGCCGAGCAAGAGCGGGATACCCGTCCAGAATCGAACGAAGCCTGACGCGACGGAATCGACGCCTTCAAGCTCGGGCTGACCCCGGAGGACATTGTCTGCGGGGACGGCAACCCACATCCCCGCGCCCTGCTGCGCGACGTTGACAATGAGCCAGATGACCGCCGCGACGACGACGCTGATCAGGAGGAACTCCGCGGCGAGGATGGCCATGTAGACGAGCAGCCGGAGCGGCTTGGCAAAGACATAGGAATAGGCGTGCTGTACGGCATCGATGGCATCGGTGCCCTCGCATGCGACGGCTGGGACGAGCATGGGCCCGCCGAGCGTCATCGCAAGCATGATGACGGCGGCGACGGCGCCGCCGATGAGAAACAGCGGCCACAGAAGCCCGCCGACCACGTTGACGCCGCTGAGGCTGAAGAGCACCCAACCACCAACAGCCAATGCCAGCACGATTCCGTACACCACGAGCAGCGGCCCGAAGATACTGCCAGCGAAGGAGGACCATCGCCCCATGGCATAGCCCATTCCTTCGGGCCAGGAGAGCCCGACGCCCTGGGCGAAGTCCATCGCCGCGATGCGGCTGATCGCCCCGCCCATGAGTGTTGTCCACACGAGGATCACCGGCAGGAATCCGATCGTGAGGATGGTGTGGCTGGAAAGTAGTTCCAGCAGGGTGCCGATGAACATGCCGTACACGGCTTGGCCAACTTCCGCACCGTTCAGGCGTGTGCAGGCTTGCAGGAGGTCGTTAAAGTGGCGGAGCCATTCCGCCGCCGCGGCGAGCAGCACGTTTCCTTCCACCCCGTCGATTCGATCGGCAACGCTGACAATGGCGGCCAATCCGACCAGGTAAAAGAACGCCAGGGCAAGCCGTCCGGGCCGGACCGCGAGCGACCCGGCCTTGAGCAAGCGTGGCCAGATGAGGTCGGCGGTAAGGTCATCGAGGATCACCGGGGATCGCCAGACTCCCCGGGCGGGCGGGCTGGAGGTTCGACTGTCGTTCATGTTGCGCATGCTACCGCGCCGATGCCTTCCGTGCGGGGTCGATTCAGCCGATGCATTCCCTGATCCTGCCGTGCCCGCCCCGGCCCTTCCGATGTCCTGCTACCCTCAACGATCCGCATGCGACACAACCTTCATCGTTGGCTTCTTCTGCTCGTCGCCGCGCTCGTCCTCGGACCAATCGCGGGCGCGATGACCGGATCGCTTCGCGCTGCCGATGGCGGGCACCATGCCTCGCTTCTGGTCAATGAATCTCTTGTGATGGGAGTGTTCATCACGGCAGGTGTATTTGTTCTGGCGGGGATTGCGGGGATCGCCGGGTCGCGGATCGCGGAACTGCGCCATGGCTTTCTGTGTGCCGGGCTGGTGCTGGCGTGGGGGGCTTGGGGCACAGGGCAGATCGATCGCATCCTGCACCGGTCGCTTTCCTCCGGAACGATGTACGCGCTATCCGCGGAGGCAGTGCTGGTTGGGGCGCTGGGTGTAGGTCTGGCGGCGGCGATGGTGTTGATCGCCCGGCAGCCGCCACCCGACCCGGAACTGGCCCCCCACCATCACGCGCCTGAACCTCGCACGCTGATGAACGCTGCGTCGCCAACGGCTTTCGCGGCGTCCTTCATCGTTGCCGGCGTCATCGGCTGGCTGGTCGCGCAGGACACGATGAAGGGGCAGACCTTCGCCGCGGCGGCCTTCGCCGGAATGTTCGGGGCGACTGCGGGCCGGCTCCTCGCGCCGGCCTCCTCAGCGCTGACGTTCATTGCTGCGATCGCGTTGCTTGCCATCGTCTCGCCGGCGGCGGCAACGTTCCTTCATCCGTCGGGGATGGGTGCAACTCGTGCAGCACTCGCGGGGACGCTGTTTCCGCTGGCCCGACCGCTTCCGCTGGATTGGATCGCAGGTGCGTTCGTCGGGGTGCCGCTGGGGTTGTCGTGGGCGACATCGCTCGTCGACAAGCACGGGCACGCACCGGTGCCGGCATGACTGGGGCAGGACGAGCCACGCTCACATGATGGTCTTAAGGCCAAGAGCGCGGCGGAGCGTGCTGAGCTGGCCCGAGTGCCATCCCTCGTGCCACGCGGCCTTGACGAAGACATCGGCGCGATCCTTGCAGAAGCCGTGCGCGTTGCCGACGGTGGGCTTGAGGGCGTCGCTCGCCTTGAGCTGGGAAGCAAGTTCGGCGAATCGTGCATAGGTCGCGTCGAAGTGGTGTCGCACTTCGCCCATCGGGGGATAGGCCATCGGGTCATCCACCGGCTTGGAGCCCGTCCCAAAGAGCAGGTTGTAGTTCTCGGGCAAGGGCGTCATATGACCGTCGAGCAAGCTGGCGAACCAGGAGTAGGTGGTCGCGAGGTGTCCCATAGTCCAGAGCGCGTGGTTGTCGCCGGGCGACGACTGGTAGGTCAGCTTCTCGAGGGGCCAGTCGGCGAGCAGCGCGGTGGTCATCGCGTGCGTCCAGTGCAGATACTCGAGGCCGCTCGCGGAAGGGTTGATGCCAGCGGGGACTTTGCGAAGAGGGGATTTGCCTGCGGAACTTTTCTTCGAGGCGGCGCGCGGGTTGGGCTTGCGGGCGGGAGTCCGTCCGGACTTTGGACCGGGCTTGTGCTTGGGCGCGCGAGCGGGAGCTTTGGCGGCGGACCCACTGACATTTGCACGCCTTCGAGCCATGGTGAAGTTTCCTCTTGGAGACGACCCTGCACTGGGCGATTGTACCAATCGAGGGTTGTCGCTTTGGAAGCTGCAGTATGCAAGAGAACGGCAACGGCCGTCGATCCATGGGGGTCGCTTTGAGATAATTACCGCTCCTTGCACCACCACCGGCGCCATTTGCGGCCGAAACGCCACGGTTCGCTTACCCGACGGGTGCCTTACGGACCGATGTGGAGCTCGAGCAATGGCCGCTGTCTGCGACCGAAGATGGCCCTGGAAATCGCCGACGAACTCCGATAACCCCCGGGCCCGCAAAGGGTTTGACCGCTCTACCCTTGCCAGCCCCGGGCTCTTATGGCCCTCACTCACAGTCGCACCCCGAAGTCTGAAAGCAATCCATGGCTGCCCCCTCCTCCTCCTCCTCCCCCCCCCCCTCCCCCCCCCAGTCCGCACCGCTTCGTATCGCTCTGGTCAACGGCGATGGCATCGGCACGGAGATCATGGCCGCGACGCTGGAGTTGTTCGCCGCGGCGGGCGTGAATCCACACGTCGAGTTTGTGCCGGTGGAGATGGGGCGATCCGTGTTTGAGCAGGGTAACACTCGCGGCATGACCGACCAGGCGATGGCGACCGTTGAGGATTGCGGGATCTTGTTCAAAGGCCCCATGGAGACGCCCAAGGGCGGCGGGGGAAAGTCGATCAATGTCACCGCGAGGAAGATCTGGAACGCGTTTGCCAACTTGCGGCACTTTCAGTCGCTGCCGGGTGTGAACACTGTGTACTCGCAGGCAGGAATCCCGGTGAACTTTTACGTCGTTCGCGAGAACATCGAGGACACGTATGGCGGCGTGGAGCACCGGCTGACCAATGACGTCATTCAGTGCAAGCGGCTTATCTCCGCACCAGGCTCTGACCAGGTACACCGCTTCGCCTTCCAGACTGCGCGGCGACTGGGCCTGAAGAAGGTGCACTGCGGTCACAAGGCCAACATCATGAAGATGACCGACGGCCTGTTCCTCGATCGGTTCAAGGCAGTGGCAAAGGACTTCCCAGAGATCGAGACGGCGGATGTCATCATCGATGCGCTGTGTATGAACCTCGTGCTCAAACCGCAGCAGTATCAGATGGTCGTGCTGCCGAATCTGCAGGGGGACATTGTTTCCGACTTGGCGGCAGGCTTGGTCGGCGGGCTGGGCTTTGCACCGAGCGCGAACATCGGCCGGCATATTTCGATATTCGAGGCTGTGCACGGCACGGCCCCCGATATTGCGGGCCGCGGAATCGCGAACCCGACGGCGCTGATCCTCTCCGGCTTGATGATGCTCCGGCACATCGGGTTGATGCGTCAGGCTGCGATCATCGAGAACGCGGTGCTGTGCGCACTGGAAGAGGGTGTGCGAACGGGAGACTTCGGGGATCAAGACAAGCCCGCGCTCTCTACACACGACTACACGAAGGCGATCATTGATCGTCTGGGCAAGACGCCCAAATCTGGCAAGGGCATGCCTGTGCCTGCGGTAGGCACGGAGGACAAGACGACGTTTGTGAAGCCACCGCGGCCGATTCACCAGGAGATCATCCGTACGTTCTCGAACATCGTCACGCATGTGGCGGGGTGCGACATCTACCTCGACACGCCGCTGTCGCCGATCGCGGTGGCGGATGAGATGACGCGGGCAGCGGCGGATACAACGTTCAAGCTGACGCTGATCTCCAACCGCGGCACGCAGGTGTGGCCGACAGGGTCGATCTACACCGAGTGCGTCGATTACTACCGCGTGCGGTTTGAGCTTAAGGACGGCGCAAAGCCCGGGGATTTCGGCCAGAGCCGGGCGATCGCGCTGCTCGACAAGATCGCGGAGAAGTTCAGCGTGTGCTCGTATGAGTTGCTGCGAACGTTTGACGGCGTGAAGGGATACAGCCTGGCGCAGGGGCAGTGAGCATTGATTTCAACATGCGAGTCACACTGCGTGCTACCAAACGGTTACGAGCAACAGTTGCTCTCCTTGGTCTCGGCAGCGCTGCATTGGCCGTTGTACTCGTCTGGCATTCCTTGAAGATCCGACAGCGTCGGCTGAGATTCCAGACTTGGAGAATGGGTTACGAGGGCTGTCGCTGCCGCGACTGCCTTACGCATCTGCTGGGTGTTCCTCAGGACTACAACTAGACCGGGTTCGAGCACCCGGGACTTTTGCTTCGATGCGCGAGCGTGGCATCGATCGGTATCGCGCTGCTCGTCATGGCATGGACTATGCCCGGGCTCTTTCTTGCACATCGCTCGAGTCTTCATCACCGACCCATCGAGGTGCAACATCTGCGGGTACGACCTCACCGGGCTCTGCGAAAGTTCT
>JBBRUT010000198.1:0-5563 GCA_038247555.1 Phycisphaerales bacterium | reverse complement strand
GGCCGCGGCTCATCTCGGCGGTCAGTTCATCGTGCACGAGCGCAGCGCGAACCCCGCGGACCTTGTTTGCCGCGATGCACATGCCGATGCCCGATCCGCAGATAAGGATTCCCAGGTCGGATGTCCCGCCCGCGACTGCGCTGCCGACATGAAAGGCGGGCTCCGGATAGTCGCACATCTCGCCAGACATATCGCCGACGAGCTTCACCTCGTGGCCCATGCTCCGGAGGCGATCCGCGAGCTGCTTGCTCGCACTTACACCGCGGTGATCGGCGCCGAGGGCGAGCTTCATGGCTGCAACTCCTTGAGACGGCGAGAAATGAGGTCCGCAAGTCTGCGTGCTGTTTCAGTGTAGACCTCCGGCCCCTGACCAATCGGGTCGGGCACATCCCGTCCGGAGGGGTCGAGCGTTTGCACTTTGTCCGTAGCGCCGGGCTCAAGCTCCAGCACCGCCGCGGCGTGCGATTTCGTCATGGTGAACACCACATCGGCTTCGGCGATGAGCTTGCGGGTGAGGGGGCGCGAAGCATGGACGCGAGAGGTGATGGCCATGTCCCGGAGCGCGGCCGCGGCCTCCGGCGTGATGGGCATGCCGGGGCCCGCTCCGACGCCGGCGGATTCGAAGCGCACCAGCGCGGCATCGCCCGCGCTCTCGCCGCTGCTTCTCAGCAGTTTGGAAGCGAGTTCGGTCGCGATGGCCTCGGCCATCGGGCTGCGGCACGTGTTGCCCGTGCATACGAACAGCACCGTTCGCTCGCTCTGCTTGCCGATGAAACGTGCCTCGTACGCGCCTTCCTTCAGCACTTTGTGTCCCCCTTGCGATCGAAGCAGCAGCACGGTGGTGCCCGATCGCATCCGCACCGGGCCATCATCAAGCACGATCACGCGCTCGAGCCGGAGGTCCTTCAGCCTGTCGACGGTATCCTCGGCTGTTTCCGCCGCGGCTGCGCCGCGGGAGAGTTCGACGCACACCAAGGGACGCGCAGCCCGTGCGGCAACAGCCGCGGCGGTGGCCTGGCCACTGACCCGGAACGCGATGCGTTCTCCGTCATCGGCCGCGCCTTCGGGCAGGCCCAGCGCGTGGAGCGTCGCGGCAAACTCGGTCGGCGCGGATTCGACCACGAACACCGCGGGTCCCGGCGCAAGGCGATGCACGATCCCACGATGACGCGCGGAGGTAAATGGCCCAACGCCCAGATCATCCGGCACGACTAACCGCTCGACACCGAGTTCGCCATCGACGGTCGGCGCGAGCCAGACGGCGGATCGCACCGCACCGGCGGATGACCTCGCGGCCCCCCGCAGGCGCGCGACCGATCCGGCATTCTGCGCCAGACCAACCAGGATGTACGCGGTCTCTGTCGGCAAGGCCACCAGGCCGCCACCCGATAGCGAGTCGACCGCCCGGAGAATGGCTTCACGCCGCTCGGCCGGCTCCATCGCGCGGAGGTTCTCCACAACGATGCCCTTGGCGCTCGAAGATGCAGGCGGTAGTGATGAGGGAGGAAGCGTCACGTTCGCAGTCTCCATCCGTGTCGCCGCGAAACCCCAACCTTGCCGCCCCGCTTCGGAAGGCCACCACCGGTTCACTCCGGATTCTCTCGGGACGTTGAGAGCGGGCTTGTCGCCGAGTCTACCCGAGCAGACTCCCGCAGAATCGTCTGGCAGGTGATCGCGAGCTTGCCATCGGCCGCGGTCATCGCGAGGACCTTCACCTTGCGGCCATCGCCGAGCTTGATCGTGGGGTTGAGCATCGCAGCCTGACGACCCGCGAACGCCGCGAGCACCTGCTTGGTCTCGGCGAGCTCGGCGATCTCATCGGGCACGCGATCCGCGCTTGCCACATCGTCGGGCTCGCTGAGCATCCAGCTCGCCGGCAGGGTGAGGCGGCCCATCGCGACCCACTTGGCGGGCATCCACAGCGAGCCATCGGCCTTGAACTGTGGGGCGACCGCTGCGGAGAAGTAGTTGCCAGTCCGGGTATCGGGCTCAACGCGTCGTGCAGCCGAGACTTTCGCGCCGACATGGATCATCCCGTCGCGAAAATCGACCTGGAGTTCCTGGAGCGATTCGGGCCACTCGAACTTCACGTCTTCGCGGCTTTCCATCCACGTAGGCAGGCGTGCATTCAGCCAGGCATTGACATCCGCGGCGGCGATACGCACCGTCCACGGCTTGGCGGGGTCGCCGTCATCTGTCGGTGGCCGCGCCTGCGTGAGGATTGTGGCAACCGCGTTCTCCAGCCGCTCGGCGATGGCGACGATCTCCGGATCCTTGGAGTTCACGCTGTTCCACCACGTGGGTCGCTCCTGCGAGAGCGCAACACAAACCAGGCTGATCGTGGTTCCGACGACGATCAGCACGAAAAGCCCCGCAACTCCCCACCGGCGAAGCCATGAGCGGGGCGCGCGAGCAGCGGTGCTGCCCTGCGGGGCGATGGGTGGAGCGGGCGGATGGGCCGCATGCTGGCGAACCGGCAGACGGCGGGCGGCCCTGCGTGCGATCGCCCAGGTTCGCCGCGCGAGCAGTCCCGCCCGAACGCGGACGGCCAATGGCGCGGAGGGGAGCTTTTCCGTAGCGGCACCTGCGACGTCTGTGCGCACGATCACGTCGGCGACCGCAACGTTGCCGGGGGCAAGACTGCCCACCGGTTCCGCCGCGGCATCGGCCACCGGGTTGTCGGGGCTGCCCTTCATCGCGCTGGAACTGTAGGGTTCGTCCCCGGCGATCCGCCCGACATGAGATGAGAACGGGAGAGATCGTTGCCGAGCTTCAGCCGCCGCCGCTGGAAGGAGCGTTTCGCAGCGGCTTTCCGGTGGAAACATCCTGGCCGCGGAGGTGGCGGGTGACATCGCGCATGAACTTGGTGACGCGGCCGCGCTGCTCGGGGCCGGCGACCTGATCGGCATCCTTGCGGAGGAAGCCGATGAGGTTTCCCACGCGCTCCTGGTTCATCTGCGTTGGGGCATTCTCGCGGGCGAAGTCCTGATCGCGTTTGGCTTGGCTGCGCAGAGCAGCGAGCCGCTCCTCGGGGCTTTCGGGGAGGCGGCCGGATTCACCGGAAATCTCTTCCATCATCCGGGTGAACTCGACGATCTTGTCATCGAGGAATGCGCCAGCGGATTCGGCAGGGACGCTTTCGTAGTCCTTTGCGTACTTGTCCATCACGTCGACGGCAAGACGCTTGATGTTCTCCTCCATCTGCCGGCGCATCTCGCGCTCGATGGTCGCGGCGAACATCGCCAGCATCGCCGAGTCTTCGCCGGACATGGTCTTCACACGCTCGATCAGGTCTTTCACGATCGCGAGCCGCTGATCAATGGGCAGGTTGTTGAAGTCATCGGTGAGCAGGACATAGCCCATCACGTCATCCATCGGATCCTGCGCGATATTGGGGATCGGACGGGGAATGAGGGCCAGAACGCCGAACACGCCACCGGCGAGGACCGCCAGCGCGAGGGCAATCGCCCCGCCGCGGCGGACCCACTTCATGTCGGCGTCGTTTCGCAAGCGGCCGGCAAGGCGTGCGAGCGTTACAGAGGCGCGCTCTTTCGGTGGCTTACGAGCGGGCCTCGACGTGGACGCGAGAACGGCGTCATCGACCAGCGGCGAGAGCCCCTCAAAGTTTGCCTTTCGCGGATCGTGGCTCATGGGGGGCCTCCGGGGAAGCCGCCGGGCGGCTGCGTCTGGGAACTCGGATCGAAGGTCAGCCAATCGGCACGCCAATCGCCGAAGAAGAGCGCGTTCTGTGTGTACCGGCCACCGGGGTGCCAGGGCTTGGCGTCGGCCAGCACCGGGAAGCCCGGTGTCTGCTCGTAGAACCTGGTGACGGAGCCCGCGGGGTCGCGGTCGGCCGCGAACAGCTCGCGGAGCAGCATCAGGCCTCCGGCCCAGTACTCGTAGCTGAAGCCGGTTGCGTACGCGGCGTCATCATCCTTGTCCGATGGGCAGACATACGGGGCGTACACGATCCACTTCCCGGAATCATCGCGCTGGTTGGGGGGCGGGACATCGATGTAATCGATGAGGACATCCAGAAGCTGCGGATCGCCCTCGACTGGGGGCAGATCGGCGTTATAGAACGGCATGACATAGGGGAGCCGCTCCCGGTTGCCGTTCATGTACAGCTGGAAGGCGACGCCGAAGCCCTTCAAGTTGGTCAGGCACTTGAGCCGTCGCGAGGTTTCGCGGGCCTTGCCCAGCGCGGGCAGGAGCAGACCGATCAGCAGAGCGATGATCGAGATCACCACGAGCAGTTCGATCAGCGTGAACGCGCCGGCACGTGTGCCACCGTCCCGATTCCACTTGGCAAGACTGCTCATCATCGCCCGCTCCGGGACTCCCCACCACCCCACCCACCCGCCGCCGCCGCCGACACAATCAGAGGACACTCTGCCCGCTGGCTTCGAACAAGCCCAGCCTTCGGATTGACTGATGGTGGGTCAGTCTGCTGCTCGATTCTTGGGGGTCTGCTCTCCGAAGCAGTGCCTGCATCCCACACCGGTCTGGAGACCGGTGCCACCTTTTCCGGCCACTTCACACCGGTCTGGAGACCGGTGCCACCGTTCCTACGCCCCGAAACCTCGGCTGGTTACAGCCGCGAGCGGAGAGCTACCCCCTTGACACCCCGCCCATCTCCGCAAGCCTTCGGGCCATTGCGTGATTCAGGGCGTGTCCGCTGCGCCAGGCGGTGATGCGGCCGCGAATCGGCCGGCCGACGCCGCCACCGGCCAAGGCAACATCCCCCAGCATGTCGAGAACCTTGTGGCGTGCGGGCTCGTCCGAGAACCGGTACGCATTCTCGACGGGACCATCAGGCCCGATGACGAGCATCTCCGTGGCTGTCAGGTGCCCGAAGAGGCCCATCTTCCGCATCGCCTGCGCTTCGTCGAGCGTAGAGAAAGTTCGGGCGGGGGCGACTGCCGCGGCATAGGCATCAGAACCTGGAGTCGACACGAACCGCGCGGTTTGTGCGGGCAGGGGCGCGGCGGAGCCATAGTCAAGGTGGTAGATGAGTTCGAGCCCGGTCGCGTCGCCCGGCTCGGCGACGATCCGGCCCGCGGCCACGCCGCGCGGATCGATGATCTCGATGGGCTCCCGGATCACGATCGGCTCGACTACCCCGCCGCCGAGATTCATGATCCCCGCGGCAACGATCGCTTCCACGAACGGGAGCGCGGAGCCGTCGCCGATGGGGAGTTCGGGGCCATCGACCTCCACAATCGCGTCGGTGATGCCCAGCCCCGCCAACGCGCTCATGATGTGCTCGACCGTCTGCACGGAGACCGAGCCCTTGTCCGCGGCCGAGGCATCGTTGACGTTGACCGCCAGGACGGTCCTGCGCGTCTCGGGAATCACATGGTCAACCGAAGCGGGGATCGGCGTGTGGCCGCCCATGTCCGCGCGCGAGAACGTGATGCCATTCCCACGATCGGCGGGCTTGATGATCACCCCCGACTGCACCCCTGTGAACAGCGTGATGCCCCGTACCTCCGCCGCGGTGCTTACCGTCCGTCGCTGCATCACACGCCCTTCCTCTGTCATGGGAAAGGTAGGTTTGCGC
>JBBRUT010000197.1:0-5579 GCA_038247555.1 Phycisphaerales bacterium | reverse complement strand
GGATTGGGCCAGACGGTGGCCGACTCGATGTCACGGCTGTGGCCGGGCAGGTCTTGGCGCGGCTGGATAGAGCTTTCTCCACAGGAAGTAGACCGGCACGCCCGAGGCCAGCACCGCGAGCCAGATGCCGGTGGTGCGTGGATCATCGCGGATGGAGAGCACGGTCATCACCACGCTCGCGGCGATGAAGATGGCGGGAACGACTGGGTAGCCGGGCACCCGAAAGAGGAGCCGGTCGCTGGCTATGCTGCGATCTTGCGAGCGGAGCCGGAAGAGCGCGAGTGCGCCCAGGCCGTAGAAGATCCACATGGTGAAGACGAAGGTGCCCGCGAGGCTTGCAAAGTCCTGCAGGAGAAGCACGGCGGTGCAGGAGAGCGCGAGCTGGATGTAGAGCGCAACAGCGGGGGTCTCAAAGCGCGGGTGGATCTGTCCGAGGAAGCGGAAGAGCAATCCGTCGCGGGCCTGCGCGAAGGTGACGCGTGCTCCCGTCATCACGCTTGCATGGGAAGAGCCGAGTGTGGAGAGGATGATGAGCACGGCCACGGCCGAGCCGCCGATCGGCCCGACAAGCTGATTGAGCAGCATGGGCGCGACGGTGTCGGTCTGGCTCATGCGGGGGAGCGGGATGTGCCACAGATAGACGGCGTTGATCAGGAGGTAGAGCATAATGACGCTGATGGTGCCGATGATGTAGACCCGCGGCAGCGTGCGCTCGGGATTCTTCACCTCACCGGCGATTGCGCCGACATCGCTCCAGCCGTCGTAGGTCCACATGATCGCGGCCATGACGGGGACGATCGCCGCGAATAGGGAGGTGGTGGAGGGGACGGTGACAAATCCGCCCGTGCTGCTCGCCGCGCCGGGGGAGAGGAGTTCGCGGATCGCGGCGGCGATGCCCAGCACGATGATCGCGGCAATCGCGACATACTTGATGGTGGTGAGGACGATGGCGAAGCGTGCGCTGCCGCGGACACCGAGGACGTTGATGAGCGTCAGGAAGCAGAGTGCGCCGCAGGTGAGCAGTGGGGCGTTGAAGCGGGTGTCGAACAGCTCGTTGAAGTGCTTGGCGAAGATGATCGCGATCCCACCTGCCGCGGCGGGCTTGGTGAGGAGCATGTACGTCCAGCCGAAGACGAATGCGGGACAGGGTCCGAACCCTTCACGGAGGAAGACGTAGATGCCGCCGCTTTGCGGGTGGCGGACGGCAAGTTCTGCGAAGGTGAGCGCGCCGCAGAGGGCGATGAGCCCGCCGATGAGCCAGAGCGCGAGGATGAGCCACGGGCTGCCGAGGTGCTGGGCGATCGTGGTGGGCGTTGCGAAAATGCCGCTGCCGATGACCACGCCGACCATGACCGCGATCGCGCCCCAGAAGCCGACCTTGCGTGGCAGGTCGAAGAGGCCGGGTGGTGTTTCGCCGGCGGAGAGGGAGGCGATGGGTTCGGGGTGCGGCGGGACGGTGGCGGACATGGTGCAAAGGTACTCGAACGGCGATATGAAGTCACGACCGTGCTGGGATTACACCAGCAGGGTCGCAGGCTTTTCGAGGAAGTCCTTCACCGTGGCGAGATACGCCGCGGCCATCGCACCGTCGATGATTCGGTGATCGCTCGACATGGTCATCTGCATCTCGGTGCCGATGATGAGCTTCTTCTCGCCGGTCTTCGGGTCTTTGCCGACGACGGGCTTCTCGACCGCCGCGCCGACGGCGAGGATGGCGGAGTTCGGCGGGTTGATGATCGCGGTGAAGTGCTCGACGCCGAACATGCCGAGGTTGGAGACGGTGAAGGTCGAGTCGGACATCTCTTCGATCGTGAGGCCCTTGACGCGAGCCTTCTCGGAGAGGCGCTTGGTGTCGGCGGAGATCTGCCGCAGGCCCATGCGGTCGGCGTTGCGGAGGGTCGCGACGACGAGGCCGCCGCCGGAGAGCGTGGCCGGGTCAACGGGCAGCGCGATGGCAACACCGATGTTGACATCGGCAACGATGTCGATGCTCGGCTGCCCCCCCCCTGAGCCCTGCGCCTCGGACCAGCGGGCGTTCACGAACGGGTGCTGGTGCATGGCCAGCGCACAAGCGCGGACGATGAAGTCGTTGACGCTGAGCTTGACGCCCTGGGAGGCGAGCTGCTCGTTGAGCTGGCCGCGGAGCGTCTGCAACGCATCCATCCGCGCGGTGACGGTGACCTGGTAGTGCGGGATCGTGGACTTGGACTGCACCAGCCGCTTAGCGATGGTCTGGCGCATGTTGGAGAGCGCGACCTTCTTGGCGGCGAGCATCGGCACAGTGGTGGGCATCGCGACGCCGGGGACAGCGCCGGCGGAGAGGTTGGAGATCTTGGCGGGTTCACGTGTGGTCGGTCCCGCAGCGCGACCGACGGGCACGCCGCTCGCCATCGCCGCTTCAACATCTTTGCGGACGATCCGGCCGGAGGGGCCGGTGCCGGTGAGCGCGGCGAGATCGACACCGGATTCGCCGGCGATCTTCTTGGCGAGGGGAGAGGCGAAGACGCGCTCGCCCGCAGCCGCGTGGTGGCCATTGGCGCCGGCGTGTGCGGGTGCAGTGGCAGGACTATCGGAGGTGCGTCGATCCTGGGTGCGAGCTTCCGCGGCCTGCGCGATGGCGGTTCCGGCGGGCGGACCCTTGGGGGATTCAGCCTGCGAAGATCTGGTCGCGGCGGCCTGGCCTGCCGGCGCGGAGGCGGCACTCGCAGCGGGCGCCTTCGCGGCGGGCTGTGCTGTTTCGCCTTCGCCGGTGAGGGTCATGATGACCGTGCCGACGGGGACCTGCTGGCCCTCCGCGACAACAAGCTCACCCACAGTGCCCTCATCGAAGGTCTGGAGCTCCATCGTGGCTTTGTCGGTTTCGACATCGGCCACGACATCGCCCGCGGCGACCTTCTGGCCGGGCTTCACGGACCACTTGACGATGGTGCCCTGCTCCATGGTGTCTGAAAGACGGGGCATTTTGATTTCGATGGCCATGGAGCTGATTCCGAAGTGCAGATATGGGTTATGCGGCGATTCAAGACTGCTGATTGCGGCAAACGATCAAGCCGCTCGACCCTTGCGTTTCTCTTTGCCGTTGCTCTGAAGCGGAAGGATCTCCTTCACGAGAAGAGCGTTGACGAGGCGAGTTTCATCGCGATCTGGATCGTGTAGCCATAACGATGTTGCGAGGCGACCGATCTTCGATTCCGAACCACCATACGCAGGCGTGAACCACAGGTAGTCGCGGTGCGGCACATGACAAAACGAGCCATCGATCATGTGGATCTCAACACCGTTTGGATGTTCAGAGACGAATGTTCCAATCGCTTTGGCATCCACGATGGCATTCTCCTGCCTGTAGAGTCAGTGTCCCAGTGATCTTCTCGCCGCCGCGATGATCTTGCCCTTGTGGGGCAGGAACTCGGCTTCGAGGTTCTTGGCGTAGGGGGCCGGCACATCGTCGGCGTTCACGCGCAGCGGCTGGTGATCGAGGTAGTCAAACGCGTTCTCGCAGACCTGCGTGATGACCTCGCTGGCGATGCTCGCGAAGGGCCAGCACTGATCGACGACGACGATGCGGTTGGTGCGCTTGACGCTCTCAATGATCGAGTCGATATCCAGCGGGCGGATCGTGCGCATGTCGAGGACATCGCAGACGATGCCGTCCTTCGCGAGCTCATCCGCGGCATCCATGCAGAAGTTCACCGGGCGGCCGAAGGAGACGAGGGTGATGTCGCTGTTGCGTTCGCCGGACCACGTGCCGCGGCGGAGCGCGGCCTGTCCGAACGGGATCGCGTAGTCGCCCTCGGGGACCGCGCCCTTGTCGCTGAGAATGCGCTCGGACTCGAGGTTGAAGTAGGGGTCGTCATCGCGGATGCCGGTGGTGAGCAGGCCCTTGGCATCCGCCGCGCAGGAGGGGATGCCGATCTTCAGGCCGGGGACGTTGGCGTACATCGCCTCGACGGTCCAGGAGTGGGTAGAGCCGAGCTGGCCGCCCGCACCGTTGTTGCCGCGGAAGACCACGGGGCAGCCCCACTGGCCGCCGGACATGTAAAGCATCTTGGGGACGTTGTTGAGGATCTGGTCCGCCGCGACGATGGAGAAGGACCAGGACATGAACTCGATGATGGGGCGGAGGCCGTACATGGCGGCGCCGACGGCGAGGCCGGCGAAGCCGTTCTCGGAGATGGGCGCATCGATGATGCGTTTCTCGCCGAACTCCTCGAGCATACCTTGTGAGACTTTGTATGCGCCGTTGTACTGCGCGACTTCCTCACCCATGAGGAAGATGCGTGGGTCCTTGCGCATCTCCTGCGACATCGCTTCGCGGAGGGCTTCGCGGAAGGTGATCTCGCGTGTGCCCTCGGGGATGAGGTGGGCGGTGGTGGCGTCGGTGAGTGTGCTCATGGGATGTGGAGTTCGCGTCGCGGCGTGTTTGGTGGACGGACGGTGTCAAAAAATGCAAGCGTGAATCATAGGAGGGTGGGCGGACGGAGGCGGATGGGACGGTGAGATGGGGACGGGCTAAAAAGGCGGGTGCGAGGGCGCGATCCGTCGTGACAAAGCGTCCGAATCCAAGGTATTCTGGGGAACGTATCTTGCGGTAGTGCACTTGGGGGGCAGTGCTGGAGAAAGCGGGCATGAGCGTTCAACCTTCGTCGAGCGGTGGGAAAGTGTGCTTTGTGTGCGGGATTGATGTCTCGCGGAAGCCGCGTGTGAAGGACCAGCAAGGCCGGTATATGTGCGAGGGGATGTGCGAGCAGGCGGGCCGCGAGCGGGCGCGGGCGGAGGCAAGCGCGAAGGCTGAAGCGCCGAAGCAGTCGACAGCCCGTCCGGCCGCGCCGCCGAGGAATGAAGATTACGACATGATGGCGGACCTGCTGAGCGATTCGCCGGCGGTCAATGTCACGGCGTGCCCGGGGTGCGGAACGGCGATGCCGGGGGGCGCGCTGGTGTGCATGAACTGCGGGTATAACGCGCGGGTGGGGAAGGCGGCGAAGACGAAAGTGTTGAAGACGCCGAAGGCGTCGCAGATGCCGGTGCCGCGGCGGAGAGCGAGTGGAGAGTTCGGGCCGTCGTTTGGCGTGCTGACACTGATCTCGATCGGGTTCTTCTGCGGCCTGGCTGCATTGGGCACGCTGAATGTCGGGCTATTCGGGCTTGGGGCACTGGCGTGCATGGCGGGAACGTTGATTGGCTATGTCTGGTCGATCGTGTCGGCGTTCAGGACAGACAACGCGAAGATGGGCGTGTTCGGGCTGCTCGTCGTGATTCCGATCGTGAATCTGATTTCGTTGATCTTCGTGTTCTGGGCGCTGACGAGCAACCCTGATAAGTGGAGCCGGGCGTTGTATACGGGCGCGTTCCTCGGGTACATGATGGTGATCGTGATTCTGTTTGCGACGTATGGCGGCGCGGAGGGACTGGAGGCGGCGATGCAGCCATAGTGCCGGGAGCGGTGCCGGCACGTAGATGACGCAGCCGAAGATGAGGCCGGGCCCGCCATCTCTAACGAGGTTCCCTCGTGTTGGCGTAATCGAGGACTGGAGCCATCTTCGAATGTCGTATCAGAGCAGCGGGTTCTTTGCGCCGTG
>JBBRUT010000196.1:0-5669 GCA_038247555.1 Phycisphaerales bacterium | reverse complement strand
GGGCTGCCCGGATGCGCATCGTCAAGGAGTAGCTCAACGGGTGAGAACGCACGGGGCATCGCTCCAGAAGGCACGGCTCGCGCCGCCAGCGCCGATGAGTTCGTCGCCAAGGTCATCCCCCAGGCGCGGTCGCTCATCGCAGCTCCCGCGCCCGACGAAGAGGTGTACCTGGCCGCTGTCACTGCCTTGCTCGCGCGGGTGGAGAATACGCCGACGTGGCGGGAATCGCCCGCGGGCAAAGACTGGACGATGGACACGATCACCTACTACCCGCCCATCGTCCTCATGCAGATCAAAATGGCACCTAGGTCCGTGATCAACCTGCACGACCACCGGCATTACAACGGCGTACTGCTCGCAACACAAGGCGCGGCCCGATGCCGCAACTTCGACATCGTGCAGCCCGACGGCAAGCGGCTCGACATCGCCGCGGGCGAGGTGCCGGGCAAGGGCGAGGACTTTTTCATTCGCCAGAACGCCGACGCGGTGCTACGGCCGCGACAACTTTCGACGCTCACCCGCGACCGCGACAACATCCACCACGTTGAAGCCGGCGATGAAGGAGCAACGCTCGTGGACTTCTTCACCCACTTCTCGCCTAAGGCCCGCTCGTACGAATTGTCTTGGGACGGCAAGGCATACGACGAGGCTAAAGGCCTTTTCAAGGTCGCGTGGAAGGACGCGTGAGCGGGCAATGCAGTGTCGTCTCGGTCTGCCGCGCCGAACAGATCTGTGTCTGATTGATCCGTTGTCTGCGATGTATTAGTGAGACATCGGCACCAACGAGGCTCGCTTTTCCCGCTGGCAATTTCCAAGTTTGGAGTTTCCAATGAGAGATTTCGTATGTTCACGCGTTCAGCCGTTCTTTCTGTGTCGCTTCTGGCCGCGGCCGCTCACGCGCAGGTCGCGGTGACAGGCATCATCGACTTCGCCGGCGCGAGCACAGTGCAGGCTCGCGGCATCGCCAGCAACGGGAGTATCGTCGGGTACCGCACCATTGGCGGCGTGACCGAAGGTTTCATCCGCGCGGGCAGCGTTGACACGTTCTTCCAGAACGCGGGCACAAACACCTTCGCGATGGGCATCAACAATGCTGGCGCGGCCGTGGGCAGCTCGACTCCCGTGGGCGGCGTTTCGAGTGGGTTCATCCGCGCGGGCGACGGCACCTTCACTACCTTCGACGCCAGCGGGACGAGCCGATCGGCGGTCGGCATCAACAACGAGGGGGTAACGGTCGGTGCCCTAGACACGGCCAACGGGGCGTGGCGTCGGGCCGCCGATGGCACAGAGATCGCCTTCACGTACACGGGCCTCCCCGGCGACACCATCTTCAATACCAACGCTACTGCCATCCTCAACGACGGTGCGATTATTGGGCACTCGGTGCTGTTGATCGGCGAAAATCTCGCGGGCCGCGGTTGGCTCTCGACCGACAGCGGCGCAACCTTCTCCGACATTGCGGCCCCGGGTTTTGCCTTCACCTTCGCCTGGGGGGGCAACGACGCGGGACTCGTGGTCGGAGACGTGAGCAACAGCCCGTCGCTTGCGCTGCGGACCGGCTTCGTTCTCGATCGCAGCAGCGGAGCGTACGCGTACTTCGATGTTCCGGGCGCGAACTGGACCGTGGCCAGGGGCATCAACGACGCGGGCCAGATTGTCGGCTTCTGGCGTTCCGCCACCGATAGCCAGGTGCGCGGATTTATCGCCGTGATTCCAGCCCCGGGGGCGGCGGGCCTGCTCACGCTCGGTGGACTTGTGGCCGCTCGTTGCCGTCGCGTCTGATCGTTGGCCCCTATGAACACCTCACGCCCGTCATCATTCCGTCTCACCACGACCATCGCCGCCGCGATGGTCGTGGCTTTCACGCTGCTCGTCTCGGGCGGCTGTGCCACGAACGCCACCAGCATCTCCGAACGCGCTGCTCCGCTCTCGACATACGCCGAGCGAGAGCAGTTCCGCGAGTTGCTGCTCGCGGCCCTTGATCGCGAGGCCCTGTACACGCTCGTGGGCGGGCTCAAGCCGATGAGCACGGGCTTCTGGCAGGGAAAGATCGATGTCGCCGCGCCCGACACAGCTGAGATTGTGCGCATTAGGCGTGCGCTCGCGCCGCTGCGGAGCGCCACGTACTACGCCGACATCCAGGCCTTCGCCACCGCGATTGATGGACAGCGGCATGTCGAGGCGTACATCGTCCATCGCGCCGCCTTGGCGGCAATGCTCCAGCGCGAGGCCGCGTTCTGGTCACCCCTTGGCATCACGCCGTGCACGCACCCGGCGGAGATCGTCGCGATCGTCGATCGCCTGCCAAGGCCCGACCGCTGGCGCGCGTACGGCCTGCTCTTTGGCTATCCGAACTACGCCATCGACTTCTTCGTCGAGGCGACCGAGCGTGCCCGAACCGGCGGCGGCGAGGTCGGCCCCGGCAAGGACCGCGAGTTCTACCACATCCCTACCGCCTCGGCGGCGGAGAGCCAGTTCACCTGGGCGGTGCCGCTCGGGCACATGCAGCGCGACGAGGACCGCGCTCTCCGAGCACGGGCCGGGGCGATCCTCGCGGCCTACCGACAAGCCGCGCCGCGAATCGCGGCCACTCACGACCCATTACGTGAGATCCGCAGACTGAATAACAACGTGGCTACGACCGCCGATCACGCCCCCGCCCACACGAATCAGTCCGCCGTGTGGCCGAGCGCGGTTCATGGACGCCTCGCGGGCATCTGGTCCGTCGAGCACGTCGAGGTCTTCGCGGAAGACGTCTCGTCCATTCCCGCGCCCTAACCGCATCGTACAAAGAATGAGTTTCCCGCATGAAGAGCATAAACACAGTGATTCAGTCCGCCGTCAAAGTAGTTGCGGCTAAACGCCCTGCTGTTCCCGCCAAACTCCCCGTCACCGTCCTCTCGGGCTTCTTAGGAGCGGGCAAGACCACTCTGCTCAACCACGTGCTGCACAATCGGCAAAATCGCCGCGTGGCTGTCATCGTCAACGATATGTCCGAGGTGAACATCGACGCCGAGTTGGTCAAATCTGGCGGGAAAATGGGCGAGGTCGTCCTCGACCGCGTCCACGAGGAGATGGTCGAGATGTCCAACGGCTGCATCTGCTGCACGCTCAGAGAAGATCTTTTAAAGGAAGTCGCGCGGCTCGCCAAGTTGGGCAAGTTTGACTATCTCTTGATCGAAGGCACGGGCATCGCCGAGCCGCTGCCGGTGGCACAGACGTTTACGTTCGAGGATGAGGACGGCAAGAGCCTCAGCGAGTTCTCGCGACTGGACACGATGGTCACGGTCGTGGACGCCTTCAACTTTCTGAGCAACTTTGCCAGCGAGGACGACCTCGCCGAGCGGGGCGTGGGCAACGATGAGAGCGACACACGCTCCATCGCCGACCTGCTTACCGATCAGGTCGAGTTTGCCGATGTGATCGTGCTCAATAAATGCGACCTCGTCAGCGAAGAACACCTCCGCAAGGTCGAAGGGACGATCCGCGCGCTGAATGCCGATGCAAAGGTGATCCGCAGCACGATGTCGGTGGTCGCGCTCGAAGAAATCCTCGACACCAAACGCTTTGACATGGCCAAAGCTCAATCGTCGGCTAAGTGGATCAAGGAACTCAACAGCGAACACACGCCCGAGACCGAGGACTATGGAGTATCCTCGTTCGTGTTTGAGTCCCGGCGGCCCTTTCACCCGCAGCGTTTGTACGATTTTGTGATTGGCGGGTTCCTCACGACCGTTCGTTCCAAGGGCTTTGTGTGGATGGCCAATCGCAGCGAGGCCGCGGGGCTGTGGTCGCAGGCGGGGGGCTCGTTCCGCCTGGAGCCCGCAGGCGTGTGGTGGGCGGCCCGGTCTCCCGCCCACCAGCCCAGCGATGCCGAAGCCCGCGCGTGGCTGGACAAGTACTGGCAGGAGCCCTTCGGCGATCGTCGCCAGCAACTGGTATGCATCGGCGTCGACTTCGACAAGAACATGCAGCGCCTGATGCTCGAATCGTGCCTCCTTACCGACGAGGAGATGGCCTTGGGAATCGAAGCGTGGAAGAGCTTTGAAGATCCATTCCCGGCATGGCACATGGAAGGCATGCAGCGGTTGCTGGCGGAGCACGAAGAGGATTGAGTCGAAACCAACCCCACCACGCGCCCGCAGACGCTTGTGCGGGTGGGGGGCGCCTCACGCACACGCTGCGCCTGACCGACGAATCGACCCCGACTCGCCGCGCGCGGCCAAAGGGCGTGCTGGGCGCGGAAGTCTGGCTCACGCTGATCGGTGCGGGCCAGCCCGCGCCGACCGACCCGAGCGCGCTGGCCTTCCTCACGATGGCCACCAAACCCAGCATCCGCGCCGACTTCCGCGCCGGCGACGGCGGCAAGACCGCCGTCTACATGACCCGCTGGGTCAACACGCAGGGCGAAAAGGGGCCGTGGTCGGAGATTGCGATGGCGACGGTGGCGGCGTGAGGTCCTGCAACGCCGTCCGCGGGACCGACGGTGGCGGCGTAGGGCACGGTTGAGATCATCGCCAGCGCGCGCCTTGGACGATGAGCTCTGGCTGACTGCGCACCGCTACGCTCACTGATGAAAGCTGCGGTCTACACGAAGTATGGTCCGCCGGAAGTGGTTCGGATTCAGGAGATTCCTGATCCGGCTCTGACCGACACGGACGTGCTGATCCGTGTGCATGCCACCACGGTGACGACGGCTGACTGGCGGGTTCGCGCGAAGGTCATGCCCGCGCCGGTGTTCACACTCATCGCTCCCTTGGTGCTTGGCGTGTTCGGGCCTCGCAAGCCGGTTCTCGGCACGGAGTGCGCCGGCATCGTCGAGGCGGTTGGGGCGAAGGTCAGGACGTTTGGTCCCGGTGATCGCGTGGTGGCGGTCGTGGGCGCGAGGATGGGGGCGCATGCCGAGCTTGTCTGCGTGCGCGAAGACTCAGCCATCGTGAAGATGCCCGCGAATCTGTCGTTCGAGCAGGGCGTGGCGATTCCCTTTGGCGGGCTCGTCGCACTGCACTGTCTCCGCGATCTGGCCAAGCTCCAGCCCGGGCAGCGGGTGCTTGTCATCGGCGCATCGGGCGCGATCGGCGTCGCCGCTGTGCAACTGGCCAGGCACATGGGGGCGCACGTGACCGGAGTGTGCAGCACGGCGAACATCGAGCGCGTGCGGGCGCTCGGGGCGACGGAAGTGATCGATCGCACCACGCAGGAGTTCACCCGCGGCCCGGCGGTCTACGACATCGTGCTCGACACGGTGGGCGCAACCTCCTATTCAAAGTGCAAGGGCGTGCTGACGACGAAGGGCCAGTTTCTCGCCGTGCTCATGGGCCTCACCGAGTTCTGGCAGATGCTGTGGACCAGGTTCGTCGGGAGCCGGCGGGTCCGAGGAGCGATCGTGTTCGAGAAGAAGCCCGATCTTGAGTTTCTGATGAGGCTCGCCGAGGCGGGCCACCTCAAGCCCGTGATCGATGGACGCTATTCGTTCACGGACATTGTCGATGCGCACCGCCGCGTGGACACCGGGCGCAAGGTGGGGAGTGTCGTCGTAAGCCTCACGCAGGCGTGAATCCCCCGTTGCGCCGAGCGATGTCCCCTACTATCAACGAAGATGGCACGGCACGCCGCCAGCGCTGTGAGCGGGCAGCGTTTGACTCGCCAACTGAGCGCTGTGGACGAGT
>JBBRUT010000195.1:0-5691 GCA_038247555.1 Phycisphaerales bacterium | reverse complement strand
CCGCATCGCCCGCAACGCTCGCGTGGGCTGTGGCGCCGTCGATGGCGCGCACCAGCAGGTCGACATGGCCGTAGACGTGGGCGAGGAGCGCGAGGTCCTGCAGGAGCGCTGCGCCGCCGGAGGATTCCCACACGGCTTCGAGCACGCGCTCGATCCGCCGGGCGAGCTGCTCATCCGACGCCGCGGAAGCGAATGCGATGGGCCGGCCGAACATGAAGTCGATCATGGTGTGGATGCGCCAGGCGATGTCGTTCTCGATGACGACTTCCTTGCGCTTCCAGACGCGATCATCCGGCAGTTGAGCGCCGAGTGTCCCGGCCCTGCCCAGGAGCCGCGGCGGAAGGCCCTGTTCCTGCGCGAGCGTGTAAGGGCGCGACGACGGCCCGCGTGCCGCGGGGTCGGCCATCTTCAAGGGGTTGCGGTAGTAGTTCCACAGCGCACTGAGCCGCGGGAGGGTGAGCCGCTCGTGGCGGGCGATGAGCGTGTCGAGCATCGCAGCGCTGAGGCCTGAATCGGCGAACGGAGTGAGATCGAGTGGCATGGTGGGAGTCCGTGTTGTGCGCCCCGCGGCGATGAGGGTGTGAGACGGGGAGGAAGCGGGGGGGAGGAGGCGCGGGAGGGGGCTGGTGCTGGAGGAAGGCGGCTCGAAAGGGCGTGTGTGGCCCTCACCCATTGCCCGGGGGTCGGAGCGACCGCGCGCGCAGCGCAACGGCGATCCGCGGCGATAACGTGCAAGACCCGGCGCTGGCGCTGGTTACGAGTTTGAAGATTTTGTTCCAGGGGTGGCAAGGGAGGTGTCGCGGCGTGCGCACACGGGGCATCCTCGCCCGTGCGTGTCCGTGTTTGGGGCGCACTTGCGCCAGCGCGGCAAACGCCGTACAATGGCCCCTCACCCAGCCACGCGCGCCGATGGAGCGCAGCCCGACGTCCTTCCCAGCCAGCATGCGAGCCAGTTCCATGAGTCAACCGAGCGGCACGAGGTCATCCAGCGCTCTGCGCGAAGGCGCGGCGATCGAGGCGAAGCTCTCCGCGCCGCCGGTGCGCAAGAACACCGCGAAGCCCCGCCCCCAGCCCGCGACGGATGCGAAGGCATTTGATCAGTGGACGCACGCACAGACGGGCGCCGAGGCGCGTGTCTATGTGGGCGATTGCCGCGAGATCCTGCCGACGATTCCGGAGGTGAAGAACGCGCAGGTCGATCTGGTGTTCGCCGATCCACCGTTTAACTGGAATCGCGCGTACGATAAGTGGGATGATGCGCTCCCGCAGCGAGAGTACCTGGAGTTCACGTACACGTGGCTGGACCTCTGCATCGGCGCGATCAAGCCGACCGGCTCGATGTGGGTGAACATCCCCGATGACTGGGCCGCGGAGATCGTCGTCCACCTGAAGCAGCGCAAGCTGCACATGGTGAACTGGTGCGTGTGGCATTACCGCTTTGGTCAGAACTGCACCGAGAGGTTCATCAACTCCAAAGTGCACGCGCTGTACTTCGCCAAGCAGGGCTTTGCCGCGCCGCCGCGGGAGGGGCCGGCGGGCCGCGGGAGCGGGCGGTCAGTGACGGGCGCGGGCGGTCGCACATGGAATCCCGGTCCGATTCTGGAGATGTCCGATCGGGCGAGCATCTACAACGATCCGCGGACGTACTCGAAGAACGATGGCATGCCCGCGGGGATGCGCGTGCCGATGGATGTGTGGTATGGGCAGTACTGGGGCCGCATCCAGGGGAACAACAAGGAACGGCGAGTCGGACACGACAACCAGTTGCCCGAGGTGTACCTCGAGCGAGTAGTTCGTGCCTGCTCCAACCCCGGCGACCTGGTGATAGACCCGTTCCTTGGGAGCGGGACAACCGGAGTGATCGCGCACGCACTGGGGCGAAACTTCATCGGCACGGAGTTCAGCAAGGAGAACGCGAAGCGCGCGATCGAACGGATGAAAAGCGGTCCGATCCGGCTTGGTGCGCTTGATGGCCAGTCGAGCGCGATCTTCGAGAAGCGGACACTGGGCGAGAAGAAGCGAAAGAAGATTGAGAAGGTGAAGGCGGGAGAAGCAGGCCACGGATGACACGGATGACACGGATGGTGACGGATTGGAAGGGAGCATGGATCGAGCAGGCGAGCGAACCCTTCGGCTTGCTGCACGCCTTTTATCCCGGCCTCTCGCCTGTTTGATCTGGGTCTTGCATCTGGATCATCTGTGTCAACGCCCCGTTCTTTCTTGTAGCTCTGCCTCCCCCTCGTCCTGATCTGTTCTCATCCGTGTCCATCCGTGGCCCGCCTTTTTCCGAAGCTCTTCCATGCTCGCCATCTTCGACATCGACGGCACACTCATCCGCAGCACCCACATCGACGACGAGTGCTTCACCATCGCCATCGACCGCGTGCTCGACATCCGTGGCTTTGATGCCGACTGGGCGAACTACACGCAGTCCACCGATGACGGCTTGATCCTCGAGATCGCAGAGCGTTACGGCGGCTTTGCCGCGACGCCGCGGCAGATCGACGACGCAAAGAGCGAGTTCTTCACGCAGCTCCGCCGCGCGGTGCGGAACGCCGCGACCAGTCCGTGCACGCAGATCGACGGCGTCGCCGCGATGCTCGGTGCGCTGCGCTCCCGCGATGGCTGGAGCATCGGCATCTCCAGCGGCACCTCGCCCGAGGCCGCTTCCATCAAGCTTGCCGCGGCGGGCCTCTCGCTCGATGGCCTGCCCGCCACCTTCTCGCATCGTTGCTCGCGTACGCACGCGCCAGCTTCCCGCGCGGACATCATCAGCCGGACGCGCGAGAAGACGCTCGCGGCGGCGCGAGTTGCCTCTGCTGCATCTGCCACTTCTGTGGCCTCTATCACTCCGACCGTCTACATCGGCGACGGCCTGTGGGACTTGCGGGCAGCGAACGAACTGGCCATTGGCTTCGTCGGCGTACGCCACGATGGCAACGAGAGCAAGCTTCGCGCCGAAGGTGCAACACGCATCGTGCACCACTACCGCGACCTGCCCGCGTTCATCGCCCTGCTCGAGGAGGCCGCGGCGTGAGCTTGCAAGGGCCCTCGCCGCTTCCGGCATTCATCGCGCCCGATCCGGCATCGACGCCCGCGATGCCCGCATGCCTGCTGAGCATCAAGGCCGTGCCGGGAGCACGGCGAGACGAGATCGCGGGCCCGCTGGGCGACCGCCTGAAAGTGCGCATCAGCGCAGCGCCGGAGGATGGCAAGGCGAACAAGGCGATCTGTGCGAAAGTGGCGGAGACGCTCGGCCTACGCGCCGCCGCGGTCACGCTGATCCGCGGCCAGACAAATCCCGAGAAGACGCTGCGAATCGTGGGAATGGATGCTCATTCCGTCGCAGCGAAACTGACGTGATCCGCCGCTCGCACAGTGCACGGTTCGTATGCTGCACGCATGACTGCCTCGCTCCCATTCTGGATCGCGATCGCTCTGGCCGTATCCGTGCCGGCGATACTTGGGCAGCGACGCAAACTGCCGCGGGCGAGCCTGGTGCTGCTGGCAATACTGCCCGCGCTCATGCTGCAGCTCGCGGCGGTGGGCGCTGCGCGAGGCAAATGGCAGGCGGATACCGCGGCGTCTCGCACCGAGCCACAAAAGCTCCGCTATGCCCAAGGCCAGTATGCGGCTGGGGTCTATGACCGGCAGCGGGACTCCAGGGAGCCGGATTGCGCGCGGGCGTCAATCAAGCCCGCTGGCAGGGCCTGACGCGCTTCCGCAGCCCGCTTGGAAGCGACAATCGAGGCCATAGCGATAGGCGTGTGTTTGGTGCAGATGCCTTGGAAACTCCTTTTGTTGGACACTTCACGTGTTCTTTCTTGGCGCGAAGGGTCTGTCGTGTTCTACTTTGCGTAAGTTGGTCAGTACGCTGCACGGGTTGGCCCGTGTCGCGACATTCAACGGGTGGCCGCGGACACGCTCGATCGAAGGACGATCGCGCCATGGCTGCCGCGGCCGAGGAGCAACTGCGATGCGATCGACGATGCGTCAGGTGTTGGGGATGTTGCTGGTGGTGCTCGGCATTTCGTTTCCCGCGAGCGCGGGGTTCCACTTGATGCAGATCGAGCAGGTCATCGGTGGCGTCAATGGCGATGTGACCGCGCAGGCGATCCAGCTGCGCATGCGGACGAGTGGCCAGAACTTCACGGGCGGCGCTCGGCTGCGCGCGTGGGACGCCAACGGTATGAACCCGGTGGTCGTCTTCACATTCAGCGGGAACGTCGTCAACGGGATGGCGGGCGCACGGATCCTGATCGCGTCGAACACCTTTGTCGCGGCGACCACCCCGCCGACGATCCGCGACTTCAACCTCACGACGCCGATTCCCGCGGCGTACCTCGCGGCGGGCAAGCTGACGTTCGAGTCGAGCACGGGGATTATCTACTGGGCGGTATCGTGGGGCGGATACACAGGTCCCAATACCGGCAATGCCGCCAACGACCCCGACGGTCAGTTCTCTCCGGCATTCTCGCTCCCGCTGCCGACCACGGATGCGAGCGCGCTGCAGTTCCCCGGCGCGTTCAGTGCCCAGAGCTCGAACAACGCCGCGGATTATGTGATCACCTCCGGCACTTCGACCTGGGGCAACAACTCCGGCGGGACGTTTCAGCTCGGCTCGCTGCCGCCGTCGGGGCGTTGCTGCCTTCCGGGCGAAGTCTGCTCGGTGCTGACAGAGACGGCGTGCGGCGTGGCGGGCGGCACCTGGACCGCCAACGAATCCTGCCCCGAGGGTGCTTGCACGGTCAGTGTGGTCGGCGCGTGCTGCGAGGGCTCGACGTGCTCGGTCACAACTTCCATCAACTGCGGTATGCTCGGCGGCACGTTCCGCGGCAGTGGCACGACGTGCGCAGAGGGTGCACCGAACAACTTCATCGAGTGCTGCCGCGCCAACTTCGATGAGGAGAACGGTCTGGGCGTGCCAGACATCTTCGCGTTCCTGAGCGCTTGGTTCGCGCAGGATCCGCGAGCCGACTTCGATGGCACTGCGGGCATCCAGGTTCCGGACATCTTCGCGTTCCTGTCGCTTTGGTTTGCGGGCTGCTCGTGAGAGCTGGGGAGTGGCGGAGTGGCCGAGTGGCTGAACCCTGTGCGTCCAGCACGCGTAGTATCACTACTTCTTTGACATCTGGGGCCGAACCGGTTTTCGACCGGGCAGGGAAGGCTTGGTGTTGCGCGTCCAGGTGTGTGCAGGCCTGGTTAAACCGCACACAAAACCAGTAGCTGGCAACAGCAACTACGCTCTCGCGGCCTAATTAAGGCTGCGCGTTCCGCTCTCGACGCCCGATAGCGGGCGGAACGAATGACTTCGGGCTGGCTCATTAGTGGCGCCCCCGGGCGCGTGAGTAAGAAAACAGCTGGGGGCTGGGTTTCTGCGGAGTTTGCCGACCGTCGCCGCAGCGACCGAGATCAATAGATCGGACACACGCGTAGACGCATCTTGCTGACTGTCCCGGCACGGGGGTTCAACTCCCCCCGGCTCCATTGCTTTGCGGTGTCTTGGCGTGTCACATGGTGGCACGCCTTGACGCCTCGAAACCCCTTTATTTCAGGCACTTGGCGAGCGTTCCGTCGTGATGCATCCGCGTCATGGTGTGACACGCCGCGACTGCCCGAGACCGCCGCGACAGTTGGCTGGCAAGCAGCGATCGTCTCAGCGGGGAGATTCTGGCAGAGCTGGTGGTCTAT
>JBBRUT010000194.1:0-5803 GCA_038247555.1 Phycisphaerales bacterium | reverse complement strand
TTGTTCACTTGTACACAGATTGCGTCATTCACAGTCCATGACGACGGCGGCGCTCCATCCATGACTTCCGCCAGGAACAGGTAATACGCATCCGCCTCCGGCTCGTCGCCCTCGGGCTCATCCGCGGCCGCGAAGGGCACCATGCAGACGCTGGCAATGAGGGCCACGATCCATGAAAACGGGGTCTGAAGTGTCATCGTTGGATCCTTTCGAGGTGAAGCGCGAATGTACGAGTACGATGACACTGAGATTACACAGGGGGGGGAGGGGGACTGTCAACCTGGCAGGCGGATGGTCAATTTGGTGTATGAACAGTGCATAAACTCCCCCATGACCACGGCCGCGACCTACTACATCACGACCCCAATCTACTACGTGAACGACCGCCCGCACATCGGGCACTGCTATACCACGGTCGTCGGCGATGTTGCCGCCCGCTTCCAGCGGCTGATCGGCATGGATGTCTTCTTCCTCACCGGCACCGATGAGCACGCCGACAAAGTGGTCACCTCCGCCGCGGAGCACGGCGTGTCGCCCCAGCAATGGGCGGATCGCAACGCCCAGGCGTTCAAGGACGCCTTCGCCTTCCTCGGCTGCACCAACAACGACTTCATCCGCACCACCGAGCCGCGCCATCGCGAGAAGGTGGCGAGTTACATCACGAGGCTGATCGACTGCGGCGCGATCTACAAGGGCGACTACACCGGCTGGTACGACGTCGGCCAGGAGGAATACGTCACCGACACCGCCGCGCGGGAGAGCGACTACAAGAGCCCCATCAACGGCAAGCCGCTCATCAAGCGCACCGAGCCCTGTTATTTCTTTCGCCTGTCGCAGTTCCAGAGCAAGCTCCACGACCTCATCGAGTCCCGCTCGGACTTCATCCGGCCCGATGCCCGGCGTCAGGAAGTCCTCGGCCGCCTCCGCCCGCCCGCCATCCTGCACGATGTCCCCATCTCCCGGCCCGTGACCGATGACCCCGCCACCCAGTGGGGTATCCGCATTCCCGGCGATGAGGCCCACCGCGTCTACGTCTGGATCGATGCGCTCTTCAACTATCTCTCCGTAGTCGATACGCCCGAGCGCCGCAAGTACTGGCCCGCCTCAGTGCACCTCATCGGCAAGGACATCCTCTGGTTCCACTCCGTCATCTGGCCCGCCATGCTCCTCGCCCTCGGCGAGCCCCTGCCCCGCACCATCTTCGGCCACGGCTGGTGGATCGCCGAAGGCCAGAAGATGAGCAAGTCCCTTGGCAACTTCATCGACCTCGACAAGGTCAAGGCGTATTCGTCGCGATACAGCCTCGATGCGCTCCGCTGGTTCCTCGCCACGCAGGGCCCGCTCACCGGCAACGATGCCGACTTCAGCCACGCGAAGTTCGTCGAGACCTTCAACGCCGAACTGGCCAACGGCATCGGAAACTGCGCCTCGCGTGTATCGAACATGATCGACAAGTACTTCGGCGGCATCGTGCCAGACCCCCACGGCCGCACCACGCTGGCAGATCACGACTGGCCCGCGATCTCCGCCGCGCTCGTTACCGGGTGCGACGGCGCGATCCATCAGGCCGAGCGATTCCATATTAACGAGTCGCTGCATACCGCCGTCGAGCTCATCCGAAAGGTCGATGGGTACATCAACGACACCGCTCCCTTCAAGCTCGCCAAGCACGCCGACGCCGATCCGCTGAAGAAGGCCGAACTCGCCGTCATCCTCTACCACTGCGCTGAGGCCATCCGCATCGCGGCATACCTCTTCTGGCCCGCCATGCCCAGCAAGATGGATGAACTCCTCACCCGATGGGGATGCATCACGGGCGCTGAGGCGACGTCCCGGGGGCACACACTCTCGGAGCTGGTCGCCTGGGGCGGTGCGCACAGCCTCAAGCCCGGCGGCAAGATCCTCAAGGGCGAAACCGGTCTCTTTAACCGCGCGGACCCTGCCGAGCCAGCGCCGGGTTCTCCCTCCGCCCCCGCCGCCTGATCTGCCACCGCGTCATTGCACCCGCAGGCCGTCCGGCGTAGGCTGCGGGGCCCATGCCCGCACTCATCCGACCGTTCGTCGTGCTCATCGCGTTGTTGGTCGGCTTCGCCCTGCACGCCGCCGCGGCCACAGCACGCGCAGATGACCCCCGCATCCTCCTCTTCACCCGCACGACCGGCTTCCGGCATGATTCCATCATCGCCGGCGCAGAAGCAATCGTGAAGATCGGCGACCGTGCGGCCTTCGCCGTCGACCCCACCGATGACCCGGCCGACTTTACGGATGAGAACCTCAAGCGCTACCGCGCCGTCGTGTTCCTGAGCACCACCGGCAACATCCTCACCGACGAACAGCAGGGCGCGATGGAACGCTTCATTCGCGCTGGCGGCGGCTGGGTCGGCATTCATGCAGCCGCCGACACCGAGTACGACTGGAAGTGGTTCGGCGGTCTCGTCGGTGCCTACTTCAAGTCTCACCCCGCCGTGCAACAGGGCACCATCCGCGTCACCGATCGCGCCCACCCCGCCACCGCCCATCTCCCTCCACGCTGGGTCCGCACCGATGAGTGGTACGACTACACCAGCAATCCCCGCGGCCGCGTCCACATCCTCATGAGTCTCGACGAGTCCTCCTACTCCGGCGCGGCAATGGATGGAGGTGCGCTGGATCACCCCATCGCCTGGTGCCACGAGTACGACGGCGGCCGCGCGTTCTACACCGGACTCGGCCACACCGCCGAAACCTTCGCAGAACCGCTCTTCCTTGATCACCTCAAAGGCGGCATCCTTTGGGCCGCGGGGCTGCTGCCGGGCGAGGCCTCCGGCACCATTGAATCCTGCTACGAGAAAGTCATCCTCGATGACCACGTCTCTGACCCCATGGAACTCACCATTCTCCCCGATGGCCGAGTCCTCTTCGTCGAACGCGGGGGCGTCTTCAAGCTCTGGAAGCCCGACACCCGTTCCACCATCGCCGCGGGATTTGTCGATGTCTCAACGGAACTCGAAGACGGCCTTCTCGGCGTGACTCACGACCCCGCGTTTGCGGCCAACGGCTGGGTCTACGCGTTCTACTCCCCTCTGAGCCTCGAACCCATCCAGCGCGTCTCGCGCTTCACGCTCATCGGCGACACGCTCGAGCCGTCAAGCGAGCGCATCCTTCTCACCATTCCCACGCAGCGCAAGGAGTGCTGCCACTCCGGCGGCTCCCTCGCATTCGGGCCTGATGGCAACCTGTACATCACCATCGGCGACAACACCAACCCCTTCGCCTCCGACGGCTACGCCCCCATCGACGGCCGACCCGGCCGCGAACCCTGGGACGCCCGAGGCACATCCGCCAACCCAAGCGACCTCCGCGGCAAGATTCTGCGCATCAAACCTAGTCCCGACGGCACCTACAGCATCCCCAGTGGCAACCTTTTCCCGCGCGATGGGTCCGCCGGAAAGCCCGAGATCTACGTCATGGGCTGCCGCAATCCCTTCCGCATCAGCATCGACCCGCGCGGCGTGCTCTACTGGGGCGATGTCGGCCCCGATGCCAGCGAAGCCAAAGATGGCCGCGGCCCCGCCGGCTACGACGAGTTCAACCGGACCAGCAAGGCCGGCAACTTTGGCTGGCCGCTGTTTATCGCAGACAACAAGCCGTATCACGCCCACGACTTCGCCACCGCTGCAAGCTCAGCCGCCTTCGATCCCGCCGCGCCGATCAACGACTCGCCAAACAACACCGGCGAGCATTCCATCCCGCCCGCGCAGCCCGCATGGATCTACTACCCCTACGGCGCATCCAAGGAGTTCCCGTGGGTCGGCGAGGGCGGACGCACCGCCATGGCCGGACCGACATACTTTCACAAACCCATGACCGGCAGCCCGTTCCGCCTCCCCGTCTCCTTCGACGGCGCGCTGTTCATCTATGAGTGGACACGCAACTGGATCAAGGTCGTTCGATTCGACGATCGCGGCGAGATCCTCCACGTCGAACCCTTTATGAACGGCGCAAGCTTCACACGTCCGATGGACCTCGAACTGGGCCCCGATGGCTGTCTCTACGGCATCGAGTGGGGTACGGGCTTCGGCGGCGGAAACCCCGATGCAACTATCTTCCGTATTGAGCACTACCGCGACGGCGTTCGCCCGCCGCTTGCCAAAGCCGTCGCATCGCGAACCAACGGCAAGCTCCCCCTGCGCGTCGAGTTCTCCGCCGCGGGGTCAAAGTCGCGCAACGCCGGTTCCGGCATCGACCTCGCCTGGGACTTTGATGGCGATGGCACGATCGACTCGCGCGATGAGCAGGCCGCGTTCACCTACGCCAAGCCCGGCGAGTTCACCGCGCGGCTGACCGCCACCGATCACCGCCGCGGCATCGCTTCAACAACTGTCCTCAACATTCCCATCGTCTCTGGGAACACCGCGCCAAGCATCACGTTTGCATGGCCTCCCCACGGCGGCATCGCCGACATCGGCGAGTTGGTCGAGTACCGCGTGCAGATCGACGATGCGGAAGATGGCCCCTTCGATTCCGCCCGCGACAGCGACCGTCTTACCGTGCAGCCGCTGCTCGGCCACGACACACACGCCCACCCCGCGCGCCAGTTTCACACGGCATCCGGCACTTTGCAGTTGGAGCGCGAGGCCATCGATGGTGATCATCTCGAGACTCAATCCGAGGCGTCAAGCGACGGACATGCCGGCAGTGAGGGAAGTGGGGGGGGCGAAGCGAGTCCGGCAGGGAGCCACGGCGAAGGCGCGAACCTCTTCACCGTTATCGCGGCGAGCTACACCGATCGCGGTGCGCCCGGCACGCGGGCGCTCACCTCCCGCGCCGAGGTCATCCTCCAGCCCCGCCGCAAGCAGGCCGAGCACTACACCCAGCACTCCGGCATCGTGCAGGAGAAGTGCGAAGATGAGGACGGCGGCGGTAGTGGGGGGGCCTGTGCTTACATCGAGAACGGCGACTGGGTCAGCTACGCGCCCGTCAACCTGCTGAACATTGATGCCATGAAGTTCCGCGTCTCGTCCGCCGCGGCGGGCGGAACCATCGAGGTCCGCCTTGGCGCGACCGCTTCGGACAGCACACTCATCGCCACCGTCCCCGTTGCGCCCACCGGCGGCTGGCAGCAGTGGGCCACCATCGAAGTGCCGCTCGATGACGCCGCGCGGGGGGGGGGCGATGGGGACTCACACGCTGTTCCTCGTCTTCAAGGGTGAAGGAAAGGGCTCGCTCTTCAACCTGAACTGGCTTGAGTTTGTCGGCAAGGGCGTCGGGCAGGGTCGGAACTGAGATTGCAACCGCAACGTCAGCCAGTGCGGAGCCGTAGTCGCGGTAGTTGTCGCGCTGACTGAGCGAGCCGTTCGTAAGCGCCCATGACCACTCGCCCCCCGCAAGCGCACGAGCGTGCGGGTGAATGCGAAGATCAACGTGGAGGCAACCCTCGCAGTTGAAGCCAGCGATATGGATTCTCCTGACCGCACGCCCCGCCCGCGTGATTCACCGCGCCGGTTCCGCCGCACTCGGTTCCGCCCGCGGCCGCCCCGCCAGCACCGGCGCAGGCCCGCTCAGGCTCATCGGCAGCAGCGCAACCTTCCGGTCCGCAAGCACCGACCGCAGCCCCGCAACCAGCGGCGCGGGATTCCGCTCCGCATCGTCGCCCCGTCGCAGCTCCACCGTCAGGATCGGCACCCCGCGATCCGCGCCAAAGTAGCTCCCCATCGATCCCGGCGTCGGATAGCCCATGTCTTCAACCACCCTCCACCGCGCATCGCCGGCGCTCCGCGCCCCCGCCACAAAGCTCTCCGCCAGTTGCCGCGCCGTTGCCGGT
>JBBRUT010000193.1:0-5944 GCA_038247555.1 Phycisphaerales bacterium | reverse complement strand
CTGGGCGCAGGACTCTCCATCGTCGTCGCCGCCGCGCGCCGCCACACGTCGTCAATCGTTGGTGTCATCGCCGAGGCCCCTTACCGCGTCCCGCGGGTCCCCGCCGAACGCGTCCTGAAGGCCCGCGGCCTCCCCCACCGCTGGAATGTCCCCGCCGCGATGGCCATCCTCGGCATCTGGCTCGGCTACGGCCTTAGTTGGGTGCGTCGAGGCCGCGGCGCAGGCGGATTCGACCGAATCCTCCACGCGGCAAACCTTGCCGTTCCCCTTCTCATTCTCCACGGAACCTGCGACGAAGTTTGTCCCATCGTCGACGGCCGCGACATTGCCGCCGCCGTCCCGGGCGGACGCGGTCGCCTGGTTGAAGTTCACGGCGCGGCCCACAACAACCTCTGGTCCGATGATCGCTTCATCGCCATCTGCGCAAGCGAAGTTGAAGCCTTCATCGCCCAAACGCCCGCCCCTACGCTTTCAACCGGCGCAGCAGGTCATCAACCTCCGCCTCCCACGCCGCGATCCCCTCTTCATCCATAAAGCAGCTGCGGAACAGCTCGCTCTGTCGCGCCATCGTCGCCGCGCGGATCGCCTGCTTCACCAGCCGCGCATCTGCGCTCGCGCGGTTCTGCTCCACCCACTCAACCAGTTCCTCCGGGAACTCCGGGTGCGCATGCCCCCTCATCGCCGCCACCACTTCCCCCGCCGCAAGCGCAGTCGGACAGGCTTCCTCATCCCACACTTCGTCTTCCGGAATGCCGCCAAGCTCATCCACACGCGGCTGAATCGCATCAATCAGCAGTTTCAGGCTCGGCCCATCGCCAAAATCTCCGACCCAGTCGAGGGCCGTGTCATTCTCAAAGCTGCCGAATCCCCATGCGCCCATCTCACGCCTCCTGAATGCGCCGACCTCGACTCTCGTCCTCGCACACACCGCGCCCGCCTCCGCCAAGAAAAACAGGCCCCGGGCTATTCACCCGAGGCCCGCGTTGTACATTCAGAAACTCTTCAGCGATCCGACCGGCCGGGATCACTCCTCGCCGGGGTCGCCCTCATCTTCATCCTCATCAGCAACCACCACTGCTGCCGGCGTGGTCGCCTTTGCCGCCAGCACGCCGCGGCGGACCTCGTCAAACAACTCGGGATTGTCCTTCAGGAACCGCTTCGCGTTCTCGCGGCCCTGGCCGATGCGGATCTCTCCGTAGTTGAACCACGCACCGCTTTTGTCGATGACCTTGGAATCCACCGCCATGTCGAGCAGGTCGCCGGAAGTGGAGATGCCCTCGTTGAACATGATGTCAAACTCGGACTCGCGGAACGGTGGGGCGACCTTGTTCTTGACGACGCGGGCGCGGACGCGGTTGCCGACCGCGACATCGCCCTCCTTGATGGAGCTGATGCGGCGGATATCGATGCGTACCGAGGCGTAGAACTTCAGCGCCCGCCCGCCGGGCGTCGTCTCCGGGCTGCCGAACATCACGCCGATCTTCTCGCGGAGCTGGTTGATGAAGATCACCGTGCATGCGCTGCGGGCAATGACGCCCGTCAGCTTCCGCATGGCTTGGGACATCAGGCGGGCCTGGAGGCCCATCACCGAGTCGCCCATCTCGCCTTCGATTTCGGCGCGGGGGATGAGGGCTGCTACGGAGTCGATGACGATCACGTCGACCGCGTTGGACCGAACCAGCAGTTCGCAGATCTCAAGGGCCTGCTCGCCGGTATCGGGCTGGGAGACGAGCAGATCGTCGATGTTCACACCCAGCCGGCGGGCCCAAGTCGGGTCGAGGGCGTGTTCTGCATCGATGAACGCCGCGACGCCGCCGGCTTTCTGGGCCTGTGCAGCGACCGTGAGCGCGAGGGTGGTCTTACCGGAGGATTCCGGTCCGAAGATCTCGACGATGCGGCCGCGAGGAATGCCTTTGCCGCCGAGGGCGAGGTCGAGCGAGATTGCGCCCGTTGAGATGCCCGGGATATTGATGTAGGCCTTCTCATCGAGCTTCATGATCGAGCCCTTGCCGAAGGTCTTCTCGATCTGCCCGACCGCCATGTCCAGCGCCTTGGCCTTCTCCTTGGAGATGGGCGCGGGACCGCCCGCGGCACCCGAGTTCTTCGCGGGCTTGGACTCAACTTCGACAGCGCTGCTATTGGATGATGCGCGGGCCATAAGGCCCTCCTTTCTGCTACCGGGCGTGGCTGGATTTCCCTGCTCTCGCAGGCTCCAGGCGCTCCGGGTCCCCGTGCTTGGCCGGGGCCCCACAACTATGTGAGAATGCTCTCCGGGTCGGGGGCGGCACAGGTCGTGTGCCCGACAGGACGGAGTTTACCAACTCCCGAACACTTGTCAATGTTTGGGCTCTAACCGGCGTATTTTGTTGTGGAAAAGTACGGAAGTCTTGCTCTTGTCCGGTGTTAGCTCGCGCCGCCGCAAGATTCTCGAACTACCAGCTTCGGAGCCAGGACCACCGACACCGTCTCGCTCTGTGGCTCCGCAATCCGTCGCCACAGCAACTCCCAAGCCTTGCTCACCAGCACCTCCGGATCCTGCCACACGCTCGTCAACGGCACATCCAGGTATTCCGTGTCCTCGATGCTGTCATACCCCACCATCGCCACATCAACAGGCACACAGCGCCCCTCATCCCGCAAGCCCCGATACGCCCCGATCGCAAGATCATCGTTCAGGCAGAACACCGCATCGAAGTTCTCCCCGCGCCCGATCACTTCGCGAATGCACGCACGCCCTGCGCCGCGCGTTTCATCCCGCGCGCGAATCACACGAGGCTCCAGCCCCGCCGCACCCATCACCCGCACATACGACTCTTCCCGCGCAAGCCGAACACTCTCGATCGAGCTCGCGCCCGTCAGGTGCACAATCCGCTTCCGCCCACACTTCAGCAGATGCTGCGTCGCCGCCTCCGCCCCAACATGCGGATCAAACGTCACGCAATCGAGACCCTCAATCCCTTCACTCCCCGCGGCCACAACCCCCGCCGCACGCCCACGCGCCTGCGCACGCTTCAGATACGCCCGCACCCGCTGCGGACAATCCACCCCGATGATCCCATCCACACGCCACACACCCGGATTCACCGCCCGCGGCAGGCCGTGCTCAAAGTCCGGCTCCCCGCCCTCATCAATGAACCCCGACAGAATCAGATCCGAGCCTTCCGCGGCCGCCCTGCGCTGCAGCAGGCGCACAATCCCCGCATAGAAGGGCGCATTCGGATTCCGAATCCATGCCGCGACGATCCCCATCCGCTCGGCCACCTTCCCAGTACCCCCCCGCGCCGGCACATACCCAAGCTGCGCCGCGACCTCCAGCACCCGGCCCCGCGTCTCCGCGGAGATAAACCCCGCGCCCTTGCCCCGCAGGACGCGAGACACGGTCGCCGGTGAAACATTGGACCGCCTGGCGATAAACGCCATCGTCACAGTCATTCGATTCCCCAGAGACACGAGTACACACGTTGAGACGTGTACCGAGCTTACGTCCGAGATCGTCCGCGGTTTCACATAAGTCCGCGTACCCGCGGGTACGAAGTTCTCATGCCCCGCCTGCGCTGACCGGCAGATTTTTTCTCCCGCCCCGTTCCCCCGCCCCTGAACCCCCGTCGTCCCCCGCTGGCGATCCTGCCCCATCCGAAATAGAGTGCCCCTCCCAGCCCCGGCCCGCGGCCGCACCACCCCACCCACTCCCCACGCCAAGGAAACCTCCATGCAGCTTCGCACTGCCCTCCGCAACACCGTGTTCGCCGCGGCCCTCATAGGCCTGGGCGCCGCCTCCACCCTCGCCCTCCAGCAGCCCGGCGACCGTGTCGAGCCCGGCCCCGCGCCTGTGTTCGCCAACATGTCCAAGAAGGACCTCGCCGCGATGATGGAACTCGCCGGCGGCCGCGCGGCAGCGCACGACCGCTTGGCGTTCATGGTTGGCAAATCCGAGCACGACGTCTCGATGACCATGGGCCAAGGGATCCCGGACATGACCGCCAAAGCCGTCGGCGAAGGCGAATGGGCCCTGGGCAAGCGCTTCGTTATCACCCGCACCCGCCCCGCACCGGGCGAGGAGATGCCCACCGAAGCCATGAACATCTTCGGCTACGACACCCGCAAGAAGGAGTACTTCTGGATCGGCCTTGACACCATGGGCACCTACTTCGTCACCGCCTTTGGCAACTACGATGAGGCAACCAAGACGTTCACCCTCCTCGGCGAAGAAACCCACGAGCGGATCGGCAAGGTTCGCCACCGAATGCTCATCACCGTCAACGACGACAAGCTTTCCACCTCCGCGATCGAGTTCGAACTCGAGCCCGGAACCGGCAAGTGGAGCCGCATCGTCAAGATGGAGTCCCGCAAGCTCCCCTGATCGCCACCACTTGCCTATCCCGGCCGCGATTCTCCCTCGATCACCGCATCCAGTTCCGCCGCAAGCTCATCATAAAACGCATTCACGAACCCGCCTGGCGAATCGGCGAACCGCTTAGCCGTGTTGGCAATCGGCGATGCCACGAGCCGCGGCGACTCGCGCCACAGCGACAGCGATGTCACCCCATCTTCCCCGATGATGCGCCACTGCATCTCAAACACATCCGCAATCGCATCCCCAAGCCCGATCCCTACCGCGTTGACGATCATGTTCGCATCCGCCCGCTCATGCTCCGGCTGCGCATGCCACCATCGCACCACCGCATCACAGGCGTCGAGGATTGTGGCTTCTTCGGGCAGTTCCAGGCTTTCCTGCTCAACGATGGCCGCGAGCAGCTCGCGATGATGCTCCAACCACTCAAGCTCATCCGCGTTCAGTTCTGACACACTTGGGCCAACAGTGTCATCCGACATGACGCCGCTCCAATGCCCCCCTCTCCAAAGCGTACCTCGCGGCAGCCATTCGCCGCCTTCTCTCGTCGTAGACGGGTGAGACTACGCGTAGCGATAGTGGGGGTCTTCTTCCGGTTTCTTGTCCGGGCGGACGGCAGCACACTCGCCCTTGCTTCCAGCTCCACCCCGGTCCGGGGAAGGTGGCGGCAAAGCCGCCGGAAGCGGCACCTGCCTCTCTTTCTGCTACTCCGCCTTCCGCACGCCGAAGCGGCGCAGACCGTTCTGCGGCTCGCGGGGACGTCAACACCGGCGGAGGGGGTCGATCTTCCCCATCCCCATGCACCCACAAATGTTGCGCAAAGCCGCTCCGCCGGCATAGCCTCAATGCCAGAGCCACCGAACAATCGCCCTACTCAACCCCATGAGTTGTCCCATCCGGCGATTGGCCAGGAAGGCAACGGAGATTCTCAGGGAGCGGAGGGGGGACCGCGGCATGATCGGCATCGAAGCTCAGGGGTGAACCATCCACCGAGACACGCATGCTCGCGACCGATGAACTCTCGCTCTCCGTCCGACCGCTGTTCGGCGATGGCCCTGGCGGCCGCGCTTTGGGTAGCGCGTTGGCTCCTTCCCTCGATCGCGTATTGGGCCTCAATCAGATCCGCGGCGTGTATCGCGATGTCATATCACGCTGCGAAGGTTCGTTCTGTCAGCGGGCGCTTGAGTCTCTCCACGTCTCCGCGGATGTCACTCCGGCCGACCTCCATCGCATTCCATCGACCGGCGCGGTCATCCTCGCTTCAAACCATCCGCTCGGAGGGCTCGACGGATTGATCCTCCTGGAGATTGCGCGGCGGGTCCGCTCGGATGTTCGCCTGCTCGCCAATCGAATGCTCAACGCCTTTCCGGAACTCGCTCCCGATCTTCTGCCAGTAGAAGTGTTCGCGCCGGGCGACCCCGCGAATATGCTCGCCCTGCGCCAGTCGATCCGCTTCCTCCGCGCCGGCGGCTGCCTCGCGACCTTTCCGGCTGGCGAAGTGTCGCGCCTTCGGTTCCGCGATGGCGAGGTGTCGGACGGACCGTGGTCCCACTCGGTGGCGATGCTCGCACGCTCCACCGGCGCTGCCGTCGT
>JBBRUT010000192.1:0-5981 GCA_038247555.1 Phycisphaerales bacterium | reverse complement strand
GGAGAGCCTGTTTGTGCTGGTGCGGGGAGATTCTGCCGAAGAGCTGGCCGCAAGATCGCACGAGGTTGCAGACCGGCTGGCCACGGCGGCGGCGCGGGAGATGGGTGTGGCGGGCACGCTCGGGCTTGCGTCGCTGGTGCCAGATCCGAGGCGCGTGCCCGAACGGCTCGCGGCGCTTGGAGACATTGACGCGCGCGCGCTGGTTGACGGTGTGAGGGAGGAGATCGGGCGGAGCGAGTTTGAAGCGTCGGCGTTCGATGAGTACTTCGAGTTTCTGCATCGATTCCTGACGAACCGGAAGGCGCCGGGGGTTGAAGAAGTCTTGAAGCATCCGGAGATTTCGCGTCAACTTCTGCCGGCGGCGTCGGTTGATGATCCGGCGGTGACGCCGCGGGAAGCGATTGTGCTGGTGAGCGCGACGGGCGCGGCGTGGAATCGGGGAACGCGGGCGGAGTTCATCGACCGGGTACGCACGGTGCTCGGAGATGTGCCGGGCGCAACGCTGACAGGGATGTCGGTCGTGGCGCACGATCTGGAAGTTGCCGCGCGGCGGGATGTGATGCTGTTCGGCTCGGTTTCGCTGGCGCTGGTGACGGCATGGCTTGTAGCGATGTTCCGGCGGTGGGCGGATATCGGCCTGGCATTTGCGCCGGTGCTGTTCTCGATTGTGTGCGTGTTTGGCGTGATGTCGGCAATGGGAGAGCGATTGAACCCGGTGAACATCGTGGCCTTCCCGCTGCTCGCGGGAATCGCGGTTGACAGCGGGATCCTGCTGCTTTCGGTGGCGCGGCGTGCGGCACGGGAGGGCGTGGATCTGCTGAGTGCTCTTGGGCCGACGGTGCACGCGATTGTGTGCACGACGGGCACGACGGCCCTGGGCTTCGGTACGCTCGTGTGGACGCACACGCCGGCGGTTCGGTCGCTTGGGCTGGCCACGCTGGTGGGGGTTTCGGCGTCGCTGGCGGCGTGCATTCTGATCCTCATACCGGTGATGGTCTGGAGGGCGGGCCGGCAGCGCGTATCGCTGCACGCTCAAGCTGGCGGAGGGCAATGATGGATGCGTGGCCTCCGACGACTGTCGCGCACGCGGTGACGCTGGGCGCGGCGGCGCTCTCACTGGCGACGGCAGGCGTGCTCGCACATGGAACCTTTGCGCCGCGGAGTTGCCTGTTTGGGGAAGTGGTGTCGCGGGGCCGCGCGAAAAGCGGCACAGTTGCGCTGACATTTGATGATGGGCCGCTGCCGGGCGCGACGGAGGCGGTTCTGGATGTGCTTGCGAGAGAGCAGGTGCGAGCGACGTTCTTTGTCATCGGGCGTTACGCGGCGGAGCATCCTTCGCTGATTCGGCAGATCCACGCGGCGGGGCATCTGCTGGGGAACCACACGTATGACCACGCACGGAGTGGCATGTTCCGCGGGCCGCGGTACTGGACAGAGCAGATTCAGCGGACCAACGATGTGCTGCGCGGGCTGACTGGAGAGACTCCGCGCTACTTCCGTCCGCCGATGGGGTTCAAGTCTCCGCTGGTGATGCGGGGCGTTGTCGCGACGCGAAGCCAGATGGTAACGTGGTCACGGCGGGGCTTTGACGGCGTGAAGACGACGCCGCGAACGATCGTCGGGCATCTGGCGAGGGCGGGCGCGGGAGATATCCTGCTGCTCCATGATGGGCGCGATCCGGCGAGTCGGCGGGTGCTTGGCGCGACAGCTGAGGCGCTGCCCGAGGTGATCGCTTCGATCAGAAGCCGTGGGCTGAAGATGGTTCGACTGGATGAACTGCTCGGCGTGCAGAATCAGGCATCGGGGGAAAGAGTCTGAGCAGATCGACGGGCCCTTCGGGCGATCCACAGCCCGAGGGCGTACGCAACTGCGCCGACCGCGATTCCCAAAAGCATGCTGCCGAGCATCCAGTCGGCAAAGAGTCGAAAGGGGATCCGCCAGACTGTTGACCATGTGAGGGCGGCGGGCTCGACGCGGAGCAACTCTCCCGTCAGGAGGAAGTGCCCGATCGCGATCGATGCAACGGCGAGCGCGATTCCGAAGGGCGGGGCGGAGACCTGAGATCCGAGTACGACCGCGGCGGGCTGCAGGTGCAGCCGCCAGGCGACGAAGACGCTGATGAGGGTGTGGAATCCGAAGAAGGGAAGGGTTCCGATCCAGGCACCGATCGCCAGACCCGAGGCGAGTTCGATATCGCCGGTGGCCTGCATCCGAACTTCTCTCCACGACCGAAGGGGGTTGAGCCAGCGAAGAAGTTTGCGGAACGCTGGCACGCCTGTATCGGGATCATCTGGCGTAGATGCACGCGGCGTCCAGGGCATGAGCGCGCAAGCGACGAGTCGCACATGCACCGAACCCTGGCGCAAGGAATCTCGCCATGGCTTCCAGTGGCTCACTCTCTCGGGCGGAGGGAAGTAGCGGCAGTTGACCCGGACCTCCCGCAGCTCGAACCCGGCCCATGCCGCGCGGGTAACGATCTCGGCTTCGAAGGCATAGTGCGAGGCGCGGCAACGCACTGTGGCGATCAGCTCCAGCGGGTAGACCCGAAGCCCGCACTGTGTGTCGCTGAGGCGGAGACCTGTCTCTGCAAGGACCGCGAGGCTTGCGTTGCGACGGCCCACGCGGCATCGCGGGGGGCAGTGTTCCATGTTCTCGGGGCGACTGCCGAGAATGAGTGCCCGGGGATGGAGTTCGGCTTCACGGAGCAGGGCCGGAATGTCTTCAGGATCAAGCTGGCCATCGGCATCGATGGTCGCGACGTGGGTAGCTCCCGCTGCGACCGCGTGCGCGAAGCCGGTGTGGAGCGCGGCGGCCTTGCCCCGGTTGTGCTCGTGGGTCAGCACGGTCAGAGACCCGAACCGTGCATCTTGTGAGAACTCGTGCCGGCAGGTGGCGAGCAGCTCGGCGGTTTCATCAGTCGACCCGTCATCGATGACGATGACAGGGAGCTGAAGAGCCGCGAGCCTCGCCAGCACGCCGCGGAGCGACCCAGCGTGGTTGTACGTCGGCAGGACCACCGCGCTGGCAAACCGGCGTGGGGATTGGTGCTGGGTACTCACCGGGGAGGTTATCGAGCGCGGGGGGTGGAGTCCCGTCAGTTGGGCTCTTGGCGTGAGGGTGCCGCGCCGCAGAGGGCTGTACCATTGTGGTGGATGAACGGAGCCCTCTATTCCATCTGCATGTGTCTCTTCCGGGGGATCAAATGGTGCTGCATCCGCGAGCGGGTGGTGCGGCGCGAGGAGATTGCCCCGCATGGCCCGGTGCTGCTGGCGGTATCGCACCTGAGCCATCTGGAGCCGGCGTTTGTGATGGCGCAGGTGGGTCGGCCGGTGCACTGGATGACGCGGGTGGAGTTCTTCGGCCCGCGATGGGCGGCGATGGTTCTGAATGGGTGTGGGGCGTTTCCGGTGGATCGTGCGGGCTTCGCACTGCCCGCGATTCGGAAAGCGATTGGCCTGCTGGGGGAGGGACGCGTGGTTGGCGTGTTTCCTGAAGGAGGCGTCGTTTCGGGACGCGACTCGGTATTGAGGGGAGGTCCGATCAAGGAAGGAATCTGCACGATTGCGATTCGGACAGGGGTACCGATTGTGCCGGTGATGGTGCTGGGCACAGAGGATCTGAACCGCGTTTCACCGTGGCTTCCGGCACGGCGCGGCAGCGTTTGCGTGGTCTTTGGGAATCCGGTTGTGCCGCCTGCGAGCCGCAGGAGCAACAGGCGAACGCGAGCAGAATTGAGCGGGCAGCTTCGGGGCGAGTTTGACAGGCTCTTTCGACTTCAACAGTTCGAGTCGGGCGCGGGAGAAACATGGAGCTGGAGCGCGGGTGAGCGATCTCTTCTACAGGATCGTCCGTAGCCTGGGTCGCCCGGTCTTCGGGGTGACCTCGCGTCCGGTCGTGAAGGGTCTCGACCATGTTCCCGCGCGGGGTGCGTTCATCCTCGCGGCGACGCATCAGAGCCCGTACGACGTTGCACTGCTGATCCGGCACACGCCGCGGCTCCTTGATTTCGTGAGCATTACGGAGGTGTTCAGAAATCCGCTCGTCGGTTGGTTCTACGGGAGCATGAACGCGTTTCCGCTGGAGCGATCGAGTCCGGATGCGCCGACGGTTCGCATCATTCTGGACCGGCTGAGCCGCGGCCGCGGCGTTGCGATGTTCCCGGAGGGGCGCATCTGCCGCGTGGAAGAGTCGGCGGTGGTGACAGGGCGGATTCGCCCAGGGCTTGGGCGGCTGGCGAAGATTGCCGGCGCGCCGGTGGTGCCGTGTGTGATTCTGGGTTCCGAGGCGTACTCAAAGCCATCGAACTGGCTGCCGATCAGAAAGGTGCGATATGGGGTGGTGTACGGCAGGCCGCTGCCGCCGCGGGAAGATGTGGTGGAGTTGGAGGTGGCGTATGTCCGGGAGATCGTGAGGCTGCACGCGATCCTGCGGAGCGCGATGCAGGATGCATCTGGTCCGGGAGCGGGAGCGGCACGGCCGGAGGGGCATAGTTGAGCAGTGAAGCAGAATCAGTCGGGGGCACGAGCGACGTACTCATTAAAAATCCCGAGCGTGCGGTGGCGGTCCGGATCCACAAGGCCTGCGGTGCGCATCGCCGAAACGATTGCGTCGGGGCAGACGCAGGCTTCGATCGACTGCCAGTAATAGCTCATGAGGCGCATCGCCGCGGGGCTCGCGGTCACCAGCAGACTCAAAGGCGGGATGATGCCCTTGAGATAGAGCTTGAGCAGAAATCTGGTGACGGCACCGTCGGGGGGTGTGATCTCGAGGATTGCGATGGTGCCACCCGGGCGGAGGACACGCCGCATCTCGCGGAATGCGGCGACGAGGTCGGAGACGTGACGCAGCGCGTAACCCATGAGGACAAAGTCGACGGAATGATCGTCGATGGGAAGCTGCTCGGCGGTTCCGGCGAGGGTCTCGATGCCGCGGACTCGGTGGGCCACGCGGCGCATTCCTTCGCTGGGGTCGACGCCGACGACTGAGCCGCTCTGGCCGACAAGCTGGAGGGCCGCGGCGGAAACCTGGCCGGTGCCGCAAGCGACATCGAGGACATGCGAACCCGTCTTGACGCCGACACGTTTCAGAACGCTTCGGCGGTAGGCACCACCGGTTCCGAAGCTCATGAGCGCGGTGATGCGGTCATAGTGTCTGGAGGAGTCGTCGAAGAGGTTGTTGACAAACGTCTGACGCTCTTCGGGATTTGAGTAGAAACCCCCGAGTACCGGATGCGGCGGCAGATGAACGGAGGTTGAGCCGACAGCGGGTCGGGGCGGAGAGGTCATGGGTGCAATCTCCGTGAGCGAGAGTCTAGATCACCGCGTGCCCTGGGGCGGGCAAAACGAAAACAGCCCCTGCATTCGCAAGGGCTGCTTCAAGCGGAGAGGGGGGGATAAAGCGCCCACATTGTGGCCGCCGAGCCTCCTGTGGGCGTGGATCGTCACATCGGCTTGTCTGGCAAGGTCTTATCATCCGTTCTGCTGCTGGCATGCGTTTGCGTCCGTATGGATTCGTATGGTCCAAACGGGGACAGATTCGGGGACAGTCGAAGTTCGTGTCAGAACTGCCCAACATTCGCACAGCGCTCTGGGCAACCTGGCCCCCAGGGAGTTCGCTGGTTCAACCGGCCAGACGTGCCCGGCCGGATGATGCGAAAAGCTCACCATGCAGTTGGTACTGGAACGGGGACAAGCACAAATGGGGCGGCGCAGGTCCTGACCTCTAGAGCGCTTTCAACCACTTTGTAGCGAGTACCCACAGTGTGTGAAGCAGTTGGCGGCGTCGGAAGGCGTGACGTGATTGAGGACGCTCTGCATCGATGTCCACAGCCCATGCTGCGTGCGGAGTGCAAGGCCGCGCAGGGTCTGCTTGACCTTTGAGAAGAGCATCTCGATGGGATTGAGGTCCGGGCTGTAGGGCGGCAGATAGATCAGCCTGGCCCCGCGGCCCTCGATCACCTGCCGGATCTTCGCGCCCTTGTG
>JBBRUT010000191.1:0-5994 GCA_038247555.1 Phycisphaerales bacterium | reverse complement strand
GGCATCGCCGTCGATGCCGTCTTCGACACGGAGGCGACCAAGACGACGGGGCTGGTGCAGCGACTCCTCACCGAGCACGGCAACGCCGCGGCCAATCGCGCCGATGTGTGGTGGTGCAGCGAACCGTTTGGAACGATCAAGCTTGCGCGTGCAGGCGTGCTTGACGAAACCACCGCGCCCCGCGCAGAGGCGCACATGAAGCGCGCGGGGGGGGATGGCGGCGGCGGCTGGCCCGCCAATCTCCGCGCGGCCGATAAATCGTGGTACGGCTTTGGCAGCCGCGCTCGCGTGATCGTCTACAACACCCGCTTCGTCAAAGAGCCCGACGCCCCGCGCACACTCGGCCACCTCCTGCGCGCCGAGTTCAAGGGCCGCATCGCCATCGCCAAACCCGCCTTCGGCACGACCCGCGGCCACTTCGGTGCCCTCCTCCACCGCTTCGGCGAACCCGCCTTCGAGGCGTGGCTCAAGGCCCTCAAGGCGAATGATGTCCGAGTCATGGATGGCAACGCCACCGTCGTGGCTGCTGTTGCCCGCGGCGAGTGCCGCATCGGCCTTACCGATACTGACGATGTCTACGCCGGTCAGCGAGAGGGCTGGCCCGTCGCCATCGCGTGGGAAGAGCTCGCCCCCCCACTGCCCGCGCCAACAGACAAGCCTGCGCCCGCAAACGACAAGCCTGCGCCGATCACCGGCTCCGATCTTCCCGGCATGGGCTCGATGCTCATCCCCAGCACCGTCTCACTGGTGAAGGGCCGCAAGAACCCCGGCCCTGCGCTTGAGCTTGTGGAGTTTCTGCTCTCCCCCGCCGCGCAGCGATCTCTCGCGCAGACCGACTCCCGCAACACCCCCGTCGATCCCGAGGTCCGCAGGGAGTTTGCGCAGTACGACATCCCGAACCCCGCCGAGCTCGACCTCATGGCCGTTGCGGACAAGATCGATGCCGCGATGGCGATCTGCTCGCGCGTGCTGGGTTGACTCAGCCCGCGCCGACCTTCTGCCCGGTCGCCCGCGTCCGCACGCTATCCAGCACATTCATGAAGTTGATGTAGCTGTCGTACGGCGAGTCGTACGGCGAGAAGTACTTGTGGACATCGCCGTCGGCCCAGTACTTGGTGCACATGTAGTAGAAGTGGTCGCTGGTGGTCAGCTTGCGCCAATCCTCCAGCAGGTACGCGGCTTCCTTCACCTCGTGCTCGGTCTCGGGGCTCTTGCTCTTTGCGTGTGCTGCCACCGCCGCGCCGAGGCGGTCCTTGATCGGACGCTCCAGCCGGTACGTCTCCTGCAGCGCGTTGCTCTGCATCGAGTTACCAAGCCACGCGGTCAGGTCGCGCTCGGTGTCGGCCCATGAGATCATGTGCGGCACGTCATAAACGCCCACCGGCTCGAACTGCGACAGCGCCTCCGTCGGCGTGTTGAAATGGTTCTGGCCGGGGCTGACGTCGAAGATCTTCTCGGGCAGGGCCTCGAGGAACTTGAAGATCCCCGTATCGACCCACTGGTGCTCGCCGAAGGTCTCGTAGTCCATGAACAGGTTGCAGAGGTAGCCGTCGCCGTTGATATTGTTCACCCACTTGGCGAACTTCTCGGCCGAGAGCGGCCACTCCGCCCAGCCGCGGTTGCTGAAGCGGAACGCGATGTCGTCGCTCAGGCGGTAGTTCTTGAGCAGCAGGCCGAAGGGCTTTCCGTGCGGGCCGGTGCCGGTGTGCGGCGGGCGATACACATAGTTGGGCGAGCGGAAGGCGAGGATCGGGTCGGTGCCTTCGCAGATCGCGCCCATGAACCGCTTCTTGGGGTTCTTGGGGTCTGCGCCGGGCAGGCCCTCATCGGTCATCGAGTGGATGAAGTGCGCCAGATCGTTGTTGTAGATCAGCTCGGTGTTGCGGAAGACCTTGGGCGTCTGGCCGAAGAGCTCCTGGATCTTCCGCGTGTGCATGTTCACCTGCTCGGTGAACTCCTGGCGCGAATAGAGGAAGCTCAGTGAGTGGTAGTACGTCTCGCCGACGAACTCGCAGCAGCCGGTGTCGGCCAGCCGCTTGTAGATGTCGATGACATCCGGGCAGAACTCCTGCATCTGGTCGAGCACGACGCCGGTCATGGCGTAGGCGACCTTGAAGGCGCCCTTGTGCCGCTTGACCAGGTCGAGGATGAGCTGCGTCGCGGGGCGGTAGCACTTGTCGGCCACGCGTTTGCAGATCTCCCCGTTCTTCTGCTGGTCGAAGTAGAAGTGCGAGGAGTCGAACACCGTGTACCGGTTCAGGCGGAACGGCTGGTGGACCTGGAAGTAGAAGACGACTGAGGCCATGGGGGGAGGGTAGCGGGGGAGGTTGGATGTCGGATGTCGGATGTCGGATGTCGGATGTGGGATGTGGGGGAGCTGTCCGGTTCGGAGCCTCCTCCAGATGCGATCGTGGACGGGATTCGGCTTCATGGCACCCGCAACAGCTTGACTCGCCGATTCAGTCATTCGCGGCGGGTGAGGCTTCCGGAGCCGTCGCCTCCGGAGCCGGCAACACTTCGGTCAGCCAGGCCCAATCGTTCGGGGTGAGTTCATCTCGCTGGGCAAAGGTCGCCGAGAGCGGAACAGCCGGCCACGCGTACAACCTCGCGTAGTAGCAATCCTTTCCCCAACGATGCATTGTCTGCAGTGCGGCCGGAGTTGAGATCAGACTCCCAGTCGGTGCCCAAACGTGTATGTGAAAGCGCACCTCGTTCCTCGTCAATCCGCCCCCGGCCGGATCCGGCGCGATCGCTCGTGCACGGAGCGTCCCTCTTTCGAGGCTGCCGAGGCTGCCAACCGTTCGCGCCGACAGGTACGCCGTGGTCACTCCATCGGTGACTTTCACCACCGCGCCATCGGGCGCGATGACTGATGCGCCACCTGCCCCGGCCCATTCGCCGCGGACGGTGATCCATGCTCCCGCGAGGCTGCGGCTGGTGGGCGAATACACCAGCAGAGCGATCAATCCGGTCACGCTCAGCGCCAGTGCCGCCATGCTGCCCCACCGCAGAACTCTCCACATGCGTGGTGACATGACCATCGAGACCACTGTCCGGTTCGCCAGGAGCACGCGGCCGCACTCCGGGCACGCCTGAGCGGTCGCGGGCAACCCACGCAGCGAATAGCCGCACCCGTTGCAGAGTCTGCTCTGCACTGGCGCGATGCGCTGCAGGCTGTTGCGCACCGCGCTCACCGAGATCAGCGCATCGCCGACGAGCACAGCGATGATCGCCAAGGCAACTCCGGTCAAAGGCACCCATTCCAGCCGGTAGGCCGACAGCAGGTTGTTCTGCGCCGCGCCGAGGTATGAGAAACCGGCGGCGAGGCCACACACAGCGCACAGAAGGGGCGTCCAAGTGAACAGCACCCGCACCATCACCGCCGCGGCGAGGCTGAGCGCCGGTCTTTCTCCCAGCTTCAGGTCCAGCCGACGATCCGCCCGCAGCGCGAGACCGGCGGCGAGCCAGGTGACCAGGATGTGCGCCGCGGCAAACACCACCGGTGCCATCACGAGTGCAATCGGCACTGCCTCCCCGGCATAGCCCGGAAGGCCCGCTCCCGACAAGTCGGGGGTGCCCCACATCCCGTAATCCAGCCATTCTGCTGAGGCGAAGTCGATCGTGGGATCCTGCGCCGCCGCCCGATCGAGATACTCCCGCCGTACGTGCGAACGCCAGAAGATTGGCCACAGTCCCCCGGCGAACGCCACCCCGAACGCCAGCAGGCAATACGCCGCGCCCAACAGCAGGAGCACGACCCGCAGTGCCGATGGCCGCAGCGGGTCTCGCTGCCCCCCGCGTCCGCGTTCCTGCCCAACTTCCGCTTCACCCGCCATTTCGAGAGCTCCCGCCGCGGCGCTCCCCCTGCGGCTCGCTCTTTCTTACCGCCCGTTTGGCCGCCCGGTTCGCGCAGCGTCTTCGCTTTCGCTCCCCGATCCCCGCTTGCCTTGTTCCCTTGATCCCCCGATCTCTCGATCCCGCTCCGCCCTCACGTCCGCACGCTCGACCACGCCGCGATCGCGATTGGGATCAGCACCAGCACCGGCAGGAACACGGCCAGCAGCACCGGCAGGCCCGGCACGGGCGCCGATGCCCCGAACACGCTCCCCAGCAGCGCGATGATCCCTATCGGCGCACACTTGAGCGACTGCAAGAGCATGTTCCGCGGCTCGCGCACCAGGAAGAACGGCATGGTGATCAGCAGCGACAGGAACGTCGAGAGCGCGATCGAGATGCGGCTCCATCGCACCCGGACGAGTTTGTCGCGCAGGCCGGGATCCAGCCGCGGACTGCTCAGCATCGATCCGATCTGTCGCCACGAGAGCGACTCCACCACCCGCGCATCGCGACGCAGCAGCAGTGCCGGCGGGTCAAGGTCCGTCTGCACGCGGACAGCCCCCCCAGCCCCCCCGGCCCCGCCCGCCCCGCCCGCGCCCACCGCTCGCGGCGGGGGCACCGTCTCCGCACCGCTGGGCGCAAGGCCGACAGGCACTTCTCTTGCGCCTTGAAGCTCCCACGCGCCATCTCGCCAGACCGCGCTCGATGCGACGAGGTGCCGCGTCAGCAGGCCGTTCTGGTCACGCTCCCACACCCGGACATCATTGAGCTGCGATTCGCTGGGGATGAACTCGCGCGCCATGAAGACGCGGAACGAGGCATCGGCCGTGGGCGGGACGGCGGAGGCGGACCACTCCCGGTTCCCGGCATCGCCATGATCGCGCGACAGCAGCGGCGCGATCCGCGGATTGCTGAGGATGAACTCCTGATCGATGAACTTCAGGCCCATCATGAGCGCGGCGACAACGAGCACCGGCCGCGCCAGCCGCCGAAGGCTGATCCCCCCCGCCATCGCGGCGACGGTTTCGCGGTGCCGGACCATCTGCGTGAACGTGAAGCCCATCGCCCCGACGAGCGCGAGCCCGACCATGTAGGCAAACAGTTGCAGGAGCTTGGGCCACCACAGATCCGCCACCAGCAGCGCGGTGACCACGAGCTTGCGCAGCGTTGAAGGGGACTCGCCTTCCAGCAGCCGGTCGGCCGCGCTCAGGAAGCGATCGATGTTCAGCGAGACATCCACCGCGACGACGAACGACCCGAGCAGCACCAGCAGCGCAAGGGTGTTGAGGAAAAACTGCCGGGCGATATAGCGGTCCAGAATCGTCACCGCGGTTCAACCTCCCGAATCCAGTTGCTTGCTCGGAGATGCTGCCAGGTCCGCTTCGATTCCGCGTCCCCCGTTGTTCCGCCGATCCAAAGCGTACACGCCCAGCACCACAAAGAACGCCATGGCCGTCCCGACCAGCACATCGGACAGGAAATGAGCCCCCGCCAGCAGCCGGCTCAATGAGCACCCAACGCCGGCGGCGAGGAACACGGCTGCCGCCCGCGGCCATATCCAGCACAGCGAGAACGCCGCGCCGAACGCCACCGCCGCATGGCTTGAGGGCAGCCCCAGGTTGGTCGCGCTCCAAAGCTCCTCGCTCCATGGCCGGAACTGATACCAGCCGTCGGTTTGATCTGGCCGGAGCCGCCGGAACACGAGCTTGGCGATCTCCGCCGCGGCGCCCGAGAGCGCAACACCCAGCACCAGGAATACCGCGCGGCGCAGGCCACGCTTGGACTTCTCGGCATCTGATCCAAAGTCGGCAAACACCAATGCCGCTGCGACGATCAACCAGGGCCAAACTGTTCCGATCACCCACAGAAACTTGTACCAGCCCTTGCGCTCCATCGCTTCAACCGCCATCGCCGCGGCCTCCGCCGTTGCCGCATCGCCTCCCACTCGAACGTACAGGTACACCGCGCGGTCCCAGCACATCGCGATCCCCAGCCCGACCGCCCACGGCGCACACCGACGCACCGCGCCAAGCCACGACAACTTGACCAGGGTCGTCGGAGTCTGTTCGTTCATGGCCGGGCCTCTCGCGCTGACAGACCCCGATACCCGCGGCCGATGTATGCCACACGATCGCGCTTGTGTTCCCCGTCGAGCTT
>JBBRUT010000190.1:0-6129 GCA_038247555.1 Phycisphaerales bacterium | reverse complement strand
GGCTCTGGATCGCCTGCTCGATGAGCCGCTCCAGCCCGTCGCGCGATGCGAACGTCGTCTCCGCCAGATCGCCGAGCATGAACGCCGCCCGCGGCTGATCCGGCATTCCGGACCACGCCGCCCGCGCCGTCTCGAGCATCCGCGGCGTGATCGTCAGCGCCGCCCACGCCGGGTGCACGGGCCGACCGATCCGCTGGAGCTGCGACACAAACGACAACGCTTCCGCACAATCCGCGGCTGCGCACACAACCTCCCCCAAGGGAGAGGTCCCGGCGAAGCCGGGGGTGGGGGCTCCAGTCTTTTCTGCTCTTCCTTCCGACTCTCTTTGCCCCGCCTTCACATCCGACATCGCACATCCGACATCCCACATCCTCTGCACCACATACGCCCGCAGCAGCGAGACATCATCGGGCTTGAGGAACACCGCCGGCAGCCCGCCCGACAGCGCGCACTCCATCACCCGCTGGTGATACATCCAGTGGATCGACGCGTGCACCGTGACGCCCGCCGCGGCGTACGCGGCACGCAGTTCGTCGCCATGGGCAATCTCCGGCCCTGCGACGCGCGCCAGCCGCTCGTGCTTTTCCCAGCCGCGTCCGAACACGCGCATCTTCCAGCCGCGAGACTCGCAGGCATCCGCCGCCCAACTCAGCACGCGGTGCCGGACCATTCGGTCGGCCATGGGGAACGCATACTGGTTCACCAGCATCGCGGTCGTCCGCGCATCGGGCTCGCGTCCGATCACCGCGACCGCCGTCTCGCTCGCCGCCGCACGAACGCGCTGCGCGATCGGCGCCTGGCTCTCCGTCTCGACCAGCGCCCGGATCCGTGGCCGCAACTCGTCGAAGATCCGCACCACCGCCGAGCCGCTCCCGGCGCGTCCGGCCTCATCACACAGCCGCGCGTGCATGCGCTCCGGGGTCTCGCTGTGATGCGTGATGAATGCCACATCGCACGCGAACTTCTCACGTAGCGCGGGGTCGATCGGGCCATCGTGGAACTTCGTGGTGCTCGCTGTGACGGGCAGCTTCATCCGGTTCTGGGCCGGGTAGCCGAACTGCTCGTACAGCTCGACATGGGTGTGCCCGACGACAAAGTCGATCTTCCCCATCGCCTCGCCGGTCTTCGAATCAAACAGGTGCGGCATCGCATCCTGCACCCAGGTCACCACCGGCACGCCGGCGGGGATGACCGCGCCGATGTTCGCGCGGGTGTAGTTGATCAGCACCATCAGATCTGGCTGAAACTCGGCGATGGCGCGCAGGTACGCCACGCTCGACATCTGCGATTGGTCATCGGGCTCGATGAGCGTGCGAGCCTCGCACCCGGCGCCCTTGAAGGCCTCGCACAAGTCCGCCGCGGCGTGCTTGATGTAGGTCGAGTACCGGCATGTCGGCAGCAGCACCCTCAGCGGCCTTGGGTTGGAAGGCGAGCCTTGAGCTTTGAACCGCTCGGCGTACCACGCGGCATTCCGCGAGGAGTATTCGACGCGGACCGCCGCCTCCAGACGAATCGACTCGGCCTGCTGGCTCACCGCGGCGCGTTGCAGCACCTGCTCCGTCGGCGGCTCACACCGCCCGGCACCCCCCCGTCCCCCCCACCCCCCCCACTCTTTTCCTCGCGGCGGCACACCCAGGAAGTGACCGGCGATGATGACATCTGTCCGCGACAGCAGGTCGCGCTCCAGACGCGTGGTCGCATCTTCACCTACAAACACATGCAGCCGGGGTGAACTCAGTTCGTCGCGCAGGTCCGCCATCGACAGGCCGTCGAGCAGTTCCAGTGCATCGCGCTGCACCAGCGACACCCGCACCCGGTAGCCATCCGCCTGATCCGGTGTTGCCTGCATCACCCGGCGCAGCAGCCACGGCGGGTCCGCGCCTTCCACCACGTACGGCTTGATGTTGTTGGTGCCGCTCGCCTCGTGCGGCAGTTTGAGCGCCGCCACCTGGCCGACAAAGTCGACCAGATGCCGGAACTCCAGCGACCCCGGCTGCCTCTGCACCACCAGGTTGCCATCGCGCGCCCGCAGCCAGACTTCCTCGCTCGCGCTCCGCGCCTCCGCCCACTGCGCTAGGGCCGCGGTCAGATGAATGGGGGCGACCTCGCGCTCCGCCAGAGCCCGCACATTCCCCTCGCATATCGCCCGTTGCTCCGCGAAGGCGATCACATCTTCTTGGAGTCCTTCAATCGCGGTGCCCAGCGCGGCCACCTGCGGGTCGCGGCGAACTTCCGGGGGGAGCATCGCGAACTGCTCCCTTGCCGGAGTCTTCAATCCGACTTTGGCGAAGCATGCCGCGGCCAGGAAGCGCAGTCCGTGATCCCCGCCGCCTGCCCCCCCCGTGCCCTGCACGCGCAAAACTTGCGCGAGCACCGGCAGGGCAGCCCACGGCCGATCGCCGCTTGCCAAGCGCACGACGTCATCGCGTGTCAGCGTCTGCCGCGATACCCCACCCGCTGCCGCCGGTCCTGCTGCCATAGTGGTCATGCTCCAGCTATCGACCAACACCCCCAACAGACCGATAAAGACCCCCATGCCACTGCCCCCCACGCCCCCCGCCCCACCCCCACCCCCCCGGGGCCCAGACGCGTTCCCACGCTCTCTCCCCACGCGTCTGCCCGGACACGGGCCCGGTGGCAAGATCCTTTCTCACGACCAGCTTCTGGCTGTCCGAGCGGCCGCTCGCGGTGCGGGCAAGCAGATCGTTCATTGCCATGGCTGCTTCGACATTGTCCATCCTGGCCACCTCCGCCATCTCCGCCACGCCCGCTCGCACGGCGACCTGCTGCTGGTTTCCATCACTGGCGATGTCGAGATGAAGAAGGGCACCGGCCGCCCGCTCATTCCCGAGGAACTTCGCGCTGAGAATCTCGCCGCGCTCGACTGCGTCGATCTGGTGTATGTCGAGCAGCGGGCCACCGCGCGGGAGCTGCTCGATGAAGTGCAGCCCGATGTGTATGTGAAGGGCAAGGAGTACGAGCTGAACAACGATCCGCGATTCCTCGCGGAACGCGCGGCGGTCGAGTCGCACGGGGGACGGGTGGTGTTCTCTTCGGGCGATGTTGTCTTCTCCTCCACCGCGCTTATCGCGGCACTCGAGCAATCGATCGATCCGTACCACGCGCGGCTGCGCCAGCTTCTGGAGATGCCCGAGCTTGACGGCGCGGAACTCTCGCGCACCATCGCCCGCTTCCGCGGCAAGCGGATCCTGATCGTCGGCGAGGTGATCCTCGACACCTATGTGCTGTGCGACCGCCCGGACATGGCCGGCGAAGCGCCGGTCATGACGCTGCGCCCGCTGGAGCGCCGGATGTATGACGGCGCGGCGGCGATCATCGCGCGGCACCTCGCGGCGATGGGTGCATCGCCCGTGCTCGTCACCGGCTTGCCGAAGAATGAGCAGGCCGCGATGCTGCGCCAGCGGCTGCTGGCCGACGGTGTCGAAGTGCGCAGCATCGAGGTCAGCACGGATATCCCGGAGAAGCAGCGGTTCCTTGTCGGCGCACAGAAGCTGATGAAGATCGACCTGCTGGAGCGGCTGGAGCTTGACGCCGCGCAGCAGGATGCGCTCGTCGCCCTTGCCACCGACACCGCGCGGGAGCTTGCGGTTTCGCCGGGTGAGGGCACGGGGTGTGACGGGGCGATCATCGCCGATTTTGGGCTGGGCCTCCTGCCGCAGTCGGTGCTGGCGCGGCTCTGCCCCGCGCTGCGCAAGCACGCCCGGATCATGACCGCGGATGTCTCGGGTCGGCGGAGCAATCTTCGCATGATGCGGGACATGGACCTGATCTCGCCGAGTGAATCGGAGCTTCGTCAGGCGTACACGCTGCACGACCAGGGCCTATCAATGGTCGCGTGGCGGCTGCTCGCCGACACGCGCAGCCGCGCAGCGCTGATCACGCTCGGCGCTGACGGCCTGATCGCCTTTGACCGGCTCACTGCGCCGGTCAATCAGGAGGGCGGGTTTGCCTCGCATGTCCGGGGCGAGCACGTGCCCGCGCTCTCGGGGCACGCTGTTGATGCGCTGGGGTGCGGGGACTCGATGCTCGCCGCGGCGACGCTCGCGCTTACGACCGGCGCGCCGCTGCTCTCGGCATCGTTCCTTGCGTCGGTTGCCGCGGCGATCCAGGTGCAGCGCCTCGGCAACACCGTGATCTCCGCAACTGACCTGCGGCAGGCTTTGGCGCGGCTGCACTCTTCGCACCTGACGTATACCTCGCCGGAAGTCATCGAGGCGCGGGGCATGTCGCCGAGCGCTCGAAGGACATCTGCTGTTGCCCCTGCCGCTGCGGGAGTTGGCGCGTGACATCGCCGCGCATCGCGTATGTGCTGCCGACGCGGGACCGGCCCGAAACGCTTGCGCGGACGATCGCGGGGCTTGCGCGGCTGCCGCGGCACGATGCGCAGGTGGTTGTCGTTGACAACGCCTCTCGCACACCGCCGAGGCTGCCGATCGAGCTTGACAACGGATTGCCGGTGACACTGCTGATGCGCGACGTGAATGAGGGCGCGGCCGCGCGGAACGCCGGCGCACGCGCGGCGGATGCGTCGTGCGAGTGGATCGTCATGCTCGACGACGACTCGCACCCGGTGCACGCGGGCCTGCTCGATGCGCTGCGCGATGCGGCGAGCGATGTGGGCGCGGTGCAGGCGGAGATTCTTTTGCCGGATGTCAAGGAACACGAAGGCATCAAGGCATCAAGGCACGAGGCAGGCGGCTTGCCGGAAGTCTTCATCGGGTGCGGCGTGGCGATCCGGCGCGAGGCGTTTATCGCCGCGGGGGGATATGACGCTGCGTTCAACTACTACGTTGAGGAGTATGACCTGGCGGCGAAGCTGATGCTTGCGGGAATGAGGATCGGCTTTGACCGGCGATTCGAGGTGCTGCACGAGAAGACGCAGGCGGGCCGCGACATGGATGTGATCCTGCGGCGGCTGGTGCGGAACAACGCGTGGGTGATGCGGCGGTATGCGCCGCGGGATGTTCGCGCAAGGGAGGCCCGGCGCACGATCGCGCGGTATGGGAGCATCGCGGTCAAGGAGCGCGCGGAACTCGGGTTTGCGCGTGGGCTGCTGGATCTTGCGGGCACGTACTTTTCGCAGCCGCGGCGGGAGATGGCGCGGGGTGTGTGGGACCGGTTCACCGGCAAGGCGGCAGCGCGCGAGGCGCTCTCGGCTGCGCATGCGGCGCGGCCGTTTGCGAGCGCGGCGGTGGTGGATGGTGGAAAGAACGAACACATCGTGCACGAGGCGCTGCGCGAGATGGGTGTGCGGATCGTTGCGCGAGAGGCGGATGCGGATGCGCTGGTGATCGGGACGCTGTCGCCGGGGCCGGTGCTGGATGCGCTGGTGAAGCGCGCGGCGAGCCCTGCACGAACACCCGCCAGCGCGCGGGTGATCGCGCCGCTCGAACTTGGCGGGTGTGCGGAGAATCGCGTGGTGTGTGAGCGTGGGGTGCTGGCGGCGGCGTGAGGGCGGGCTGCCTTTTGGCGCGGAAGAAGCCGAGCGAGTTCAAGGGGATCTGGGATTGCTGGGGAAGTAGTGCGCAGTGCGTCGTTGGCGTGCGCAGCGCAGCGGTCAACCCGGGGCTTCGTCTTAGAGCCGACTCGGCCCCGGCGTCGGGGGAGAGATGGCGATCACTTCACGCGCAGCGGTTCGAGGCTCACCGAGCCTTCGGGCAGCAGGCTCTCGACGATCTCCCGCGCGGCGGAGCGCTGACCCGGCCACATGAACGCGCCATCGCCGCTGGGCCGAACCGCATCGCGGTAATGCACCCAGCGATAGGCGGCGTGTTCATCGTTGATGCGCGGCGACCATCCCGCGGTGACTTCGACGGTGAAGCGCGGGCTCATGACGATCGCATCGAGCTCGGCGATGAAGAAGGGGTGGACCTGCTCAAGTGCCCACAGGCCGCGGAGGGCCGCGCTGCTGCGCTGGAGGCCGACTTCTTCTTCGAGCTCGCGCAGGGCGCACTGCACGGCGGTTTCGCCTTTCTCGCAGTGGCCCATGACGGGCTGCCAGGTGTTGCTGAGCGGGTCGCGGGCGCGGCAGAGCTGGAGGAAGTAGACCTCGCGCGCGGGGTCGGCGCCGGTGTCGGGCGAGGCGCCGCCCCAGGAGCTGGAGGTTGC
>JBBRUT010000189.1:0-6196 GCA_038247555.1 Phycisphaerales bacterium | reverse complement strand
GACCGCCTCGCGCTGCGCGGGCGAGAGCTTCTCCCACACTCGCGTGATGTAATCTTCGATCCGCGGCGCCCCGGACATCAGCTCGCGCAAACGCTGCCGCGCCGTTTCCTGTTTGGCTTCCTGCTCGGCGTTCGCGGCGTCATCCATCATCGCCGGGGCGCTCTCGCTCATGGCCGGCTCGTCATCGCCTTCCCGCTCCGCGCGTGCCCGGCGCTGCTCGCCCGGGCCCTGCGGCTGCTGGCCGCGGGCCGGACGACCGATCGCACGGTCAATCTCCTGCGCTGCGCGGCCGGAAAGATTGGCATCCTTGCGCAGCTCCATCAGCTCTTCGCGATGCTCCGCCATGTATTTCCGAACCGCCGCGCGGAGATCATCCGAGACAGACTTGAACTCCGCCTCCTGCTCCGCGGTCGCGCGGATCGCTTCCGGCACATCATCCCGCGTGAGCACACCCAGCGCCTCGCGCAGCACCTCCGGCGGGATGCGCTCGGCCATGCGGCGGGATTCCTGGGACTGCCCGAAGGAGTTCGTGACGCCCGGAACAACCCGATCCTTGACGGCAGGGCCCTTGAGCACAGGTTCATCACCCGGCGGGGAGGCGGCGGGCTGCAGGGCAAGGGCGGAACCGGCCACGAACAGAATCGCGGCGGCCGACAGAGCCCGACAGCACGCACCCAGAGACCCGACACTGTTTCGCACACCAAAATCCATAATCCAGACTCCCTGATCGCGGTTCAATCACCTATCGTCGCCAGTGGGCTCCGCGGGGAGCCAAGGTTCGCAGCCGGAAGCGAAACGGCCCAGTGGCGGTGGTATTGCCGGCACCGGACGCCCCTGCCAGTTCCCCAACTACCCCCCTGCCCCCACCAACTCACGCCCTCAGGCCTTTCCGCCCCCGACTTCCCCCCATAAAGCCCCCACAGCGTCACCCGGACACACCATGAACGTCGACAAGGACACCATCAAAGCCGCCCTCGCCCGGATCGCCCATCCGCGGACCGGCGAGGACATTGTCTCATCGGGTGCGATCGGAAAGATTTCCTACTGCGATGGCTACGCGAGCATCCGCATTCGCGCCGGCGGGCTGCATGATGATCAGCGTCGCGGAATGCAGCAGCAGATCGCCGCGGCCGTGCGGCTGCACGCCAAGCAGGCGGAAGTAGCGCTGAGCGATGTACACATCGAGATGACCGACGATCTGCCCGATGCGCCCTTCAAGGCAGAACAGGCACCCGCCGCTGCCGGTCCAGCCCGAGGTTCGGGGACAGCGCCGGGAGGGGGCGCTCCAGCGCCTGCGGGCACACTTCGCGCCAAGCACATCATCGCCGTCGGCGCGGGCAAGGGCGGCGTGGGCAAGAGCAGCATCGCCGTGACCCTGGCCATCGGCCTTGCTCGCAAGGGGCACGCGGTCGGATTGATGGATGGCGACATCTACGGCCCCTCGCTGCCGACCATGCTCGGGCTCGGTGCGCTCGACACGGTGGTCCGCGGCAAGATGATCGAGCCGTTCCTGGTGCACAACGTCCGGGCGATGACCATCGGGAAGCTGGTCGATGCGGATAAGCCGCTCATCTGGCGCGGGCCGATGGCGCACGCGGCTTTCAAGCAGCTCATCGAGCAGACTGATTGGGGCGAGGTCGATTACCTGGTGATCGATCTGCCGCCGGGGACGGGCGATGTAGCGCTGACCATGGCACAGATGCTCAAGCTGACGGGCGCGGTGATCGTGTGCACTCCGCAGAAGGTGGCACAGGATGATGCGGTTCGCGCGGCGAAGATGTTCCAGCAGCTGGGCGTGGAGGTCCTGGGCGTTGTCGAGAACATGTCCTGGTTCGTGGGCGATGATGGCAAGGAGTACGACATCTTCGGCCGCGGCGGGGCGCAGATGATGGCACAGCGACTCGGCGTGCCGTTCCTGGGGGCGGTACCGATCACGATGTCGCTCCGGGAGAACAGCGACCGGGGCGAGCCGACGGCGAACTTCACGGACAACTCGGCCGCGGGCATCCAGCTTGCCCAGCACCTCAATGCCATGGTCCAGAACGTGGAGAACCAGGTGGCGCTGGCGTCGATGCGGCAGGGGCACACGCAGCCGACGCTGACGATCTCCTGATGCTGCCAGCGATTGAACAACTCGATCTACGCAGCCCGCAAACAGTGATCAACGCGCTGCAAACCGGCACGCGGGCCAACCTCGCCGCGGCGTGCCGACATGGCTCGATCGATCACGTCACGCAGCCCGGGCAGTTGATCGCAACCGGCGACCTGCATGACAATCCGCTGCACCTGGCGAGGCTGGTCCGCGCAGCGGGGTTTGAATCAATGGACCCCGCCGCGCATCGCCACCTGACACTGCACGAGTTGATCCACTCCGATCGCCTGGTGAACGGGATGGACTTTTCGTACCGCGTGCTGGCACGGGTTAGCGCGCTCAAGGCGACGTTCCCCGAGCATGTACACGTGCTGCTGGCCAACCACGAGCTTGCACAACTGACAGGGTCGGAGGTCGCCAAGGACGGTATCCGCTTCGTCGCGGCGTTTGATGAGGCCCTGGAGTTCGCTTTCCACGGTGATGCGCCGGCGGTGCGCGCGTCCGTACGCGGGTTCATCCGATCGATGCCGATCGCGCTGCGGATGGCGCACGGCGGTGGAGACCTGCTCTGCTCGCACTCCTTGCCCGGCCCGGAACGGATGGACCGGTTCGATGCATCGATCCTCGAGCGCGAGCTCGCGGATGACGATTACCTCGCCCGCACCGGCTCAGCTCACTTCCTGGTCTGGGGCCGAAACCAGACGCAGGAGCAGTTGACCGCTCTGGCGGAGCGATGGGGCATCTCGCTCTTCCTGCTCGGCCACGAGAAGGCGGAATCCGGCGCGATGGCCCTGGGGGAGAACGCCGTTGTGCTGAACTCCGACCACGACCGCGGCATATACGCCGAACTCGATACCCGCGAGTGGCTCGACGCGGCGTCCGTTCTCAGCCATATTCGACCCCTGGCGCAGTGAGCCGGCAGGAACATGAAGCCCCGGCCGCGAGGGGTACGATTCGCGATGAAGATCACCGATTTAGTCGCCGCGATGGAGCGCATCGCGCCCGTGCAACTCGCCGAAGATTGGGACAACGTCGGACTGCTGATGGGCTCGCGCGAATGGACCCTCGCGGGCCCGGTCCTTCTCACGATCGACCTCACAGAGGCGGTCGCGGCGGAGGCAGCGCGGCTGAAATGCGGCGCCGTGGTAGCGTATCACCCCCCGATCTTCGAGGCGATGAAGCACATCACCTGCGACAGCGAGGCGGGACGCGTAGCCCTCAAGCTGCTGGGCGCGGGGATCGCCGTGTACTCGCCGCACACGGCGCTCGACGCCGCGCCCGGCGGCATGACCGACTGGTTGGCGGAGGGCCTGCTTGGCCCGAAGGATGCCGGCGGCGGGGGCGACCGGCGCGCCCTGCGATCGCACGCCTCGTTGCCCCAGACGCAGGAACTCAAGGTGGTCACGTTCGTGCCCAAGGAGAAAGTCGACGACCTTCGCAAGACGATGGCGACGGCCGGCGCGGGGATCATCGGCAACTACGAGGTCTGCTCATTTAGCGCATCGGGGCACGGGACATTCTTTGGCGGCGAGGGAAGCACGCCCTCCTCCGGTCAGGCGGGGCAACTGCAAACTGTTCACGAGGAACGGCTCGAGATGGTGTGCGCCAGGCGTGCGCTGGCGCTCGTGCTGGAGACGTTGCGGCGTTTCCATCCGTATGAAGAACCGGCAATCGATGTGTATGAGCTTGTCGCCCAGCCCGGCCGCGGCGCGGGGGCGGGGCGGCGCATCACGCTTGACCATGTCGCGACGCTCGATGAACTCGCGGCGCGCCTCAAGGCGCATCTGGGCGTGAGCTCCGTACAGATCGGCCCGACGAATAACGAGCCCATCAAACGCATCGGCGTCTGCCCCGGCGCGGGCGGCTCACTGCTTCCGCTGGCGATCCACGCCGGCTGCCAGCTGTTCGTAACGGGCGAAATGAAGCACCACGAGATCCGCGCGGCGACCGCCAACGGCATGAGCGTGATGCTCGCCGGTCACACCCAGACCGAGCGCCCGTACCTGAAGCTGCTGGCACCCCGGCTGAGCAAAGAACTCGGCGGGGCGCAGGTACAGGTAAGTGTTGAAGACCACGAGCCTTGGATCTCGCAATAGACGGTGCAGAGTGCCTCGCCGTTAGTTCCCGGTTTCGGCGACTTCGATCGCCGCAACCACAGTGACACTCGAAAGCGCCTCATCCCCAAGATCGACGGTCACGGGCTTGCCGATGGCGGCGAAGCTGGCCGCGCCCCAGAAGGGCATGACGCGCACCACCGGACGGTGCGGATCGGCCTTGCCCGGTCGCGAGACCACAACTCCGATATCACCGGTCGACAGCCGGACGTGCGAGCCGGGAGGGAACTTGCCGCAGGCGCGGATGAGCGCGCTGCACATCTCCTCATCGACCGCGCCCTCTCGCGACAGCTGCGCGGTATGCATGAGCGCGGCGGGGGGAAGCATCGCCGGACGGTGGGCACGGGGAGAGGCGGTTGCGGCCAGAATATCGCACGCACCCACCAGCAGCGCCAGGTCATGAATCACCGGCGGCTTCAGGGCCCGGGGCGTGCCGCGGCCGTCAGGACGCTCGTGGTGCTGGGTGATCGCCAGCAGCACGCGGTCGGGGACGGCTTCAATGCGCGAGGCAAGCGCCGCGGAGATGTCGCCGTGCGGGCGAACACGCGCAAGCTCGATCTCGGTCAGCGGCCGCGGCGTGGAATACGGATCAAAGGCAAGCGTGGCCATGCCAAAGTTGGCCAGCAGCGCGACGAGCGCGGCATCGCGCACATCGCAGCGCGACCAGCCCAGTTCCACCGATGCGGCGACGGCGAGCGCCGCGGTCGCGACAGCGTGCTCCGTCGCCGGGTCGGTCGGCGCCCCGTTGTCGGCAAAGGCCATGGCAGGGAGCGAATCTGCGTGGCGCGCGGCCAGATCGATCAGGGTGTCCACGATCTCATCAAGGGGTTCGCGCGAGATTCCTTGCCCATCGAGCACTCGCCCGCGAACGGCCCGCAACCCTGCGGCAAGCTGGGCGCGCGTCGCCGCGGCGTATTCAAGGTCAGCCGGAGAATGGCCGCCCCGCACATGACCGTGCGCGCGAATCGGGTGAACCGCTTGCTCCCCGCGGGGCACGCGGCGGGGCAATCGCCCCCACAGCGGGGCCTTGACCGCCAGCAGGTCATCTGCCCGGGCTCGGAGGTGTGCGGGATTGATGTTCGTGCGCATCGAGAAGCCCTCGGAGCAGGCGGCGTCCCTCTGGAGCGGGAGGGGCTGGAAGACAGCCTGCATGAGGGTTATCGGCGGGTTAAGAGGGCAAGTTCAGTGGCCCGGCACCCCCCCCGGGGGGGCGACAGGCTTTGCGAGCCGCCATCGCCTCTCAGCTCTCCATGCCCGGCTCGATCACGTTGCTGCGGCCGGTTGCCGACACCGCCACAAGCACTCTGCTGAACTTCACGGGCAACTCCAGCGTGACCGTGGTGCCGGCCCCTCGCTCCGAGCGCAGGGACATCCGCCCGCCCGCCTCGGCCGTCAGTCGCTGAACCATTGCCAGGCCCAGCCCGGAGCCCCCGACATCTCGACGCGTGGTGAACAGCGGCTCGCAAGCGCGCGCCTGCACCTCTTCGCTCATGCCCAACCCGTTGTCCCTCACCGCAAGATGCACCACGCTTCCATCTTCGCTGAGCTGCGCAGTGATGCCGACCGTGGGCCAGTGCTTGGGCCCATCCGTCCCGATGACCACGCGCTCCTGGATCGCGTGCACCGAGTTGCCGATCAGGTTCAGCACGATCTGTGTGAGATGGTCGGCCCGGATACCCAGCGGCGGCAGCGTCCACGACAGCTCTGCCCGCACCGCGACTTCCTTCCCGTGCACCGCGTGCAGCAGCTCGCTCATCTCCGGCCACCACGCCGCGAGATACGTGCACGGCTTGTGCTGCGCGGCGCTCGCATTGCCCCCCAAGCTCCTGCTCCGCGCCGACCGCTTCTTGCCTGCGTCGGCCAGCTGAACATCGGCCTTGGTCGCGCTCGGAAGTTTGACGGTCAACGGGGTCTCGGTCGCAGCGGCGCGCAGCGTTCGCACCACCGCGCGCAGGTATGTCAGCTCTGCGCGGAACGAACGTATGGCTTC
>JBBRUT010000188.1:0-6239 GCA_038247555.1 Phycisphaerales bacterium | reverse complement strand
CTACATGGCCTGCTGGATCAACACTTGGGGGGCGCGGGGAGAAGGGGCCGTGGTCGGAGATCGCGACGGCGACGGTGGCGGCGTGAGGCAGCACGGCCGTTAATTGAATTCTCCTCCCGGATGCCGATAGATACGCTACTCACTCCGGGAACTGGACCCGTCCAGCGTCCGTACAGTCATTAAGCTTGATATACTGAAGGGTCGCCATGGGAAGAGAACTCGTCATCACGGTGCAGGGAAAGGACACGCGAGTGACCGTGCGTTCGCTCATCGAGATGCTGGAGCGGGCGTTGGGAGTCCTCCGAGAGATTGATGCCCAGATGGCCGACAACCAGCGGGCGGGCGTGCAATGGGAAGTCGTGAAGGTCTCGATGAACAGCCCGCTGACGATGACGCTCGGGCCGCGCATCGCCCCGAATCGGCGGGACAACAGCTCCGAAGTTGTGAAAACGTTCATGGACGGGATGCGATCACTCGAAACCCAGGCGGTCGTGCCGCCACATTGGAACGCCGATGCGCTCCAGGGGATGCGCGATCTGGTGGACCTGCGGAACAACGGCATCGCGAGCATAAAGTTTGCCTCGAACAACGAAGAGGCCGTCGAGCCCACGCTTCACTCGGCGGCCAACATCGAGGAGATTCAGAAGCGGCAGACTTCGCACTATTGGGAAGAGACCTCGATCGAGGGCCGTCTTGAAGTGATCTCGGCGCACAACGGAACGAAGATCTCGATCTGGGACGTCTTGACGAATACCAAGGTCGAGTGCTTGGTCACTGACGCCCAGTTGGAACTGGCCATGGGTGCCTTCCGAAAGCGAGTGGCTGTGACTGGCAGGGCGAAGATAACGCGGAAGGGCAAGCCAGTCTCCATAGAAGTAACCTCAATCCGTGTCTTGAAAGAAAAGGACGAACTGCCGCAGGCCAAGGACTTCGCGGGCGCGGGTCGGGTCGATATTACCGGGGGCGTTGACTCGGCGGAGTACATCAGGAGCCTGCGCGATGCCCAATAGGGTCTATTGGGATTCCTGCTGTTTCATCGGACTCTTGCAAGACGAGCAGGACAAGGCTCCTGCGCTCGCCGATCTTGCGCAGAAGGCCGCCGCGGATGACTTTGTCATCGTGACATCCGCGCTTACGATCGCGGAAGTGTGCAAGCTGCCGGATACTGGTGTGCAGCCAGAAGAGCAAACAAAGAAGGTGCTGGAGTTTTTCGAGAATCCGTACATCGCCGTGCGATCGCTCGATAGGGCGATCGCCGAGCGTGCGAACCTTATTGCGCGGGATACTGGCATAAAGCCGCTCGACGCGGTTCATGTGGCTACAGGGATCATGACGGGCTGTGAGGTGCTCTACACCTATGACGGCAAGAAGAAGGGAAAGAAGGGGCTGCTTCAGCACAACGGTGCGAGCTGGCTTGCACCGATGCGGATCGAGCAGCCCCCGGATCCCGCCAAGGGAACACTTTTCAAGAAGGACTCGTAGCAGTTCGCGTGCGCGACGACGTCACCCCGGCTCCAGCGCCCACGACGCGACCGCTCGCGCTGGTCGAGAGCGGGCAGCGGCTCACGCACCAACTGCTATTGACCGACGAATCCACCCCGACCCGCCGCGCGCGGACCAAGGGCGTTTTGGGGCCGAGGTGTGGGTGAAACTCGTGGCCCCCCACATGCGGACGAGCCCGCGCCCACGAATCCCGCCGCGCTGGTCTTCCTGACCATGACGACCAGGCCGACCTTCCGCGCCGACTTCAAGCCCGGCCAAGGCGGCAAAAAATGGGGGGCCGCCGTCTATATGACCCGCTGGATCAACACTTGGGGGGCGCGGGGAGAAGGGGCCGTGGTCGGAGATTACGACGGCGACGGTGGCGGCGTACGAGACATACGTCCGCATCGCGTCGCTACGATCAATCAGCATGCCCGCGGAAGTACCTCCCACAGTCTTCGTCACCGGCGCCACGGGCTACATCGGTGGCCGCCTGGCCCCGCGTCTGCTTGAACGCGGCTATCGCGTGCGGTGCCTGGCCCGCAGCGCCGCCAAGTTGCGTGCCCGTCCGTGGGCCGCGAACGAACGCATCGAGATCGTCGAGGGAGATGCGGGCGATGAGGCCCGGCTCGAGGATGGCCTGCGCGGGTGCCTCGCGGCGTACTACCTGGTTCATTCGATGGATGCCGCCGGTCCCGAGTATCGCGCCCGCGATCTCTCGCTCGCCGAAGCGTTCGGGAGAGCCGCCGCCAAGGCGGCCGTGCCGCGGATCATCTATCTGGGTGGCCTGGGCGAGACCGGTGATGGCCTGAGCAAGCACCTCGCTTCGCGGCGCGAGGTCGAGGTCGCGCTGGGCCGAGGCGGTGTACCCGTGACCGTGCTGCGGGCCGCGATGATTATCGGCTCGGGCTCGGCTTCCTTCGAGATCCTCCGCTACCTCGTCGAGCGGCTTCCGATCATGATCACGCCGCGCTGGGTCAGCACCGAATCGCAACCCATCGCCGTGCGCGACGTCATGCACTATCTGATCGCGGCCCTCGAAACCCCCGCCACCACCGGCAAGACGCTCGACATCGGCGGGCCGGATGTCGCGTCGTACGCGAACATCATGCGTGAGATGGCCTCGGCCCTGCACCTGCGGCGGAGGATTGTCATCCCCGTGCCCGTGCTGACGCCGCGGCTGAGTTCGCTGTGGATCCACCTCGTCACGCCGCTGCACGCAAACATCGCCCGCCCGCTGGCGGAGGGTCTGAAGAACCGCGTCGTCTGCCGCAGCGACGAGGCAAGGCGGTTGATGCCCCACAAGTGTCTCACGATTCGGCAGGCGATGGACGCCGCATTGGCCAAGGTACACGCGGGTGACGTGGAGACGGCGTGGTCGGACGGGGGCGTGATGCCGGGCGACCCGTCATGGGCGGGAGGGACCGTGTTTGTTGATCGCCGCGAGGTGACCACCTCAGCCTTGCCCGCCGCGGTGTGGGCGTCCGTGTGTTCATTGGGCGGACAGCACGGCTACTACGCCGTAGACTGGCTGTGGCGTTTGCGGGGCATCGTGGATCGCCTCACCGGCGGGCCGGGCCTGCGCCGGGGCCGACGCCACTCCCACCAGCTACGGCTGGGCGATGCGCTGGACTTCTGGCGCGTCACCGCAGTTGAGCCGCCACGCCGCCTGGTGCTGACGGCCGAAATGAAACTCCCAGGGGTCGCCACGCTGAGCTTCGACGTCTCTCCCTCGCCGTCCGGCGACGCGGGCACGCAGTTGGTGATGACCGCCAGGTTTCGCCCGCGCGGCCTCCTTGGAATCGCGTACTGGTATGCGGTGCTCCCGCTGCACGGGATCGTGTTTCGTGGGATGCTCAGCGGACTGATGCGGGCAGCACAGGGCTTGCAGCAGACCACAATTGACTCGCCGCCGCCGCGAAGATCGCACCCGCGAGCACGCTCGTAAGAACCCGGTTTGGCATGCCCGCAGTCTATTCTGGCGAGCGGCACACATCCCGCACGGGCACGATTTCAGCAGCCTCCATGCATTCCGGCTGCGTGAAGTCGCTTTGTCACCGGCCCCGCAAACTCGTACGATCCTCAATGCCCCGGATCAGCACCTTCCTGACGTTCAATGATCAGGCCGAAGAAGCGGCTCGAGCACCTACTCGCACATCGGGTTCAACCGCGGCGACCGCCGCCTGGAGATGTTCATCATGCCCGGACCCGCGCGTCACCGCTGTGGAGTTGTGTTGGCCGTGTGTCTTGGGTGGGCGCTGTGGGGCCTCGCTTCGGTTGCGGAGGGACAGAGCGAGCCACGCCCCGGCGACGATCCGACGGCTGCTCCCGCCGCGGCCGCAGCGGAGGACATCACCCCCAGCGCGATGACGCTGGCGATCGAACCCGTGGCGCAGGATGAGGCCATCCGCGACCGTCTGAAGAGTGTGCTCGACGCCACCGATTGGTTCGCAGATCCGCGCGTGCGGGTCGAGAACGGGGTTGTCTTTCTTGGCGGCCCGGTGAAGTCCGCGGAACTCAAGAAGTGGGCGGGCGATCTGGCGCGGAATACACAGGGTGTGGCCGCGGTGGCCAATCAGATGGAGGTTGCTCACGCTTCGGCCTGGGATTTTAGCGCAGCGCTGAGCGGACTGTCCGGACTTGGGCAGGATCTCGCCGGGGCGATGCCGATGGTGATGTTCGGACTCTTCATCCTGGCGCTGTCCGGGCTGGCCGCATGGCTTTCGGCCCGGGGCGCGCGGTCCCTGCTCCGCGGGCGCATCCGCGCCAGACTGCTTCGCGACCTGCTGGCCATGAGTGTGGGCGTGATCGTGCTGTTTCTCGGTGCGTACATCGTGCTCCGCATCTCGGGCCTGACGCAACTCGCCCTGACCCTGGTGGGCGGAACAGGTCTGGTGGGGCTGGCGCTGGGGATCGCGTTCCGCGGGATCACGGAGAACTACCTGGCGAGCATCTTTCTGAGCGTTCAACAGCCGTTCCAGACCGGCGACCTCGTCGAGATCAACGGCGTCACAGGCTATGTGAAGCAGCTCAACATCCGCACCACCGTGCTGTTGACGCTCGACGGCAACCTCGCGCAGCTCCCCAACTCGACCGTGTACGTGAGCACGATCCGCAACTTCACGGCGATGCCGAACCGGCGCGAGGACTTCACGATCGGTATCGGATACGAGGATCCGATCGACCGTGCCCAGGAGGTGGCCCGCCGCGTGCTGAACGATCATCCCGCAGTGCTCAAAGATCCTGAGCCGTGGGTGCTCGCGGACAGTCTGGGATCAGCGACGGTGAACCTGAAGGTGTATTTCTGGATCAACGGGCGCGAGAATAGTTGGCTCAAGGTACGCTCCTCGGTGATCCGCCTGGTGAAGCGGGCGTTTCAGGAGCAGGGGATTTCCATGCCCGATGAAGCCCGCGAGGTTGTGTTTCCAGGCGGTGTGCCGGTGACGCTGCTTCGCCGGGGTTCCGATCACGGCGCGAATGCTCCTCGTGAGGCGGATGCGTCCGAGACACTCGCCCCGGCTTCCTTCCCGTCGGCTTCGGGACAACCGTGCATCGCCGTGGGATCGGGGGATGCATCCTCCCAGGCCGAGGGAGGACTCGCGAGTGAGTCGGATCACCTCAAGAGTCAGGCCGAGAAGATCGAGCCGCAGCACGAAGCGGAGAATCTGCTTGGTCCTCGTGTCGATGAGCAACCCGGCCCATAGCGCTGTATCCGATCGACGCGGCGATGACAGCGATAAGCTGTGTCGGCCTCCTTCCGGTGCTGGTGCTGCACCGGTGGCTATTGGTCGCGGTGCGGCCGTGAGCGGAACGCTCGTGACTCTTGGCCCTGACAGGACAAGATCGAACTACGCTGTAAATGCCGATGGCCTCGGCACGTGCCGAGGCTATCAAACCATCAAAGTCGGGGTGACAGAACACCAAGAGAACTTTTCTTGGAAGGCGTTCGGGTCATGGCACACGGCGCGAAGCTCTTTGTCCAGTCCCAGTTACGCGGACGAGGCTCAACAGCCCCAAGTCCGACGCGAGTCGGCCCGCAACTGGCTTGACTGCTCGGCGTTAACCGATCCCGTACACTCTGCCCCAATGCACCCCACAGCCATCGGCCCATTCCAGATCCAGCGTGAACTCGGCCGCGGCGGCATGGGCGTGGTGTATCTTGCGACCGATACGAAGTTGGACCGGCAGGTGGCGATCAAGGCGCTGCCCGGCGACCTCGCCGCGGACCCTGATCGTCTGGCCCGCTTCCAGCGTGAGGCCAAGGTGCTGGCATCCCTCAACCACCCCAACGTCGGCGGAATCCACGGGCTCGAACAAGCCGACGGTCAGCAGTACCTGATCCTGGAGTTCATCGAAGGTGAGACGCTCGCGGATCGCTTGACCGCAGGTCCGATCCCGGTTGCCGAGTCGCTCACACTCGCCAAGCAGATCGCCGACGCCCTCGAAGCCGCGCACGAGAAGGGGATCGTTCATCGTGACCTCAAGCCCGGCAACGTGATGGTGACGGGCGAGGGCGTGGTGAAGGTGCTGGACTTTGGGCTGGCGCGGACGGCGGAGGGCTCGCCGTCATCGACCAACGCCGCCGCGATGCCCGACTCGCCGACTGTGACCTCGCCAGCGCGATTCGCGCACTCTCCGACTATCCCCGGCGTCATCATGGGAACTGCGGGCTACATGAGCCCCGAGCAGGCCCGCGGCAAGCCGGTTGACAAGCGCTCCGACATCTTCTCCTTCGGGTGCGTGCTGTATGAGATGTT
>JBBRUT010000187.1:0-6335 GCA_038247555.1 Phycisphaerales bacterium | reverse complement strand
GTGCCGCGCCACAAACTCGGCCATCGATGCCACGGTCGTGCTCTGCAGAAACCGGATCTGCTCTTCTTTGTGCGCCTTCCAAAAAGCGTGTGCCGGGCAGTTGCGGCTCTCTGAGCACGGAGCGAGCGAGGCAGACACCTCCGCCAATCCCCCGCTGCGTTATGACAAGGCCGCGGCGAGCAAGCACATTCACGATTTTGGCGAGATACGCCTGAGGGATACCACATGCTTGGGCAATCTTTTTCACGAGCAGGGGCTTACCCTCGTTCGTCGCCAGTTGATCCAGTGCCGCAGCTGCATACCCGACGGCCCGTGCGAGCATTGGTTAACCTCCTTTATTTCGGATTATAAGATATAGAAGTCCATTTGTCAAGCAATCGCTGACTGGCGCAGGCATGCTGTCAAACCGGAAACGTTGCTGCTGGACAGGATCTCGCTTGACATTTCCGTGAATCCGACGATAATGACGATATCATGATATTTTAATCTTGAGATTAGGAATGAAGTCAGTTTCCGAGGCGGGGGGCTCGCTTGCAGGGAGACGCTGGGTATGGGCGCAGCTTCAATGGCAACAGGCACAGACCTCGGGCCCCAAGGCATCGCCGCGACGAACATTCACGACTATGGCGAGTTCCAGCCGGGCCCGATGGAACAGTTCGTCTACGACGATGCCATCGTCCGTAAGTTCAGCTTTGCCATCATTCTCTGGGGCGTTGTGGCAATGCTGGTGGGGCTCATTATCGCCCTCGAACTGGTACTCCCCGCCGCGGGCGAGTACTCGATCGGTGGCGTACGACCATTCGCCTGGATGGGAACCGCGTTTGCTTTCCTCTATGAAACTTCCTGGCTGAACTTTGGCCGGCTGCGGCCCCTGCACACAAACGCCGCGATCTTTGCGTTTGCGGGCAATGCAATCTTCGCCGCGGTGTACTACTCCACGCAGCGTCTGTGCAAGGCACGAATGTGGAGCGACAAACTCAGCAACCTCCATTTCTGGGGTTGGCAGGCGATCATTGTCGCCGCGGCCATCACGCTGCCGCTGGGATACACCCAAGGCAAGGAGTACGCGGAACTCGAGTGGCCCATCGATCTGGCGATAGCCGTCGTGTGGCTGGGGTTCTTCGGGGTCAACTTCATGATGACCCTGATCAAGCGACGTGAACGACACATGTATGTCGCGCTCTGGTTCTATATCGCGACGATTGCAACCGTAACTGTCCTGCACGTGATCAACTCGCTGGCGATCCCATCTGGCCTCCTCAAAAGCTCGTCCGTGTACGCTGGCGTGCAGGATGCCATGATCCAGTGGTGGTACGGCCACAACGCCGTCGCGTTCTTCCTGACCACGCCGTTCCTCGGGATGATGTATTACTTCCTGCCCAAGGCCGCGGAGCGGCCGGTGTACAGCTATCGCTTAAGCATCGTGCACTTCTGGAGCTTGGTGTTCCTGTACATCTGGGCGGGGCCGCACCATCTTCACTACACCGCTCTCCCGCAGTGGGCCAGCACGCTGGGAATGCTGTTCTCGCTGATGCTGTGGATGCCGTCGTGGGGCGGCATGATCAACGGGCTGCTGACTCTGCGCGGTGCATGGAACAAGGTCGCGGCGGACCCGGTGCTGAAGTTCTTCGTGATCGCCATCACCTTCTACGGCATGTCCACTTTCGAGGGCCCCATGCTCTCGATCAAGAGCATCAACGCCCTCAGTCACTACACGGATTGGACGATTGCCCATGTGCACGCGGGCGCGCTGGGCTGGAACGGATTCATGACCTTCGGTATGCTGTACTGGCTTGCGCCGCGGCTGTTCCAGACTGACCGGCTCTGGAGTAAGAAGCTCGCAGAGACCCATGTCTGGATCGGAACGATCGGCATCCTCCTGTACATTGTGCCAATCTACTTCGCGGGTGTGACCCAGGGCCTGATGTGGCGGGCGTTCGACAAGAACGGAGTGCTGGCGTACCCAGACTTCGTGGAAACAGTGATCCGCCTGATCCCGATGTACTGGATCCGCGTGCTGGGCGGCATGCTCTTCCTTGTCGGAATGATCATGTGCGCCTTAAACGTCGTCATGACCTGGACGATGCGTCCGGCAAACTACACCGAAACAGTGCACTCGGCTCCACGGCTGGGTGCCGTGTATCGCGACCCGCCGCGCCCAAGCTCACGCCTCGGCGCCAACACGGATCTCGGGCACAAGGGTGATGTCTTCCTTCAGGCTTGGTGGCATCGCCGGTGGGAGCGCCTGCCGATGCGCTTCACCGTCTGGGTGGTGATCGCCGTGGTGTTTGCATCCGCCCTGGAGTTGGTCCCGCTGGTGCTGGTGCCAATGCTCTCCACTTCGTGGCGAGAAAAAAACGTGCCGCGCCTTGCAAGCGTCAAACCCTACACCCCGCTGGAACTGTTTGGGCGCGACATCTACATCGCCGAGGGCTGCTACAACTGCCACTCGCAGATGATCCGACCCATCTGGGCGGAAACGCAGCGGTACGGTGACTACTCCAAGCCCGGCGAGTTTGCGTACGACCATCCGTTCCAGTGGGGTTCGCGGCGCATCGGGCCCGATCTCGCACGCGTGGGCGGAAAGCTCAACCACGATTGGCACGTCCGACACCTTGAAGACCCACGGCAACTGGTGCAGCAGTCCATCATGCCTGGGTTCTCACACCTTCTGCGGACTCCGATCGATTTCAACGCTGTCCAGTCTCGAGTGAATGCGATGGCGATGATCGGAGTGCCCTATGCGCACGCGGTCAAGCCCGGGCGTGCGTCAGAGATGGCCCGGGAGCAGGCAAGTGCAATCGCGGCGGAACTCGAAGCGCAGGGCGGGTACTCAAACCTCGCTGACAAAGAGATCATCGCGCTGGTCGCGTATCTGCAGCGACTGGGCACCGACATCAACGCCCCGGTGTCAACTGATGAGCCCAAGTGATCGAGAAGGAGCCCTCCGATGCGCATCAGCGACATTGTCAGCAACATGAACCTCGCGACCTATCCGCAGATCGCGTTGGTCATCTTTCTTGGTGTGTTCGCTGCGGTCGCGTGGCGGGTCTTTCGGAATCGGCACGCGCAGGAATACGCCGAGGCGGCTCGGTTGCCGCTCGACGATTCACCCACTCCTCCTGAACGCTGAGAAACCCAGGCACCCGCGATCGATCAAGGACCCTGACCATGAGCGGCAAGCACGACAGTTCCGACAATCTGCTCGCACACGAGTATGACGGCATCCGCGAGTACGACAACCCGACGCCCGGCTGGTGGCACATGATCTTTCTCGCCAGCATTGCCTTCTCGGTGCTCTACTTCATGTTCTTTCAGGCGAGCGCTGAATCCTGGACCGTGAACGACAGGTGGGAAGCGGCCAAGCTTGCCGACAACCGTCGCAAGTTCGGCTCAGTGGGCGAGCTTGGAGCAGATGAGGCGACCATCCAGAAGATGCGGCTCAACAGCGACCTGCTGGATGTGGCCAAAGGAATCTTTGCCGGCAACTGCGCCCAGTGCCACGCCCGAGACGGCGGCGGCATGGACAGCAGCGGCGTCAACCTCACCGACGACAGCTACAAGAACGTGAGACAAGTCGAGGATCTGTACACCGTCATCACGCGCGGCGCAAATGGCCAGGCCATGCCCGCGTGGGAGAATCGGCTCTCGCAGAACGAGCGAGTGATCCTCGCGGCGTATGTCGCGAACCTGCGCGGCACGACCCCCGCTTCTCCCAAGGCGGTTGAAGGGAACCCGATCTCTCCCTGGCAAACTCCTGTGGCGGAAGCGGAGTAAGGCGTATCTGGACGCACACCCTCGTCAGGAGTGAATGCTTATGGGTCATACCGAATCTGTTCACGACTCAGAAGCAACAAGCATTCTCTCCACGCTGAACGACGATGGCTCCCGCCGCTGGATCAATCCCAAGCTCTCTCCCGGCCGATTCCTCACCGCGCGTCGAGCGGTGGGATACTTGCTCATTGCGATCTTCGCGACGATTCCATATCTGAGCTACAACGACCGTCCGCTGGTGCTGCTCGATCTTCCGGCGCGGCGCTTCACGCTCCTCGGACGTACCTTTCTCCCGACTGATACGCTTCTCCTCGCCCTCCTCATGGTGGGGGTGTTCCTCACGATCTTTTTCATCACCGCGCTCTTCGGACGCGTCTGGTGCGGCTGGGCATGCCCGCAGACTGTGTACATGGAGTTTCTGTACCGCCCGATCGAGCGTCTGTTCGAGGGCGCTCCGGGGCGGGTGCGAAAGGAAGGCTTCAAGGGCTCGGGCCTGGCGAAGTTTCTCAAGTACTTCGTCTACATTGTCGCGTCCGCTTTCCTCGCCCACACGTTCCTGGCCTACTTCGTAGGCGTCGAGCAACTCCGGCACTGGATGTTTGGTTCACCACTCGATCATCCGGTCGGATTCGGCATAGTCGTGGTCGTCACAGGGCTCATGCTCGTCGACTTCGGCTTCTTTCGGGAGCAGATCTGTCTGGTGGCCTGTCCATACGGCCGATTTCAATCCGCTCTGCTGGATCGGCACTCCCTCATCATCAGCTATGACCGCAAGCGCGGCGAACCGCGGGGCAAAGCCCGCAAAGGCAATCGCCCCGCCGTCACACCAGTCAACCTGACGGTCGGCATGACCGATGAGGGGCAACCGCTGGGGGACTGCATCGACTGCCATCTCTGCGTGACCACCTGCCCGACCAGCATCGACATCCGAAACGGGCTCCAGATGGAGTGCATCGGGTGTGGGCAGTGTATCGATGCATGCGACGCCGTGATGAGCAAGGTCAGCCGTCCCAAAGGCCTCATCCGGTACAGCTCCCAATCCGCGATGTCGGACGAACGGCCCCGAGTCATTCGTCCCCGTGTCATCATCTACCCGACGATCCTCGCGATCGTCACGCTTCTGTTCTTCCTTGTGCTCTCGACAACCGGCGGCGTGGATGTCAACGTGATTCGCGGCCTCGGTCAGCCGTATGCGACACTGACCGACGGAACAATCCGCAATCCCATCAAGATCAAGCTGACCAATCGAAACGAACTGCCCTCCACAATGGATGTGAATGTGACCTCGCCGCCCGGCGGCACACTGCAGCTCGCCGAGCTGCTCACCGCGCTGGAACCGGGAGAGACCCGGACGATTCTGGGATCAATCACTGTGCCGCGCGACGCGATCGTCAATGGACGATGCACAGCAGTCATCCACGTGCAGAACAGTGCGAAGCAATCTCGCGATGCCCGCTTCACGATGATCGGTCCCAAGCGATGACAAAGGATCTCTGCAATGCCTCGAATCCGGATCTTCCCAGGCATCATCTTCGTGCTGCTGGGCATGAACATGGTGATCGTCGGCATCACGGTGTACGCCGCGAACATGAACGGCGGCGCAGCGGTTGAACCCGATTACTACCGCAAGGCCATGGCCTATGACACGCTTCGAGTGCGGAGCGCCCAGAGCGATGCGCTGGATTGGCGGTATCACGTCGAGCTTGTCGGCAGCACCGCAGAGAGGCAGTTGCGTGTGACGATCACCGAGCCGACCGGACAGCGCCTGACCGGGGCCACTTCACGGGCGGAGGCGTTCCCCGGCGTCCGAGCCAACGAGCGGACCAAAGTCCTCTGCCGCGAGATCGAGCCCGGTGTCTACGTAGCACCCGTTCAGGTCAGATGGTCCGGCCTCTGGCGCATCGAGTTGACAACGGAATCCCGCGGCCGCCTCGGGACTTTCAAGACCGACATCCATGTGCAGGAGACGCCGTGACCGCGCTGCTTGTCGCAGTTCTGATCGCCAGTCTGCTGGGCAGCACACATTGTGCCGGCATGTGCGGAGCATTCGTGCTCTTTGCCGTCGCCGATTCCACTGAAGCACCAAACCCATGGCGATCACGTGTGGCACTCAATGCCGCTTACAACATGGGCCGACTCGTGACCTACGCGTTGCTGGGGGCGGCGGCGGGAATGCTCGGTGCAGCGATGGACCTTGGGGGCTCGATGGTCGGCGTGCAACGCGTTGCGGCGGCATTCGCGGGCGGACTGATGATCTGCTTTGGCCTTGTTGCCCTGTTGCGGGCACGGGGCGTAAAGCTTCGACGGATGCCGCTGCCGGGTGTGCTGACGACGATGCTCGCGGGCGGGCATCGTGCCGTCGCCGATGCGCCGCCGCTCGCGCGTGCCTGGACCGTTGGCCTGCTCACAACGCTGCTCCCGTGCGGGTGGCTGTACGCCTTTGCCGTGACGGCCGCGGGAACTGCTCATCCACTCTACGGGGCGGCCACGATGGCGGTCTTCTGGGTGGGCACGTTACCGATCCTCGCCGGAGTCGGTCTCGGAGCACAGGCGATGACCGG
>JBBRUT010000186.1:0-6350 GCA_038247555.1 Phycisphaerales bacterium | reverse complement strand
GGGAAGGGTCCGAGCAATGCTGCCGAGAGTCCTCAGCAGCATGCCTTCCTCACCATCATCCAAGGCACCAAACCGAATTTGTACGCGGTCTGGTAGCACCAGTAGCTCAAAGCGCTCCGCCGCGATTTTGGTAAAACCGGGTACGAATACCGCGCCACCGCTATCGACTTCTTCGGGCAGGAGTATGCCTTGTTTGACGAGCCAACCCGGCTTGAAGATGGATTGATTGACATCCTTGGCCAAAATTACAGCACTTGCATTGGTGAGCCGTTGCTTCGCTTCTGCCATCTCCGGCGATGCTGAAGCGCAATCAGGGCTACTTGAAGCACTCGGGTCCACTGGCACTTGCTCCATTCCAAAAGCTTATTGGGGCATCCTTCCCAAGAGCGAACCGCCTAAACGGTCAGTTCGACTCTCAAGAGAGAACAGCATAGCCAATCTACTCCGACTCCGCGGAAAAGCAGCTATTCGGACCCAGCTTACCGCGCCACACCCACCTTGCTGTCAGTGACAGTCAAGACCCGTCGGATGCACTTAAATCACAACTTCCTCCTCCCGGTTCCGGATCCGGTGCGCCACTCTCCCGTTTTTAATGAAACTCGGGAGAGGAATGGGTCTACAGATTCCCTCGCTTCTCCTGTTCGAGTTCCAGGGCTTCGAAGAGGGCCTGCCCCAGCGGATCCAAAAGCCCACCCCCTGCCCCTCCCTCGGGGAGGGGTCGAAAAAAGGAGAGCGTGGGCGCGCACAAAAAAACAACCGGGGCCATTGCTGGCCCCGGCTGACTACTTTGCTTGTACACCCGGTCTTGCGGCCAGGCGACTTGAGGCGAGCCGCGAACGGCTCACCAGGTTTTTACCACTTGCCGCGGCCGCCACCACCGCCGCCGCCGCCGCCACCGAACCCGCCGCGACCACCACCGCCGCCGCCGCCGGCCTCGCGGGGCTTGGCCTCGTTGACGGTCAGACCACGGCCATCGACGGACTTGCCGTTGAGGGCAGTCATCGCGGCGCGGGCCTGGGTGTCATCGGTCATTTCGACGAAACCGAAGCCGCGGGGGCGGCCGGTTTCGCGGTCCATGACGAGGGACGCGGACGCGACAGCGCCGTGCGCCTCGAACATCTCGCGCATCTGGGACTCGGTTGTGTTGAAAGAGAGGTTGCCTACGTAAATCTTCATGACGCTTCTGCCTTGCCCGTGGAGATTGAAAACCGCTGCTTGAACTCGGGCTGAGAAAGCGTCGGAAACCCCGGGTGACGGACCTGCAATGGCCACAGCCACTCGGAGCTATTGGAGACACATCCTAGACGGGCAAAGCCGCTGGGGCGCGTAATTCCGGGAGATGGGGGAATCGGGTGGATTGGGGGTGCCGCGGGGCGGCATGGGGATCAGATGCCTTCGGCGATGCGTTCATCAAGATCGCGCACCCAGCGGCGGCAGGTGGAGGCATCGAATCGCGGCGGGAGCGTGAGTTCGGGCTTGGCGGCGAGGAGCGCATCGACGACGATCTGCGCGACGCGTGAGGGGGAGGATTGGCCGTGGCACCAGAACTCGTAATCCACCCAGGAGAGAGTCATCTCGTGGCGGGAGGGATCGGCGATGGAAGTGCCGGGGCGCGCGAGGGAGATCTCGAAGCGCCAGCCGCGGGGCTCCTCGTGCTCGCGGCCGATCTCGACCGCGGAGCGGGTTGCTGCGACGGGGTTGTCCTGTCCCGGTACCATCGAACCAAGTGTATCGGCCAACGGATGGAGGGCCTTGGGCGGTTTTGAATGGTGGGGGCAGAGGTGATCATTGAATCGTGGGGAGTGAACGGGGAAGAGGGCATCGGGACGGGGAACGATTGGCGTGAGTTTTCAACGTAAAGCACTCAAGTTGTGCGACATTCTGCGGCCGCTTGAGGCACTGTGCTTTGGAACGGTGTGAGAGCAGGGCTGACCCGGTTTGGAGGCCGGGGCCACCAAGGGCCGGAGCAGCGGAACACCCGGATTTGACACTGCATGAATCTTTCCTTCCTATTTGAAATGATTCGGCTGGGGGTCGGCAATCTTCGGCGGCACAAGCTGCGGAGCGTGCTGACGGCGCTGGGGATCATTTTCGGGATCGCGGCGGTGATCACGATGGTGAGCATCGGCAAGGGGAAGGAGCGCGATGCGCTGGAGCGGATCGAGCGGATGGGGGCGAAGAACATCATCATCCGGTCGCAGAAGCCGCCGGAGAGCCAGCAGGCGGGCGGGGGCGGGGGCCGCGGACGGAGCATCAAGTACGGGATCACGCGGGCGGACCTTGCGGTGTTTGAGCAGAACTTTCCGGGGGCGGAGGCGCTGGTGCCGCTGAAGGAAGTGGGGGGGCAGGTGTTGCGGGGTGCGCGGCGGCAGACGAGTCAGGCGCACGGGGTGACACCGGAACTGCTGGATGCGGCGCGGGTTCGTGTTGCGCGTGGGCGGTACATCACTCCCGAGGACATCGAGCAGCGCGCGATGGTGGCGGTGATCGGCTCGGAGGTTGCCAAGGAGATGTTTGCGCTGGAAGACCCGCTCGGGGAGACGATCCGTATCGACGACAAGACGGTGAAGGTGGTGGGGATTCTTGCGCCGCTGGGGCTGGCGGGCGGGGCGGGCGGGGCGCAGGTGGGCCGCGACCTGAACCTGGATGTGCATATTCCGATTTCGACGGCGTCGCTGGCGTTTGGGGACCGGGTGATCCGGCGGACGAGCGGGAACTTCTCGAGCGCGGAGGTGGAGGTCAGCGAGTTGTATCTGGTTGCGCCGGAGCGTGAAGAGGTCGCGGCGTATGCGGAGTCTGCGCGGCGGATCATGGAGGTCCGTCATCCGGGGATGATCGATGTCGGGATCGTGGTGCCGTATGAACTGCTCGCCGAGGCGCGGCGGGAGGCGATGACGTGGCAGGCGGTGCTGGGGGCGATCGCGGGGATCTCGCTTTTGGTGGGCGGGATCGGGATCATGAACATCATGCTCGCGAACGTGACGGAGAGGACGCGGGAGATTGGCATCCGGCGCGCGCTGGGCGCGACTCGGCACGCGATCACGCTGCAGTTTCTGGTGGAGTGCAGCGTGCTGAGCGTGCTGGGCGGGGTGGTGGGGGTTGCGCTGGGTGTTGGCGGGAGCCTGGGGATCGGGGCGGTGCCGATGCTGAACATGCCGACGTATCTGACGGCGTGGTCGATCATGCTGTCGTTCCTGGTCGCGGCGTTTACCGGGGTGGTGTTCGGGCTGTACCCGGCGATGAAGGCGAGCAAGCAGGATCCGATCGTCGCGCTGCGGCATGATTGAGCGGAACAGAAATGGAAAAGGCCCGGCGGTTGCCGGGCCTTGGTGAGTGATTGGGGTTGGAGCGCGGGGCTCAGGTCGTTGTGTCGCCGTCGTGATCATCGTCATCGTCGTCGTCGGCATCCTCGGCTGCGGCTGCGGCGGCAGCGGCTTCGGCGGCGGCGAGGGCCTTCTTGGCCTCTTCCTCGTGCGCCTTCATCGCGGCTTCTTCGGAGATGCCTTCCTTCGCGGCCTTTTCCTTGGCGATCTTTCGCTTGGCAGCCTCGACCTTGGGGCGGTCGGGGGCGATGATGATGGAGGCCTGCTTGCCGAACCAGCGCGGGGTCTGCTCGAGCTTGCCGATATCGGAGAGCGACTTGGAGATCTCATCCAGGCGCTGGAGGCCGAGTTCCTTGTGGGCGATCTCGCGGCCTTTGAAGCGCTGGGTGAAGAGGACCTTGTGCCCGGCCATGAGGAAGCGGCGCGCCTGATCGACGCGGATGCCGACATCGTGCGGGTCGATCTTGACGGAGCGTCCGAGGCGGACCTCCTTCATTTCGTTGGACTTCTGCGAGGCACGAGCCTTCTGCTCCTTCTTGGAGAGCTCGTACTTGTACTTGCCGTAGTCCATGATCTTGCAGACGGGCGGGCGCGCCTCGGGCGAGATCTCGACGAGGTCGAGCGCCTGCTCATCGGCCATGCGGAGCGCTTCGTGCGTCTCGACGACGCCGATGGGTTCGTTGTCTGGGCCGACCAACCGGATCGGTGTGATCCGGATGAGGTGGTTGACACGGACGCGACGCTGCTGGCCGGGATCACGCTGGAATGGGCGGGGGGGCGGGATGGTCGGGACTCCTTAGAAGGCAATGAGCGAGCGGCGCGGCGGGACATTCCGCGGCGACGGGACGCGACGAGGATCACTCGATGAGATCAGGGCAAGCCGGCATGTGCGGTTCGCAGACGTCATGAGACGCGGCCGCGATCACGCTGCTGGGCTGTATTGATGCTTGACCAGAGGCAGTTCATCAGCAGAGCAGGCCCCTTTGGGGGGTTGGGAACTCCGAAGAGGATCGGGCCACACGGCACCGGTCGGGAGTTCTGCCATAAGGCTAACCCATGATGGCGATGGGGGCAAGCCGAAAGCTCAGGCCTGGAGGGCCAGGAGCACCACATTAAAAACAACACTGATTACCAGCAGTACGACCATGATGACAAACAGGTTGAAGGGGACGCGACGGCCGAGGCCGGTGGTGGACTGGTCAACGGGCATCATGCCGGCGGCCTGGGATTCGTCGCGGGCGAGGGTGGCCATGTCGAGCACGGCCATATCGCGGTGGGCGATGGGGGGCATCTCGCCCTTGCGGATGGCCCGGAGGTCCGACAGGAGGTCGGAGCAGGTCTGGTAGCGGTCCTTGGGGCTCTTGGCCATCATCATTTCGATGACTTCGGAGATGCCGGGGGAGAGCTTGGGGTTGACGTGGTCGGGGGCGTTGAGGGGCTGCTTGAGGTGGGCGTGCATGACCGCCGACGGGTTCTTGCCGTCGAAGGGGACTGCGCCGGTGACCATGTGGTAGAGGGTTGCGCCCAGGGAGTAGATGTCGGTGGGGGGGCCGATGTTGATCTCGCCGCGGATCTGCTCGGGGGAGATGTAGTAGGGGGTTCCGAAGGCTTTGCCCTGCTCGGCCTCGGCGGCTTCCTTGTCGGAGATGCCGCGGGCCAGACCCATGTCGGCGAGCTTGGCGACACCCTCCTTGGTGAGCATGATGTTTTTGGGCTTGACGTCGCGGTGGATGAGGCCCTTGGTGTGTGCGTGGGAGAGGGCCTCGGCGATCTGCATGATCATGTCGAGGGCTTCAGACTCGGGGCAGCGCTTGTGCTTGACGATGTCGTCGTAGACGGTGCGGCCCTCGACATACTCCATCACGAAGAAGTGGTACTCGCCGGCCTGACCGACGTCGTAGGCCTGGACGATGTTGGGGTGGTTGAGCTGGGCGGCGGCGCGGCCCTCGGCGTAGAAGCGCTCGATGAACTGGGGATTGGTGGTGAACTTGCGGGGGAGGACTTTGATCGCCACGAGGCGATCCAGCGAGAGCTGGCGGGCCTTGAAGACAGTGGCCATCGCACCCTGGCCGAGCTTGCCGAGGATCTTGTATCCGGGGATCTGCTGGCCGGAGCTTTCGGCCTCGGCCTGGGCACGGAGGCGATCAAGCTGGCGGGTGGTGATGTAGTCGTTCTGAACGAGCAGGTGGGAGAGGGAGCGCTGGTTGCCTTCGGTGGCGACGGTGCGGGCCTGCTCGATGCAGTGGTGGACTTCTTCGGATGTGGCGAGGCCCTGATCGACCACGATGCGGCCGATGATGGTGTCGATGTTGGTGCCGCCCTTGGTGCGGCGGGAGGAAGGGCCGGTGGAGCCGGAGGAAGCACCGCCCTCCTGGGCACCATCGCGTGCGGCTTCCGCCGCGGCTTTGGAATCCATCGGTGCGGTTTCGGAGAGGTCGGTCCTGGGTCGTTCCTGTGCCATAGGTTGCGAGCGTTGAGCCGCCTGATAGAAGGTGCCGACAGGAGAGAAGGGGTCAAGGGTATGTGAACAAAGTCGGTGGAGCGATAACCCGTTGCGTGAAGAACGGGTGAGAGGCGGGGCAGGCCGCGGCGAGGATTTGGACCGCCATGAGCTACCCCTTTAAGTGTACGTTGGCGGGGGGTGGGTTGTTTCGGAGTTGTTCGTAGGGCATGGGGGTCGGCCGGGGTCTCCGAGACTCGCGGCGGAGGGAGCGCCCAGGCTTGCCTCTACTCGTGAGGGCACCCTCCGAGCGAAGAGGGGAGAACACGGAGCGCCTACTCGTGAGGGAGCGCCCGGGCCTGCGCCAGGGCCTCTACTCGTGGATGCGGATGAGCCCGCGCCCACGAATCCCGCCGCGCTGGTCTTCCTGACCATGACGACGAGGCCGACCTTCCGCGCCGAGTTCAAGCCCGGCGAGGGAGGCAAGACCGCCGTCTACATGGCCCGCCCGCCACGGCGGATCTGCGACTGGATCAACACGCGCGGGGAGAAGGGGCCGTGGTCTGAGATTGCGACGGCGACGGTAG
>JBBRUT010000185.1:0-6397 GCA_038247555.1 Phycisphaerales bacterium | reverse complement strand
GGCTCGACAGCAGTGGTGACGGCGCGCTGGACGGGCTTCACCGGACCGACATTGGGTGCAGATTGCGCGCCATAGGCACGCGCGATGTGGTAGGGATTCGTTGGGAATGCACCAGGATTTGCACCGTTGATGGTCATGGCTGATTACTGCTATCGGCCGGTGCGGGCTTTGCTTTTCAACGTGTAACGAGATGGGACACACCGGTGCGCAACTATCGCGCGGTGGCCGACTCTGGAATTGGTAAGGGGGCGGGCGAGGGGACCGGATGTCCGTTCCGCGATGGAGCATGAGCCGCGGAACCCGCGGGCGCAGGCGTCTGGGCCGCGGGCGGCTCTTCCTGACCCTTGAGCTTGAAGGCCGGCGCTGCGGGGCGAGCCTTGATCTCGACGCCGACGGTCGCGGGTCGCGGAGCGCCGTACACCGCGGGCTCGGGGGCGAGCGCGGGCTTGCGATAGAGCACACGCATCGCCGCGAACGCCTTGGGGTGAGCTTTGTGCGGCGTCATCTCCGTCGCCACAACTTTGAACTCCGAGAACAGATCGGCAACACGCTTCTCGTTCATCGGATGCGGGTGCATGAAGTCGCGGTGCTCGGAAAGATCGACGAAGAACCAGACGTAGCCGCCCGGCTTCACGAGGCGGTACATCTCGCGGACGACCGCGGCAGGATCGCTGACGTGATCGAGGCAGTTCTCGCAGATGACCAGGTCGGCGAAGTTGGCCGGCAAAGGAATGGCCTCGCCGGGAGCTTCGATATAGGTGACGCTGTCGCACGCGGGGGGTAGGAGCCCTTCTTCGACGTAGCCCTTGGCCAGAGGATCGACGGCGACGCATCGCTTCCAGCCGTTCTTGGCCGCGGCGATGGCGGGATAGGGACCCGCACCGATCTCAACTACGGAGCGCTTGGTGCACCACTCGTCGATGTTGCCGGGCCGGTCGTCCTGAGGGATGTCCAGGAAGGCGGCAAGTTTGAGCAGGCGGTGTCGCTGCCAGCGGCCGAAGATGACCGCAAAGGGCTCGCCGTGCTGCTTCTCGGAGCCGCCCTTCTTGATGAGCCAGCGCCAGTAATCGATCTCGCCGCGGTACTTCGCGGCATCGAGCCGCGCAGCGGCCAGTTGGGCCTCCAGGCGGTCGATACGGTTGTGGAGCGGCATCAACCCCGGACGCATGGCACGCATCAGGAGGTTCTTGATGAAACCTTTAAATCCGGCCTTCCGGGGCTTGGGCATAGGGAAAGTGTACTCCGGACCCCCCGTTGACGGAACCTCTTTTGACGACTGGGAGGAGCCGTTCCTGCTATCGTGTACGGCCGCGGCTGGTGCCACGCGGATTCACCCCTGTTTTGAGAGCTTGAATGAACACCCCCAAGGGTTCCGCTGACAATCCTGCACCCGACTCCGTCCAGCCGATGCCCGGCAAGGAGACCGGCCTGATCAAGGATGTGAAGTCCTTGAAGCGGCGAATCTGCGATGAGGCGACCATCGCGGTGGGCATGCTCGAGGCATCGCTGGCGGCGCTGTGGGAGCTTGATACCGACGCCGCGGCGGCGGTGATCGAGCGCGATAAGCGGATTGATAAGGAAGAGGTCGCGATCGAGGAAGCGGCGTTCCGGATCATGACGCTTCAGCAGCCGGTTGCGCGGGAGTTTCGTGCGCTGGCGTTCATCCTCAAGGCGAACAACGACGTCGAGCGCGTGGGTGACCATGCGTGCTCGGTGGCCAAGTCCGCGGTGAAACTGTCCAAGGCGGTTCCGCCAGGCTTCAACTGGCCGACATCACTCCTCGAACTCGGACAGCGTGTGCCGATGGCGTGCCACGCGCTGCTCCGCGCGCTGATCGATGAAGACCCGGAAGGGGCGAAGTCGATCGTGGTCGGGGACAAGGCGATCGACCGCCTGACGCGCGAGCTGTTTGACGAAACCGTGAAGTTCATGGGCACGTTCCCCAACTCGCACGCGGCGGGCCTGCTGATCTATCGCATCGGGCGGGAGCTTGAACGCGTGGGCGACCTGATGACGAACATCGCCGAGGACATCGTGTATCTGACGACCGGCGAGATCATCCGGCACGAGAAGAAGCGCATCCGCGCCGAGCACAACGCGGCGGGATGATGCCCTCGGTGGGCCGGCTCCCAGTACCGCTCTGGAGGATTCATGACCGGTCCCATGATGGGCGTGATGCTCGCCTTGGCGATCTGCTCGCTGGTCGTGGGCGGCATCCTTCTCTTCCTTGCACTCCGCGGCAGGCGCGTCAACAACAACCCCCACTGCCGCAAATGCCGGTTCGACCTCATCGGACTTGCGCTCGATGGTGATGCTGCCCGCTGCCCAGAGTGTGGACGCACGCTTCGAGATCCTCGCGCCATCCGAGTCGGCCTCCGCAAGAAGCGGCCCCTGCTCGGCGCGCTGGGCGCGATCCTCATCCTCGTGCCGGTCGCGCTCGTCGGCCTCGCCATAGCTTCCGCCGCGCGCCCCAACATCAACGCCTACAAGCCCGACTTCTGGCTCCTCATCGAGGCCCGCACCGCCAGCCCCGCGACCATCCCCGGCCAACTCTCGGAGTTGCTGTCTCGCGCGCAAGCGGGCTCGCTCAGCGGGTCCACAACCACCGCGCTTGTCGAACGCGCCCTCGCAGTCCAGGCCGACACCGCCGGCGGCTGGCTCGTGAACTGGGGTGACATCCTGGACTTCGCCGCGGCGAACACGCTGCTCACCCCTGCGCAGTTGGAGCAGTACGCCCGCAACGCGCCGCAATGGTTCGTGTCCCTGCGCCAGCGGGTGCTCGAAGGGACAGACTGGGTGATCCTTGTCTTGACGGGCCCGGGACGGGTGGGCAACACACCCGGCGGCGGACCATCGTTCATCTTCAAGGCTTCGCTCCTTGAAGTCCGCGCTGGCGAGCACGGCATGAAGGTCCCCGAGGAGGGCGGACAGGCGCACCTGGGAATCAGCGCGAACGGCGCGAGCGCCATAAATCTCCGCCGCGCGGTCCCGGGCCTTGGGGTCGGCTCGCACGAGGTAACGACCATCTGGAAACTCTCCGTCTGCGCCGACTCCGACACGCCCGCCATCACCACCTGGACTGAGGAGCGCACATCCACCATCGAGGTCCTGCCCGCGGGCACTCACGATGTCGAGTTGGTCATGGATGAATCGCTCCGCGCGGCGATCGAGAAGTCCTTGAAGATTGGCCGCGGCGGGATCACCGTCGAGCCTTCGGCCACACCCTTCGGCCATAGCCATGCGTCGTTGATGATCGAGTGCGACAACCCGCCCATCGCGCTCGCGTTCGATGTCGTGCTGCGCGAGCGTGCGGCAGTCGTGACGGATGGATCACCCCCGCGCGAATGGAAGGTCGGGCAGATAAACTATTCCGGCAACGGGAGGCATATGCACGGCGTCGGTGCGGACGTGCAGGCGATGGATGTGGAAGCCGTCGATGTGGTGCTGCGCCCCAGCATCGATGCGGCCCGCGGCACGGTCGGCACCTACAAGATCTCGGGACTGGAGATCGTCCTCGCGGACATCGCCGTGACGCGGAAGGTTCCCGCTCCTCCCCCGCCCGCGCCCGCGCCGGAAAAGCCCGCCGAGTAGCGTTCGCACACGCTCGCCGCCGCGCTATCCGAAATTTACGTTCAGCATGATCTTCACGCCCGCCAGCGCCTTGGACACCGGACAACCCGCCTTGGCGATCTCCGCCTGCTGGGTAAACGCCGCGGCATCCATTCCCGGCACTTTGCCCGTGAGCTCGAGCTCGATGAGCGGGATGGCAAAGCCGGGGCCATCCTTCTCAAGATGCACTTTGGCGGTGGTGGTGAGGGATTCAGCGGTGTGGCCCGCCGCGGCGAGGAGCGCGGCGAGCTGCATGGTGAAGCAGCCGGCGTGCGCTGCGCCGATGAGTTCCTCGGGGTTGGTCCCCTTGCCATCTGCGGTGCGCGCGCGGAAGTCGTACGGCGCATCGAGCGTGCCACTCTGGACCTTGATGTGGCCCTTGCCCTCGGTGAGGTTCCCGGTCCACTGGGCTTCGGCGGTGCGGAAGGGCATGGCTATTCCTTTCAAGTTGCGATGAATGCATGAGCGTAGCCGCTTCGGTGGCCAGCGAATCGGCCGCGCCAGGCCTGATCTGTTGCGTGCGCACCAGCCATGGGGTAAGGTGAACTTTGTGGCGATGGCAGCGCGGACTCCCCGCGCATGCCGCCCGCACCCGGAGGTCGGACCATGACCGATGTGACACAATCGCGGTGCCGACCGTTCAGCCCGGCGGTGCTCGCCGCGGCGTGCACGCTTGCCGTTGCCGCCGCGCCCGCGGCGATGGGCCAGAGCAACGCGTGCGCGGATGCCCCGCTGGTCGCGGTTCCGGGGAGTGTCTCGGGCACGACTGTGGGCGCGACCGCGGATGGGGCGGACGATTGCGTCAACTGCTCGACCGCGGATGTGTGGGTGAAGTTCAGTTCGCCGTTTGACCAAGATGTCATTGCCACCATGTGCGGCATGGCGAGCTGGGACACTCTGCTCTCGTTGCACACCGGCTGTCCCGGCAACGCCGCGAACCAGGTGGGGTGCAACGATGATGCGTGCTCGCAGCGATCGACGCTGCGGGTGACGGTGCAGGCCGGGCAGACGTACTACCTGCGGATCTCCGGGTGGTGCGGGGCGACGGGGTCGTTCACGGTCGGCCTGAGCTATGCACAGACGCCCCCGCCAGTTGCGGAGGGTCCGGACGTCATCGTCGGTGAGATCAACAGCTCTGTCCGCTACACACCGGTCGGCGCGATCTCTGCGTACTCGTTCGGAGCAACTTCGTGCAACATCGGCACCGAGGATGCATTGTGGATCGTTGGCACGCCGGCACACCCGCTGGTGCACCAGGCGATGTACCGGCTCGCGAACGGCCGCATTGAGCAGCTCGGACAGTCGTGGCTGAAGCACACGTTCGGAACGATCGACGATGGCATCTGCGGAACCTGCAATGGGCACCTCGGGCAGGTGCTCGGCGTGGGCTGCTCTGACCCATATGTCGCGAGCCAGAACGGTGATCGCAACCTGCTCGGACCCAAGTGGGAGGTCAATGCCACCACGGGCGTTTTCCCATATCCGTTCACGAGCCCGGCGTGGTCCAGCACGATTGCGCGGCGGCTGCAGGTGCTAACGAGCGAGATCAACCCGGCGACAAATCCGGATGCTGTTTACTTCGCGGAGGTGCAGTACATCACGGCGGATGATGCGCAGGAAGGCAACGGTCTCAATAATGCGAGCTACAAGCGCATCACGTTTGCGAGCGCAACCGCGGTTCCCGCTCTGACGGGCATCGCGTTCCGCCAGGAGCCGGCGATCAACGCGTGGCGTGCGAGCGATCCGGGCGTGACGGTCGTGAATGCCGATTACACCGAGCAGGGCCTGATCGGGCGATTCATCGTCGCGGCGAAGGCGACGGACCTGGGAAACGGCACCTGGGACTATGAGTACGCGGCGCGCAATATGAACTCGCACCGGTCAGCGCGGGCTTTCGCGGTGCGCATGCCCAACGACAACCTGCCGACCAATGTCGGATTCCGCGATGTCGCTTATCACTCGGGTGATGGCGACGGCAGCATCGACTTCAGCGGAACCGACTGGGTCCGCGGCTCCTCCGAAGGCTGGTACTTCTGGACGACGCAGAGCTATGCCGAGAACATCCGCGCGAACGCGCTGCGGTGGGGAACGATGTACAACTTCCGCTTCCGTTCCAGTCTGCCGCCGACGATTGGTGAGGCGAGGCTGACGCTGTTCCGGCCGGGCGCGGCGGGCGAACCGGATGAACTGCTGATCCCCGGCTTGCCTGTGCCGAGCGTGCCGGATGTCTGCGAGGCGGACTTTGACGGCAACGACGAGGTGGCCGTGCCGGACATCTTCGCGTTCCTGAGCGCGTGGTTTGCCGAGGACGCCGCGGCGGACTTTGACAGCATGAACGGGCTCGGCGTCCCGGACATCTTTGCGTTTCTCGCGGCGTGGTTTGCGGGGTGTGGGTGAGTCGGTGAGTTCACGAGAATGACCCATCCAATCGCCTGCTTCTGAAAGTCCGCGACTTCACGATTGTTCATCGCGGCCGGAGCAATCTGGCCATTGCGAACAGACCGATCGACGCTCGACCGCGGGATAGTGGCGTGCGACCGTCAGGTTGAATGTGCGCGAGTATGAGAGGCCGCGGGAATCTGTGACGGTGACCGGGCGAACCTCAACGACGTGGCCAGACGGATCTGCCGGGAGAATCCATGCAGTGCAAAAAACGACAACGCCCTCGGGGGTGAGCCCAAGGGCGTTGCGTATATCGTGAAAGACAGTTGGGGTCCGTTGAAAGACGTTTGCACGTCTGATGCCCGGCTTACGCCGGACGAGAATGCACTCACAATACCAGGTGCGG
>JBBRUT010000184.1:0-6486 GCA_038247555.1 Phycisphaerales bacterium | reverse complement strand
TGACCTGAGCCCCGTTTCCTCCTCCGAATTTTGGTAGAATCCGCTCCAAACAAGGAGACGGAGAATGAAGCGATCAAGGTTCAGTGAAGAGCAGATCATCGCGATGCTGAAGGAGCAGGAGGCCGGGATGCCGACGGTCGATGTCTGCCGGAAGCATGGGGTGAGCACTGCAACGTTCTACAAATACAAGTCGAAGTATGGCGGTCTGGAAGTGTCGGACGCGCGTCGATTGCGGGCGCTTGAGGACGAGAATGGCAAGCTGAAGAAGCTGTTGGCCGAGGCGATGCTGGACAACGCGATCCTGAAGGATGTCGCGGCAAAAAAATGGTAACGCCTGGCGTCAGACGGGAAGCGGTGGCCCAGGCTTGTGCGATGCATGGGGTGAGCCAGCGCCGGGCGTGTCAGGCTTTGGCCGTGGACCGATCGAGTGTGCGGTATCTCAGCGTCCGGCCGAACGACTCCGATGCGCGAGCTGCGATGAAGGCCGTGGCGGGTGAGCGGCGACGGTTCGGTTACTGTCGCATCCATGTGATGCTGGAGCGGCAGGGGATCGTGATGAATCTCAAGAAGCTGCGGCGGCTCTATCGCGAAGAACGACTTCAGGTGCGCCGCCGGGGCGGTCGCAAGCGGGCATTGGGAACGCGGCGGCCAATGCTGGTGCCAAATGCGCCAAACGTGCGCTGGAGCCTCGATTTCGTCAGCGACGCGCTGACGGATGGTCGTCGCTTCCGGGTGCTTGCCGTGGTCGATGACCATACGCGGGAATGCCTGGCGCTCGTGGCGGACACGTCGTTGTCGGGCCTGCGCGTTGTTCGCGAACTGGACGCCGTGATCGCCCATCGGGGACGACCCGCGATGGTTGTTTCGGACAATGGGACCGAACTGACCTCGATGGCAGTTCTGTCCTGGTGCCAGCGCACCGGGATCGATTGGCATTACATCGCACCGGGCAAACCCATGCAGAACGGCTTCATCGAGAGCTTCAACGGCCGCTTTAGGGACGAGTTGCTCAACGAAACCCTGTTCTCATCGCTCGACATGGCCCGGCAGGAGATCGGCATCTGGCACCATGACTACAATCATCACCGACCGCATTCGAGACTCGGCAACGTCACGCCAGCAGAGTTCGTCGAAAAGAAGGGGCTGGAAATGCGCGTAGCATAGCCCCAGAAATCAACCTGTGGATTCTCCGGAAAACCGGAGGAGAGATGGGTCTCAGGTCAGTTGACTATACGGTTTCAGCTTACTGCCGCGACTGCACTGCTTACGCGACTTTCCCACGTAAGCACTTGGCCCCAAAAGGGGCGAAAGAATAAGTATTTGATTTATAGTGTTTTTTGGCGCACCCGAGAGGATTCGAACCTCTGGCCTCTGCCTTCGGAGGGCAGCGCTCTATCCAGCTGAGCTACGGGTGCATACCGTTCGCGAGTTGCTTACGCCATGCTTACGCGATATTTTCGTCGGCATGAAGAGCGAACCCGACATTCGCTCAAGCCTTTGTTTAGTCACTTCTTTCTTCCAACACCGACACCCATTGCCATACTTGACATCTGCCTTCGGAGGGCAGCGCTCTATCCAGCTGAGCTACGGGTGCCTCTAGGCTCTATAACGGCCTCGGGTCGGCCCGGCAATGGCAATCCCGGCCGCTCACGCCTCGGGCCAGGTCGTGACAGACTGCAAATCCGGTCTGGGGCGATCCTGCGGAGGCGTCTCGCAGGTCCCGATGTGGATCACGCCCGCCACCCACTCGTCGGGCGACAGCCTGAGCGCCGGCCCGTTCCACACCGTGTCATAAGCGGGCCAGCCCGTCAGCCAGGTGGCCCCCCAACCCGACGCAAGGGCTGCGTTCACCAGCCCGAGGCAGACCGCACCCACCGACAGCGTCTGCTCGATCCGCGGGATCTTGCGCGTGTCCCGCGGTACGGCGATCACCGCGACGGACACCGGAGCCGTCTCGTAGGGCCCGGCCCCCTTGTCCGCGTCCTGCCCGGTCACGGCCGCCCGTGCCCGAATGCTCGCCGCGATCCGCGCCTGCGCCACGCCTTCGAGCACCACGAACCGCCAGGGCTCCAGCTTGCCATGATCCGGCGCGCGTGCCGCCGCCGTCAGCAGCCGCATCAGCGTCTCCCGGTCCGGCCCCGGCGCGCACAACAGCTTCACCGACACGGAACGCCTCGTCAGCAAGAACGCCATGACCTCCGGTCGCGCCGCTGGCATCAAAGCCGCACCCTATTCCGCCGCCTGCGCATAGGTCTCCACCGGCGGACAGGAGCATACCAGGTTCCGATCGCCATAGGCGTTGTCCACCCGGTTCACCGGTGCCCAGTACTTGTCCACCCGGAACGCGCCCGGAGGATAACACGCGGCCTCGCGGCTGTAGGGCCGATCCCAGTCGCCCACCAGGTCCTCCACCGTATGCGGGCTGCGCATCAAGGGATTGTCCGTCGCGTGCAGATCCCCCGCCTCGATCGCGCGCACCTCCTCCGCGATCCCCAGCATCGCCGCCACGAACCGGTCCAATTCCGCCTTCGGCTCGCTCTCGGTCGGCTCGATCATCAGCGTGCCCGCCACCGGCCAGGACATGGTCGGCGCATGAAACCCACAGTCGATCAGGCGCTTGGCCACATCGTCCACCCCCACGCCCGCCCGCTCCTTCATGGGCCGCGTGTCGATGATGCATTCATGCGCCACCCGCCCCGTCGCGGAGGCATAAAGGATCGGATACGCCCCTCTCAGCCGTGCGGCGACATAGTTGGCGTTCAGGATCGCCACCTTTGTCGCCTGCGTCAGCCCAGCACCCCCCATCATCAGGCAATATGCCCAGGAGATCGGCAATAGCGACGGCGAGCCATACGTCGCCGCGCTCACCCGCCCCGCCCCGCCCGGCTTTCCCGGCAGGAACGCCGCCAGATGCGCCTTCACCCCGATCGGCCCCATGCCGGGACCGCCACCGCCGTGCGGAATGCAGAACGTCTTGTGCAGGTTCAGGTGGCTCACGTCTGACCCGAAATCGCCCGGCCGCGCCAACCCTACCAGCGCGTTCATGTTCGCCCCGTCGAGATACACCTGCCCGCCGTGCTCATGCGTGATCGCGCAAACCTCACGCACCGTCGTCTCGAAGACGCCGTGCGTCGAGGGATAGGTGATCATGCAGGCCGCAAGCCTCTCGCCCGCCGCCTCCGCCTTGGCCTTGAAATCCGCCACGTCCACATCGCCGTTCGGGGCCACGTTGACCACCACAACCTTCATGCCCGCCATCTGCGCGGACGCCGGGTTCGTGCCATGCGCCGAGGTCGGGATCAGGCAGATGTCGCGCTGATCGTCGCCCCGGCTGCGGTGATAGGCCCGGATCGTCAGCAACCCCGCATATTCCCCCTGCGCACCGGAATTGGGCTGCATCGAGATCGCGTCATACCCGGTGATCTGGCACAGCTTGTCCTCCAGATCCGCGATCAGTTCCGCATAGCCCTGCACCTGGTCCGCCGGCACCAGAGGGTGGATATCCGCGAACTCCGGCCAACTCACCGCCATCATCTCCGCGGTCGCATTCAGCTTCATCGTGCAGGACCCGAGCGGGATCATCGACCGGTCGAGCGCGAGATCCCGGTCCGCCAGACGTCGCATGTAGCGCGTCATCTCCGCTTCGGCCCGGTTCATGTGAAATATCGGGTGGGTCAGATAAGGCGTTGTCCGGATGAGGTCTTTCGGCAACCGGTACTCGTGATCGAGCGCCCGGTCCCGCATGTCCCCCCCAAACGCGCGCCAGACCCCTTGCGTATGCTCGCGCCGCGTCCGCTCATCCAGCGTGATCCCGATCCGGTCCGACCCAACCGCGCGCAGGTTAATCCCCTCGGCCACCGCGGCCTTCAGGATCACCCCCTGCAACGCGCCCACCTTCACCGTGATCGTGTCGAAGAACGCCTTTGGCCGTACCTCGAACCCCAGGGACTCCAGCCCCTTCGCCAGCCGTACCGTCTTGCGGTGGATGCGTTGTGCGATGGCCTTCAGCCCCTCCGGCCCGTGGAACACCGCATACATCGAGGCCATGACCGCGAGCAGCGCCTGCGCCGTGCAGACGTTGGACGTGGCCTTCTCGCGACGGATATGCTGCTCCCGCGTTTGCAAGGACAACCGATACGCCCGGTTGCCCCGCGCATCGATCGACACCCCCACGATCCGCCCCGGCATCGAGCGTTTCAGCGTATCCTTCACCGCCAGATACGCCGCATGCGGCCCACCGTACCCCAGCGGCACCCCGAACCGCTGCGTCGAGCCCACAGCGATATCCGCCCCCATCTCGCCGGGCGGGGTCAGCAGCGTCAGCGCCAGCGGATCCGCCGCCACGCAGGCCAGCGCCCCCGCCCCATGCAGTGCCGCAATCGGCCCACGCAGGTCGGGACAATCGCCATAGGTGCCGGGATACTGAAAGATCGCCCCGAACACCGCCTTCGGGTCCAGATCCGTGAGCGGATCGCCCACGATCACACTCCAGCCCAGCGGCTCCGCCCGCGTCTCGATCAATTCAATCGTCTGCGGATGGCAATCGCGATCCACGAAAAACCCGCCCGCCTTCGACTTCGCCGCCCGCTGGCACAGCGCCATCGCCTCCGCCGCCGCCGTCGCCTCGTCGAGCAGCGAGGCATTCGCCACATCGAGCGCTGTCAGATCGCAGACCATCGTCTGGAAATTCAAAAGCGCCTCGAGCCGCCCCTGGCTGATCTCCGGCTGATAGGGCGTATAGGCCGTGTACCAAGCCGGATTCTCGAAGATGTTGCGCTGGATCACCGGCGGCGTCACCGTGCCGTGATACCCCTGCCCGATCAGGCTGGTGAGCACGCGGTTCTTGCCCGCGACCAGCCGCAGCCGGTGCAACACGCCCTGTTCCGACAGTGCGGGCCCCCAGTCCAGCGGCGCCGCCTGCCGAATATCCGCCGGTGCGGTCTCGTCGATCAGCGCCTCGAGGCTGTCGGCCCCCACCACCGCCAGCATCTGCGCAATCTCCGCAGGGCTCGGCCCGATATGCCGCCGGTTGGCGAAGTCGTAGGGGTGATATTCGGATTCCTGGAAGTCCATGTCGGTTCCACTGCGCGAGTACTATTGCGCCTCTTATGCCCCGCCGGGCGGCAGAGGGGCAAGGTCGCGCTCGCGGGTGCGACGGCAAGTATCGCGTTCAAGCTGGACACCCGCAACAACCCGTCGATTTGACCCTCCGGGTGCGCTCCGGGTGCGCTCCGGGTGCTGTAGGCACGTTTATCTGACCGGATCAGGGCGATCTGGCGTCGGACTCCGCCCTTTTGGACGGACTCATCCCATGGTCGCCCTGCGTTCATGAAAGACGAGGCGGTCGAAATTGCAGGCGAGGTTGGCGAGTGTCAGTTTCGCCTCGGCGCGGGCGATCCCGATCGTGCGGATGAAGAGGCCGAAGCGATTTTTCTGGTGCGCGAAGACGTGCTCGATCCGTGCACGGACCGACGACTTCTTCGCGTTGGCCCGGGCAGTGGCCTCCGGCATCGGTTTCCCCATCGGCTTGCGACGGTGGATCCGGCTGGTCAGCATCTTCGCTGCCAGCCACTTCTCGTTCGTCTGCGATCTACAGGTGTTCGCCGGTTCGTTCGAACCGGTGGCACTCCCCGGCTCACCCGCCCAGACCTCGGACGAGGTGTTGTCCGTCGTCGCCGGATGCCGGAGCATGCGTCCGTCCGCCGCGGACGCCGAGGTCACGGCGGCCTCCCTGATGAAGCCGTAGCGGCGGTCGATGGCGATGTGGGATTTGTAGCCGAACACCGGCACCGCGATCATCGGGAGCGGCGTGCCGTCCGGCCGGTAGCGCACTTTCCCGCCGATCTTCAGCGTCCAGCGCGCGTTCACGTCCTTCTGGGCGGCCTTGTTGGGCGCGTCTGGCCAGAAGATCTCCTTCGCCGATTTGCCCGCCCTGATCTCCTTCCGTTCGCCTTCGGTGTTGCGCTGCTTCGGCACCGGCACCAGGCTCGCGTCGACGATCTGCCCCGACATCGGGACGTAGCCCTTCTTCCGGAGCTGCCAGCCGAAGGCCTTCATCACCCGCTTCAACGTGCCGGTCTCCGTCAGCCGGTTCCTGAAATGCCGGATGGTGTTCTCGTCGGGCGTCGGCCCGCCCAGATCGAGGCCGAGAAACCGCATCCAGGACAGCCGGTCGCGGATCATGAACTCCATCCGCGCGTCGCTGAGATTGTGCTGGGTCTGGAGGATCAGCGCCTTGAACATGGCCACCGGATCGAAGGGTGGCCGGCCTCCCTTGACGCCATCACCATATCCGAGGCCCTCGACGAGCCAACCTCGGAAATACTCGAAATCGACGGTTGCCTGGAGCACCTCCAGAGGATCGCCATGCTTGCTCAGCTTCTCAAGTTGCTCCGACAATCCGAAAAGCGACCGCTGCTCCATCCGACCCTCCCAATCCCGATCACATCAGTGACTCATGACAGGCCCAAAAAGGGGAGGGTTTTT
>JBBRUT010000183.1:0-6512 GCA_038247555.1 Phycisphaerales bacterium | reverse complement strand
GAGTACGACCAGAAAGTCTCCAAGGCCGAGGCGGGCAAAGCGCCCGACCGCAACCTCCGCCTCGAGGCCCTCGCCTCCGCACTCCGCGGCGAGGTTCCGCTGCTCATCACCGCGCAGCGCGCCCAGGATATCGAGGCCGCGCTCCGCCTCCGCGACGAGTTTGGTTTCAAGCTCATCCTCGACGGCGCGGCCGAGAGCTTCCTCCTCACCGACCAGATCAAAGAGGCCGGCATCCCCGTCATCATCCACCCCAGCATGATGCGGGCAGTGGGGGAGATGGAGAACTCCTCTTTTACCACCGCCGCGAAGCTGCGCGAGGCGGGCATCACCATCGCGATGCAGAGCGGCTACGAGGGGTACGTCCCCAAGGTCCGCATCGTGCTGTTCGAGGCCGCGATCGCCGCGGCCAACGGGCTGAGCTTCGAGCAGGCCCTGGCCACCATCACCATCGATGCCGCCCGCATCCTCGGGATCGACAAGCGACTGGGCTCGCTGGAGGTCGGCAAGGATGGCGATGTCGCCCTGTACGACGGCGACCCGTTTGAGTACACCACGCACTGCATCTGCGCGATTATCGACGGGAAAGTGGTGAGCGAAATCAAGCGGTAGCGACTCTCCTTGGAAAACAAAATGGTGCGCGCAGACTGCCCGTTTGTGGGTGGGTGGCGGTGGGTGCGGGGTTGAGTGGAAAAACAAAAATGGTGCGCGCGAGACTGCCTGTTTGTGGGTGGTCGGATGGCTGGTGAGGGGTCGAGTGAAGAAGAGAATGTTGCGCGCAGACCGCCCGTTTATGGGTGGTCTGATAGCTGGTTGTGGGGGCGAGTGAAAAAGGAAATGCTGCTCGCGAGAGTGCCTGTTTGTGGGTGGGTGTGTGGGGGGTTCTGCTTGAAAGAGCAGCACCGAGGACGCCCCAAAGCTGGCGACCTCGGTGGCACGGCGACTTGGTCCCCTTGAAGCACATGGGGACAGTATGGCTTATGGAAGGGTGAGTGTCAAGAGGGTTGTCTGGTGTGCGGAAGGGTGAGGCAAGCGGCTCGGTAGGCGGCGGAGCGGGCAGGAAAGACCAGTTCGGCGAGGGATTCGAGCGGCACGGGTTTGCGCGTGGCCAGTGCTCCTGACCCACGGCGTTCAGCACTCATCCGACATGCCGAGCCTGACGCTTCACGTCTCGCGACGTGGCCCAACCCCAGCCGCTATTGCTGCCCGTTCTCACCGCCGCCTTCTCCGCATCGCGGCCATCGCCCCGCCCGTCACCAGTACCGCCGCGGCACTCGGCGCAGGCACCGGCACGACGCTGATGTCGTCGATGTGGAACTCTTCCGGAAAGTATGCTTGACCGAACTCGAGGAAGGACCCGGTGATGTTGGCATGAACCGGGAGGGTGAACTGCCGCCAAGTAAGGTCTTCTGGACCAAAGAGTAGCTGCGAAAAAATCGGGCTTCCTTCCCACCGCACCATGAGTCCACCCGGGAATGTCGACGTTTTTCGCAGCCAAAAGCTCAGTTCGTAGTCCTGTCCGGCCTGGGTCGGCAGGGTCTGGGAGACGAACTGGAGGGAGGAGGAGGAAAGCTGCGCGTAATAGGTGCCGCTGTGCGGTCCACCCAGTTGATTAACCGTGAATTGATTCTGCATCGACATCGGTGCCGGAACGTTCCACCCTGAAAAACTCCCCGTCTCAAACCCACCGTTGAACGCCAGATTGCCCGCGCTGGCCGACTGTTCCATAACCGTCGCAAAGCAAAGAGCAGCCGCGAAGCCGATGCGGAACGCGAATCCGTGGACCGTGCTCATCGTCGCTTCCTGCGGAGGGCGACTGCGGAGCCGAGAAGGAGGAGGGGCGCGGCGGAGGGGGCGGGGACTGGGACGACACTGACCGTGTCGATGTGAAACTCACCGGGGAATGCGTTCTGGCCGAACTCGAGGAAAGAGCCGGTGATGTTGGCGTGGAGCGGAAGGGTGAACTGGGTCCAAGGCGCCCCTTGGATCGTGCCGGGCACCACGAGCACGGATTGGCCCTCCCAGCGAACTGTCAGCAATTCGCCAGCCATCCCAAAGTCCCACCTGAGCCAGAAGCTGAGCAGGTAATCTTGCCCGGCTTGGGTGGGGAGGGTCTGTGAGATGTACTGCTGGGAGAAAGAGGACAGCACCGCATATCGAGTTCCGCTCTGCGCGCTTCCGGTGCGGACTTGAAAGTTCACGCCGTTCGGGGGCGGGGCATTCGGCGGCACACTCCAGCCCGCAAAGTCTCCGGTCTCGAAGCCGCCGTTGAACACCAGACTACCTGCGCTGGCCGACTGTCCCATAACGGATGCGACGCACACGGCCGCCGCGAGTTTGAATGAAAAGATGTTCATCATGGCATCCATTCGGGGAAGTCGGGGCTGTCAGTGCAGCCCAGCATACCACGTGATACGCCATGACGCAACAACTTGGGATCGAGTTCCTCGGTCTTGCATGCAAGCTCTCTCAATCTGCACAATGGGCCTGACGGTCAAAAGTGTGTGAAGGGCGTGCCGCGATCTGCAGAAGCCGTGACTTCTTGTTATGTTGCATATTCACAGCCGCTTTGTACGCACCCATGATCGGTGTGCTGTCCGCGGCGAACTTGGGTTCACATCTGATGTGGAGGTTCGATGAATGTCCTACTAAAAAGGTTCGGTGCTGTCATTGCTGGCGTGGCCGGTACCTGCTCATTCTCCAGCAGGGCGAGCGGTCAAGCGTTGCCGGTTGCGGGCGCGTGCTGCGTATCCGACGGAAGTTGTACCGTGACGACGCCGCATGCGTGTACGCTCCTCGGCGGCGTTTACTCCGACAACTCTCCCTGCCCGACGCCGTCAACGCCTCCCACACTGTGCGACCCTCTTGCGCCCGGCATCGCGATGAGCCGGACTGCGGCAAGGCGGCTCCTGCAGGAGGGCGTTATCCACACGCTGTGGACCACGGGCGATCCGCTGGCCCTCAACAACTCATCGGCAACGCCGATCGCCGATCTGTGGAATCTCTCGGCCAACGGCGCGCTCATCGCGCCACACATCTACCTTGATGTGCGGGAGGATCCAGACCCGGAGCTCGCCGCTCAGAAAGTCATCGATCGGGTGACGGCGGCGAAGGCGGACTGGGACGGCGGTGCCTATTCCACGACTGCGGATTTCCGCTGGGCGCTTCGGTTGGATGCCGTCGGTCAGAGCACGGCTTGGCACATGGTGCCGCCCGATGCGCTCCCCGCCTTCACCAACCACGAGTTTGATGTTGTGCCGGGTAAGCTCTGGTCCGATCGATACATCTACTCGGATCAGGATTGGGGGCATATCGGAGCAATGAATGCCGTGTCGGCGAGCGCGACCACCTTCACCGTTGCCAGTTCGCACGCGGCGTTCTTCGCTCAGTACGACGAGGAGTACTACTTAGAGCCGTGGCCCGCGGAGGTCACGTTCGATGGCGTGCCAGGCTACAAGACCATCACGGGGTACAACCAGTCCAATCAGACGTTCACGGTGGACTCGCCATTCAGCGTGTCCATTACGGAGAATCCGCGGTTCCGCATGAAACGGGGCCATCGCGACGACTACAAGCCTTGCTACTTCTTCAAGAACGGGTCAAACGATCTGGAGACATGGATGGTCGCCTTCCGTACCTACCTCGTGGCGGAGTGGGCGGGGACCGGGCTGCCCGACCCGGTGGCGGTCATCGTCGGGACGGAGGATATCGGCGCGGTGATCGTCGACTGGGACAACTACCTCGACTACCTGGCGGACCCGCGTGCTGCGACGGACCCCGCGGGAGAGGAAGAAGATGAGGGCTTTACGATCGACGGCGTGCGCAACCTGGCAACGTGGCACGCGGACTTCGCCTACCGGAACGGCAACCCCCTCGACCCGCTCTTCACCGGGGAACCGCTGACCTATACGCCGCAAGGCTCGGAGTATGGTCCCGGCAATAAGGACATTCACTCGTATCTCGGTGCCACACTCTTGACGGCGTACAACTACCACCGGGAAAAGTCCACGTGGCAGCACCTTCGGGCGATCTGGCCCGATGCCAGGCTGACGCAGTATCTCATCGGCGATGGTTACGGGGTGACGGACTCGGAGGAAACTGAGCCGCGCGGCGTGCCGACGGGGCCAGCCTCGAGTGTCTATCACGGGACCCCGACATGGCAGGGAAGCGTCAACTGGGACGCGTACGGCTGCATCACCAACTCGCGAATTCCTTATGACCCGCTCGGAGACGGGCGCGTCGTGCCTCTCTATCAACACTCGGCCGAGAGCACAAGCTCCGGAACGGTTGGCTTTGGCTCAACAAGCGACGAGATCGTGGTTGCATCGTTCGGCAATCTCCACAACTCGACGACGTTGTTTGATCCAGCTTCGTTCCTCACGGCGCAGACGCCGTTGTTTGTCGAATTCACGTTCGGTAACAACATCGGGACCACCGTCGCGGTCACGGGGTGGGCAGACGGTGCATTGCTCCTCCCGGAGGGTCTCGACCTGCTCAACGTGCCGCAGAACGGCGACGAGTTCATTGTGTACTACCCGACCTTTGTGGCGCAGCAGTACCTTATCGGTGATGTCCCGTGGCCCCTCATCGAAACGTTCTGTGGATATTACGGAGAAGATACGGACGCTGATGGCTTTCTCGCGACGGGGAAGAAGTGGGCGATGGAGCAGGCCCGGGCGCAGACACTCGCGCTGCCTGAGAATCCCTACACGCTCACATTTGGACCGGGCAGCTACGACGGAAACCAGGAAGTGGTCTCGCGGTGGGCGACGTATCCGAACGAACCATTCACCAGCAAGGACGGGTGGCTCGATGGGGATGATTTTGCGGACATCGGCTCGCAGGCGATCGACTACGGCGTCAACCACTTCGACTGGTATGTGCCGGGGTTTGTCGACACGAGCGGCGTCCCGCACGCGCAGCTCGTCGATCACGTGGTCACGGCGATCGGTGCGATGCACGAACGCCACCAAAGCAATCGGCGGGCATACCGCGCGGTGTGGTGCCTGGCGGACTGGAACCTTGACAACGTCATCAGCTTCACTGATCAATCCGTTTTTTACCAGGACTACCTGGACCAGCACCCGGATGCGGACCTCAACGGGGACTTGGATTTCACTGACGAAGACATCGATATCTTCCACAGCTCGGATCACTGCGGGCTTGACCACATCGTTGACTGCAACGCGAACGATCGCGATGATGCACTGGACATCGCCGAGGGTGATGCAGACCCGGAGGATGAGTTCCCCGACCTTGATACCAACGATAATGGCATCATCGACTTGTGCGAACCCTGCGATGCTGACTGGGACGGCGACCTTGAGGTCGGCGTACCGGATATCTTCTCCTTCCTCAGCGACTGGATGGCTGACACCAATGGAGCGAAGTGCTACGGTGGAACCTGCGGCGTTCCCGCGATCTTCGCGTTCCTGAGCACATGGTTCTCCTACGGGCAAAACCCGTGCTATGAATGAACGAGGGCTGGGATACTGAATCGAGCAGTTTCACCGAAGGGGTCCTCGCGCGTGCGAGGGCCCCTTTTTCATTGCCGCCTGCACACTTTGGCTACCGCATCCATACCCAAACAAATGCTCTTTCCGGCTCGCCCTCTCACCCCGCCCCCCCGCTCGCCTCACGGAATCGCCGGTTCCACCAGCTTCGTCAGCAGTTCGAGCGATTCCTGCCACCCCATGTAGCAGAACTCGACGGGGATCGCCGCGGGAATGTTCTCCTGCACGATGGTCAGTTCGGTGATGGTCAGCTCCGGCGGAGCGGGCACAGCTCGCAGCTTGACGGTCATCTGCATCTCGCCGGGGAGGTTGGAATCGTCGAACTTGTCGGTGTAGCGGATCAGTTCATTGGGCCGCATTTCGACATAGGTCCCGCCGAAGGAATGGGTCTGGCCGGTGTTGAAGTTGGTGAACGACATGCGGTAGCCGCCGCCGACTTTGGGATCGATCGAATGGACTTCGCCGACGAACCCGTGCGGGGCCATCCACTTCACCAGGGCCTTGGGGTCGATGAACGCGCGGTAGAGGCGGTCGGGCGGACAACGGAGAATCCGCTGGAGGCGCACGGTTCGGCTGGGGTCAGACATGGTCGAAGCTCCTGTGCAAGAGGGGTCGGCTGTTCCGGCCGCGGCGGCGTTTGCGGCGGCATTCGAGGGGGCTTGCGATGGAGTTTGCCGAGCCCGATCAACCATAAGCGCGGTCACAGCGAATCGCTCATCGTTGCCGATTGCGCGGGGGGGGTGGGGGGCGGGGAAGAGCAGGCTGGGGCTTGGAGGGGATGGGGGTGAGGACGTGGAGTGCGTGCCGCCACAAACCCTGAGTGCTTCAGGGTTGGCCGGGACAGACGCTCGAACGCGGTTGAAAAGCAGGGGATCTAGGATTTGAACCTAGACTAAGTGAGTCAGAGTCACTCGTGCTACCGTTACACTAATCCCCTATTTCTACGGTCTTGAGGCCAGCAATCCTACCGGGTGAAGCGGCGGAGGCAACTCCCTCCCGCAG
>JBBRUT010000182.1:0-6530 GCA_038247555.1 Phycisphaerales bacterium | reverse complement strand
GGGGGCGCGGCTTGGCATCGGTGACCGGCGAAGGGGAGGGCGTAGGGGGCGGGGGGCGCGTGCGTGCGAGTGCGCGGGTTGACCTCTTCGTACGGCCCAAGGCAGGCGGAGGTGTGCTGTGGACAATGAAGCTCCGGCCGGAGGGGGCGGGAGAAGCGGTTCGTCAGGCCCGCGGCGTGGACGCTCGGGCGAGGTGACGCAAGGCGATGCCGCACCATCGAATGAGCGGCCGAAAGAGCGGCCTGTTGCTGCGTGCAGGGCGAGCAGGGAGGATGAAGGCGTATGCGGTGAAGATGCAGATTCCGTACCGCTCTCGCTGCGGCGAGCCCGCAGGCGGAAGGCCGTGGAAACTACGGCGACCTTGCCGCGGGAGCTGCATCAGGTGCTGAAGGCGGTGGCGAACGCCGCGGGTGTGCGGTACGAGTTGATGTTCCGGTTGGGGACCGGGCGGTGGGATGTGGGAACACTCGCCAACCTGCTGGACCTGGATCAGCCGACAGTCAGCAAGCACCTGTCGGAGCTGCGTAAGGCGGGCGTGGTCATCGCAACGTATCGGGACGGGCACCGGCTATACGAGCTGGCAGGGAACGCGGAGATGCTGCGGGGTGGAGGGGGAGGTGGGGGGAAGGGCCGCACGAAGCAAGTCTTTGAGGGGGCCTTTCAAACTGCGACCGGCTGCTCTGCGTCGTCTCTGCGACCTCTGCGTACGGCCTTGAAATCTTCCGCCTTCCCACTTCCGACATCCGACATCCCACATCCAACTCACTCCCTCCCCGGCCACCCATCCCGCAAGAACTGCCCATCCTTGTGGAACACCTCCCCATCCGCCTCGATCGTCCCGCCGCCGGATGCTCCCGCACAGGGCCGCAGGTCGCACACCATGTCCCAGTGCAGACCGCTCTCGTTCGTGCTGCCGCTCTCCGGGTATCCCGCACCCACCGCGGCGTGAAACGTCCCGCCGATCTTCTCATCAAACAGCGTGTTCTTCGTGAAGCCCTTGATCGAGTAGTTCGTGCCGATCGCGATCTCACCAAGGTTCCTCGCGCCCGCATCCTGATCCAGCATCTTGATCAGGTACTCCTCGTTCTTCTTCGCGCTCGCATCGACAACCCGCCCCGCCTCGAACACCAGCCGCACACCATCCACCTCGCGCCCCTGATACACCGCCGGGAACGTGTAGTTCACATGCCCATCAACGCCCGTCGGCCCCGCAAACACCTCGCCATCGGGGAAGTTCTCGTGCCCCGCGCAGTTGATCCAGATCCCCTTCGAGACATCCACGCGCAGATCGGTACCATCGTGCCCATCCGCCGCGGGCACGCGGAAGCGCAGGTTCTTCTTCCCCTGCAAATACTCGCGCACGCGCTCCTGCTTGATGTGCACCTGTTCCCACGCCGCCACCGGGTCGGGCAGGTGCAGCAGCCCCGCACGGAACACAAAGTCCTCATACTGCCGGAGCGACATCTCCGCATCCTGCGCAGCGCCCTGCGTCGGGTACGCCGTGCCGCACCATCGCAGCCCGCCGGGCTCGTTGGTCTGCGCCTTGGCCGCGCGCTCCATGAACACCTTGAACCACGGCTTCCGCGCCGCCTGATGCTTGGCGATCTTCCCGGCATCCACGCCGCTCAGGTACCGGCTGTTCACCTCCGCCCAGAAGCCAAAGTGCACATCCACCGTCTGCACGCGGTGCAGCTCCGCCGGGTTCAAGAAGCTGATCTGCTCATCGCTCCCCTGCGATAGCAGCAACTCGTGCAGATTCTCCGCCCGCGGCACCCAGTACGGATTCCCGCCGACGCGCAGCACCGCTTCGTACATCGCCTCGATCAGCGGCATCGCCACCGGTTCGGCCTGAATACTCACCACATCGCCCTTCTTCACGCGGGCGGAGTATCGAACCAGAACATCGGACAGCTTGTCAAGACGCGGGTCGCGCATGGGGAACTCCAGCAGAAACACCGGGTACCAGGGCTCCAAGCATACCCTCTTGACGCATATATCTGCACCTCCCGTCCGCTTCCCGCATCCCCCAGCACCTCCAGCCGGGCACTTCCGGCAAGCCGAGAACCCACCATGAAGACCAGGGAACGTCTCTTCGTCTACGGCGCACTGCTCGCCTGCATCATCCTCGCCCTGCGCCCGCAGTTCGCCGCGACCGCCGCGGCGTCAACCCGCAGCGCATCCGCGATGGTCGGCGCGGAGCCCGTCTCCGCCCGCATCGCCACCTGCGATGTCTACGAGCTGGTCGAGAAGTTCGTCACCGGTGAACGCTTCGATGCGCCCCGCAAAGCCGAGGAAGAACGCATCCGCCTCCGCATGAAGCCGCTCGAAGATGAACTGGTCGCGCTCGAGAATGAACTCAAAGACGCCGACCCCAAGGATGAAGCCGCGCAGGAGAAGGCCCGCACCTTCCAGCGCAAGCGCAGCGAGTTTGCCCTGCTCCGCGGCAAGGCGCAGCAGGATTACACCGACTTCGTCGCCAAGCAGTACGTGAATGCCTTCGAGGAAGTGAAGAGCTCCGCCGCCGCCGTCGCCGAGCGGCTCGGCTACACCCACGTCATCGCCTCGCGCACCGCCGAGAAGGAAATCAAAACCACCGACCCCGAGCGCCTCGTCGAGGCGTTCCTCGGCCGGCCCATCACCGTCGCCCCCGAAGGCAGCGACATCACCGAAGAAGTGAAGGCCGACCTGAAGCTGGACTGAAGTCAAAGGTCTTTACCACGGAGATCACGGAGGCCACTGAGCAGAGAAGCACCGAACTGGGTGCCGGCCCTCCAGCCCGAGTCCTGGTTGCTTGAAACTCTTCGCTCTCGCTCTCCGTGCTCTCAGTGCACCCCGTGGTGAATGTCTCGCGATCCGTCCGATGTTCCTTCCCCAGAAGTTTGAGCTTTCGCCTGCTCCAGCCGCGCATTGAGTGTGCCCGCGAGCACCTGCTTCACGCGTCCCATCTCCGGGCACTTCTTCCCCAGCAGCTCGCGCAGGCTCGTCACCGGCCGCCCCGCCAGCCCGCACGGCACGATCAGCTTGAAGTGCTCAAGATTCGTCGTGACGTTGAGCGCAAGCCCGTGCATCGATACCCACCGCCGCACCCTCACTCCCATCGCGCAGATCTTTGCCTTTGGCTTTGGCTCCTCCTCTTCCACATCCGCAATCCCACTCGGGGGGGCCACATCCCACTTCCCCCCGACCCACACCCCCGTTGCGCCCGCATCGCGCTGCCCCCGCACGCCAAACTCCGCCAGCGCATCAATCACCGCATCCTCCAGCAGCCGCATGTAGTCATGCAGCCGCAGCTTGTGTGCGTTCAGATCGATGATCGGGTACACCACCAACTGCCCCGGTCCGTGATACGTGATGTCCCCGCCGCGATCGGTCTCCGCGACCGTCACGCCATGCCGCGACAGCGTTTCCGGCGTCGCCACCAGGTGCTGCCGCGCATCCTTCCGCTGGCTCACCGTGATCACCGCCGGGTCATGCTCGACCAGCAGAATCCGCCCCGGCGCCTCTCCCGCCTCCGGGTTCTCCCGCAAAGCCAGAACCTCCGCGTGATGCACCTGCTGCACCGCGTACGCCGCGGCGTACTCCATGCGGCCAAGATCAATTACCGGCAGTTCCCTGTGCGTCGCGGCCATCGACGGATCGTAGTGCGTGTGGTACGCTGGCCTTCGACTCCACCTATGGGCGACGCCCCGCTTCGCCGTCTATGTGGCCTTTTTCCCCAACCTCCCCCACGGGGGAGGTCCCGGCGCAGCCGGGGGAGGGGGCTCCTGCCTTTGCTTCCTGTCTTTCCTCCCGCCCTTTCTGTTTCTGGCTCTTCTTCTTCTTCATTCTTCTCGATCCCTCGGTCCCTCATCCCCCGGAACTCACCATGCCCCGACCCGTCACACTCTTCACCGGCCAATGGGCCGATCTCCCGCTCGACACCATGGCCGCGAAAGCGAAGGGCTTCGGCTACGACGGCCTCGAACTCGCCTGCTGGGGCGACCACTTCGAAGTTGCCAAAGCCTCGGGGGGCGACGGTGCAAACTACTGCCAGTCCCGCCACGACCTCCTCGCCAAGCATGGCCTCAAGACCTGGGCCATCTCCGCCCACCTCGTCGGCCAGGCGGTGTGCGATGACATCGACCGCCGTCACAAGTCGATCCTCCCGCCGGAAATCTGGGGCGATGGCGAACCCGAGGGCGTCCGCCGCCGCGCCGCGGCAGAAATGCAGCGAACCGCGCTCGCCGCCAAGGCCCTGGGCGTCAAGGTCGTCAACGGCTTTACCGGCTCGAGCATCTGGGGCAAGCTCTACTTCTTCCCGCCCACCGGTCCCGAAGATGTGAAGGCCGGGTACGACGACTTCGCTAAGCGATGGGGCCCGATCCTCGACACCTTCAAGCACGCCGGTGTGAAGTTCGCGCTCGAAGTGCATCCCGGCGAGATCGCGTACGACTACTACACCGCCGAGGCCGCGCTCTCCGCGATCGGCAACCATCCGGCGTTGGGCTTCAACTTCGATCCCTCGCACCTGCTCTGGCAGGGCATCGCGCCAAACAAGTTCATCGAGCGCTTCGCCGACCGCATCTTCCACGTCCACATGAAGGACGTCGCGGTGCACTACGGCCCCGGCAACAACAAGGGCGGCGACGGCATGTCCGGCGTGCTCGGCTCGCACCTGGCCTTCGGCGATGTCCGCCGCGGCTGGGACTTCCGCAGCGTCGGCCGCGGCCATGTCAACTGGGAAGCCATCATCCGCTCCCTCAACCGCATCGGCTATTCCGGCCCGCTCAGTGTCGAGTGGGAAGATGCCGGCATGGACCGCGACCACGGCGCAAAGGAATCCTGCGCGTTCACACGCCGCCTCGACTTCCCCGCGGGCGAGCGCGCATTTGACGCGGCATTTGCGAAGTGAAGAGAGTCAGCTCCACCGAGGTCACAGAGCTGGACACAAAGGCACAGAGAGTACAGATTGAATGCACATGCAGTGCCTTCGCCGCAGAACCTACTCTGGCTTGAGTGTTTGGTTCAGTCCTTGCTCTCTCTCTCTCTCTCTCTCTCTCTCTCTCTTGAAGACCCATCTTCCCTCTGTGCCCTCTGTGTCCGTCTCCGTGACCTCTGTGGACCGCCTTCGAGATTCAACCATGCACAAACTGAAAATGGGCATCATCGGTGGCGGCAAGGGAGCCTTCATCGGCGCAGTGCACCGCATGGCCGCGACGCTCGACGGCCGCGCGCAGCTTGTCGCCGGCTGCATGTCCAGCGATCCGGTTCGCGCCAAGGAATCTGGCCGCGAGTCGCCGTGGAACTTGCCAGATGACCGCAACTACGGCACATGGCAGGAGATGCTCGGGCGCGAGCTCGCGAGGCAGGTCGGTGAGGGGCCGGACTCGCGCATCGACTTCGTCACCGTCGTCACGCCCAACCACGCCCACGCCCCGATCGCCGGCGCGTTCGCGCGAGCAGGCTTCCATGTCATCTGCGACAAGCCCCTGTGCATCAACACCGCCGAAGCCCGCGAACTCGCGGCAGCGCAGGCCAGCGGCGGCGGCGTATTTGCCGTCACCTACAACTACTCCGGCTACCCGATGGTGAAGCAGGCAAAGCACATGATCGGGGCGGGTGATCTGGGCGAGATCCGCAAGGTCATCGTCGAGTACAACCAAGGCTGGCTCGCTTCGAAGCTTGAGCAGACGGGTGGAGGGGGCCAGAAGCAGGCCGACTGGCGAACCGACCCCAAGCGCGCCGGCATCGGCGGCGCGATCGGCGACATCGGCTCGCACGCCGAGCACCTCCTCCGCTACATCACCGGCCTCGACATCACCCACATCTGCGCTGACCTCACCAGCTTCGTCCCCGGCCGCCAGCTCGATGACGATGCCAACCTCCTCCTGCGCCTCTCCAACGGCGCCCGCGGCATCCTCACCTGCTCCCAGGTCTGCATCGGCGGCGAGAACGACCTCCGCATCCGCATCTGGGGCACCAGGGCCGGCCTCGAATGGCGGCAGGAAGAGCCCAACGCGCTGTACTTCCGGCTCGATGGCAAACCCGAGCAGGTTCTCCGCCGCGGCAACGCCTACCTCTGCCCCGCCGCGCAGGCCGCGACGCGCATCCCCAGCGGCCACCCCGAAGCATTCCTCGAAGCCTTCGCCAACATCTATCGCGGCGCGTTCGAGGCGATGGTGCGGGCGAATGGCGAGTCGCGAGTGGTGAGTGGTGGTAAGGCAGGAAGCAGCGGGGGGCTTGGCTCCGCCGCAGCAGGAACAGGTGGCCCCGCGCTCGACTACCCCACCCTCGACGAAGGTGCCCGCGGCGTCCATTTCATCGAAAAGACAGTCGAGAGCTCGCAATCAGACCGCAAGTGGACCGACGCGAAGTTCTCTTGATCAAGCCCGTCCAATGGCGTCACAGAGAGGGCTCGGCAGCGCAGCGATGACCATTGGCTCGCTCCGCGACCTCTGCGTCCCCTCTGTGTTCTCTGCGTACCCGCCTTCAGCCCGCCTCACCTCGCCGCCACCTTCGGCTCATCCTTCGGGATCTGATGCAGCGTGTAG
>JBBRUT010000181.1:0-6533 GCA_038247555.1 Phycisphaerales bacterium | reverse complement strand
GTCTCTTTGCGCTCGTACTTCGAGGACCCGGCATGCTGAGGCGCTGGCGACGCCGACGCCGCGGGCTCTGTACTCAATGCGGCTACGCGCGCTCGGGATTAGCGGATGGAGCGGTGTGCCCGGAGTGCGGTGCGATGCCCATCGGGTAGCTGGTAGGACGGACTTGACGCTAGATGTGGCGACGGAAGTAGCGAGGTATGTGGGGTACGGCGAGGCAAGCCACGGAATAAAGACAGTCGCAGATGAGCCCAGAGTTGCCCAGATGGAAGACGTTGAGACGGGGATGACGATGAACATCCACCAAGGAGCATGGCCTATCGAGGATGCAATCTGAGCACGGAGGCCATCCCCACACAACTCTCCTCTCTTATCTGGGTCCATCTGGGCACATCTGTGGCTGGTTTTGAGTCTTGTTCGACACGGACTGGGGAAGCGTCATGACCGACGATGCGAGCAGAGCCTCGCACCTCAACAACCTCACCGAGCGCATCATCGGCTGCGCGTTTACCGTCGGCACCACGCTCGGCCCCGGATACCTCGAGAAAGTCTACGAGAATGCCCTCGCCCACGAACTCCGCAAGGCCGGTCTCGCCGTCGAGCAGCAGCGTCGCATGACCGTCTGGTACGACGGCATCGCAGTCGGTGAGTACGTGACCGACCTCGTTGTTGAAGACGCGGTTGTCGTCGAGCTGAAAGCAGCAAGGGGTCTGACCGCAGCGAACGAAGCCCAGTGCATCAACTGCTTGACGACAACTCGCCTGCCGCTTGGCTTGTTGCTGAACTTCGGACCGCGGGTCGATGTCCGGCGACTTGTCGGCCCATCCGCGCCGATCTTTCCAGCTACTCAGCCGGAGCACGATTGGGAGGACGTGTAAGTTCCAACCCATCTGTCACTGGGTAGAACGTTTCCGGATCTGATGCCGAGGACGACGCACGGAATGAAGGCTGCCACAGATGAGCCCAGAGTTGCCCAGATGGAAGACGTTGAGACGGGGATGACGATGAACATCCACCGAGGAGCATGGCCTATCGAGGATGCAATCTGAGCACGGAGGCCATCCCCACACATCTCTCCTCTCCTATCTGGGTCCATCTGGGCACATCTGTGGCTGGTTCGAACTCTTCCGGCTCAAGAAGATACGAGGACACCCATGAGCGATGACGCGAAAAGGGCCGTGCACCTCAACAGCCTCAAGGTGCCGAGCTCCGCCACAAGAGTCATTGTTCTTCCATGGCGTCGCTACGCGGCAGTTGCGGTGGTAGTGGCCTCAGCGCAGCACATCTGTCCACGACCATGCCACTCGTGAGCGATGTTGCGCATGACGAGTGCGCAATCGAACTGCACGCCCCCGCGTGGGAAGATTGCGGTGTTGTCGAAATACGATGTCCGCACGGACTCCACCGCGACGGGCTCCATTGACCATTCCCGGCAGCGGAGTTCGAGGCCGTCGTAGATTCCCGACTCCCGCGTCGCAGAATAGCCCAGCGACCCGCGCTTGAAGAACGCCGACGCCTGAGCGACTCCGTCGAAAACGGAGCTGCCGGGCCATGTCTCAGTCTTCCGCCCCTGCACCGACAGACTGCCGCGCCCGTCCCGGCTGTTCATCTCGATCTCGTACCGATCCGCTTGTTCGGCGACCCTGAACGTCGTGCGATGGTGAAGCCCGGGGAACAGTCTGCCGCCGACAAGGGTGTTGAGCCGCGATGAACTGTCCCGGCGCGGGATGTACACGCCCTCGTGTTCCTGTCCGCCATCCCGCCACCGCACAGCGATCCGATGCGCCGCATTCTCGGAGCGAATCCCGCAAATCGCTGGAAGGAACTTGGGTCGAATGCTGCCCATGCGGATCAGACAGATTCCCACAATCGCATGGCCGCCGACGATCATCGGCTCGAAGGGAGCAGGGAGCACGCGCATGACCGCGGCTGGGTCCGCCCGAAAGTTTACGAGCAGCCGTCGTTCGATCACGCCTTGGATCGTGAGCAATCGCATCGCGCTAAGATAGTGCATTCGACGCTCTCTCCCCGAAGGATTGTCGGTCCCGTGCCTGGGGGGCACTGCTTTGGCCGTGGCCGCCCGAGCCCCTCCAATGTACCGCCCCCATTCTCTGCCCTCCGCGGCCGCTTTGCTAAACTCCCCGCATGCCACTCATGCTCCAACTCCGCGCATCACTGCTGGATTCCGACCCGGAAGTCTGGCGCCATCTGCACGTCGATCCGCGGCTGACGCTCGGACAACTCCACACCATTCTCCAGATCGCTTTCGGCTGGCAGAACTGCCACATGCACCAGTTCCACGAAGAGGACGGAACACGCTACGCCACCCCCGCCCCGCGCGAGCTCCGGTTCGAGGAGGACAACGCGATCGACGAGCGGAAGATCCAGCTCTCACAGATCTTCACCAAGCCCCCAAAGCGCATCGCCTACGAGTACGACTTCGGGGACTCGTGGATGCACACCATCGACTTCGAGCGGGAGATTGACAGCGACACCTTCGAGTACCCGCGTGAGACCTGGATCGAATACGGCAAGGGAGTCTTCTCCGGCAAACAACGAGCGGCGATCTGTGTCGCCGGCACACGCAACGGGCCGCCGGAAGATTCCGGCGGTCTGTACGCATACCAGGACCTGCTCGAACTCCGCAAGAATCCGCCGCCGCGAACCAAGAAGCACGCGTATGACCACGAGCGGCTGGCATGGCTGGGAGACTGGGATCCCGAGTGGTTCAGTCTCGACGAGATCAATCAGCACCTCGGCAGAGTTCGCGTGAAGAAGGTGTTTGTAAAGTGACCGACGCTCGATGCTGAGTTATGCTGTCGCGAGCATGTCCAGTTCTCCTCCCCAAGTCATCGTGATCGGCGGCCCGAACGGCGCGGGGAAGTCCACCATCGCCCGCGAAGTCCTCGACCGCACGCTCGGCATCACCGAGTTCGTCAACGCCGACACCATCGCCGCGGGCCTGTCGGGCTTCGATCCGAATCGCGCCGCGTTCGCGGCGGGCCGCATCATGCTCGCTCGCCTGCACGAACTTGCCGCGGCGCGCGAGTCGTTCGCGTTTGGATCTACGCTCGCGAGCCGGAGCTTTGCGCCGTGGCTGTCGGGGTTGGCGGGCCGAGGGTTTGAGATCCTTCTGCTTTACATTTGGCTTCGTTCGCCCGAGCTTGCCGTGCGTCGTGTCCGCGCGAGAGTCCGCAAAGGCGGTCATCTGGTGCCGGAGGCTGTTGTCCGTCGCCGTTACCAGCGGTCTGCGGCGAATCTCTTCGAGTTGTATATGCCGGATTGCTGAACGCTCGGGCGACTGGCGGGTGTATGACAACTCCGCCGCGGCACCCCGCCAAGTGACGGCAGGTAGAAGAGGCTTGTTGCCCGTGATCTATCATCCCGGCGACTGGAAGCGCCTGCAGGAGCTTGCCGATGGCAGCGAGTAAGACGATGTCAGCTTCTGAGATCTTCCGCGATGGCCGCGCCATCGATGCCGCCATCAAGCGCGCTGTCCGCCGCGCAGTCGCCGAACTCGACCGCGAGGCCGCCGCATCGGCCAGGACAAAGAAAAAGAAGAAGGCCAAGGCCCGCCGCGGCGAAGCATCGCGGGCTCCATCCGCCAAACGTGCAGCCGCCCCGACGGCCAAGTCGCGATCGTCCACCAAGCGCCGCGCGGCCTAGATTCACAGACCGTGAACACCACTCCGTCGCCTCCCTCCGCCCCGCTCGCCACCACCTGGCCCCTCATCGCCATCCCGTGGCTCCTCGCCCTCCCCTGCGTCGTCCTCACACGCTTCCGCGCCCAGTGGGCCCCGTACCAGTCGCTGCACCAGTGGCTCGCAGCCCGCGGCGTGCCCGATGCCGTCCGCAACTGCGACAACCTGATCATCTACACGCTCATCGGCTTCCTCGGCGCGTTCATCGTGCACCGCTTGCTTGCGCGAGGTAAACAATCGGACGCACCGGCTGCGCTCCTGGGTCTCCGCCGCGGCCGCGCGGGCTGGCTTGCCGTGTGCCTGATCGCCCTCGCGCCCATGGTCCTGGGCGGACTCATCATCTCCTTCCGCGCCGGTCTCTGGAGTTCGGATCTCGCGGAGTTCTGGCCGCGAGTCTTCAAAGGCGTCATCCGCGCGCCCATCATGGAAGAGCTCTTCTTCCGCGGCCTGCTTGTCGGCGTGGTCGCCGCCGCGGCGATCGGCTGGACTGGCTGGCGATTCTGGCTCAACGCTTCGCTCGCGGCCGCGATCTTCGCATCCATCCACATCGACTGGTCGATGGATGGCGTCGCACGCGGCTGGCCGAACCTGATCGTCACGTTCGTCGGGGGCATGTGGTACGCCTGGCTCCTGTCGCGATGGCGATCGCTCTGGGTGCCGATGATTCTGCACGCGGGGATGAACCTGGGCTGGATGCTCGCCGCGGCCGAAGGCGGCGCGGGCGGCGGCAGGCTCATCGAGAACCTGCTGCGCGTCGCGACGATCACGATCGCCACATGGCTGACCGTGCGCACACCGCGCCAGAACTGATCAAGCTTCGGCTGGGCGGTTCTTCGCCGGTGCCAGGTCTTTCGCTCTGGTCGTAAAGAACGCCTCGGCGCATCGGGCGAGCGTGCTGACATCCATGTCGTGCCCAAGCCCCATCCGGTGCCATGCCTTGGAAACGAGCCGTTGATCGACCGCCAGAAGCCCAACCCTTGGGTAATCACTCGACACCCAAACAAAGGCCTTTCAATTCCCCTCCCTGTGATGTATACTTCGCTCTGCTGCCGCCACGATTCCGCGGCCGCACATTGGTCTTCATTGGGGGGGACGGGAACCACATGACCACCGATCAGCCCATTTCCGCGGCCGCAACTGCGCGCCCTTCGCGCCTTCCCCGGTCCGCGCTCCCGCCCAGTCCACCTGTCAATGACACCCCCCACATCAGGGCAGTCTCGCGCGCAACTTTGCGATTTCCATTGTGGCTCACCCCTCACTCCCGCAGCTTCCCACTCCCCTACTCGCCTTCAACTCTTCCCGCCTTCGCCTCTCCGCTCCGCTCCGCACTCCGCCCATCCGCCCATCCGACATCCGACATCCCACTTCCCCCTCCCATCAATCCCTCACCCGCCACCTCTCTCCCCACTTCCCTAACGTCCTCACGACCATGGCACCCGCCGACTCTCTCCATTTCCGCGATAGGCACCGGCTTACCCACGCCCGCCAGTTCGCCGCGGCGTTCGAGGCCAAGCTCCGCAAATCGCGGGGGCCGATCACGATCTTCACATTGCCCAACGAGCTTGGGCACTGCCGGATCGGGCTGTCTGTCGGGTCGCGCGTGGGCAACGCGGTCGCCCGGAATCGCATCAAGCGCCTTGTCCGAGAGGCATTCCGTCTCGAACAGCACGAACTCGCGGCCATCGGCAGCTACGACATCGTCATCACGGTTCGGCCGCACGGAAGTGGGGCAGCGGGGGTGGGGGGGCTGGGGAGGTTGCGGAGGGGCGGCCCGCCATTGCCTCTCCCACAGTACCGCCGGATTCTGGTCGAACTGCTGCGGGAGGCAGATGTTGAGTGGGGCCGCAGGCTCCGCAAGGTTGACGGGGGCGACCATGTGTCAGCGTGACAACGACCCTGCCGTCGAGCCCGAGCCTGCCGCCGCGGCGTCGCTTCCCCGCCCGCACTGGACAGTCTGGCCGTTCATCGCCCTGATCTGGGTCTATCGATTCACGCTCGGTCCACTTATGGGCGGCCAGTGCCGGTTCTGGCCCACCTGCAGCGAGTATGGCCTCGATGCATACCGCTTCCACGGGCCCCTGCGAGGGACATACCTCACCCTCCGCCGCATCAGCCGATGCCACCCTTGGGGATCTCACGGGGTTGATCCGGTCCCGATGCCCTTGGCGCGAGAAAGCCGAACTAAGTGAGCGTATACTAGCAAGTCGGACCCGTTTTTACGCCGATAGCGGGCCAGCTGGAGTGGGTTGGGGCGGCGCGCAAGGCATATACGAGGGCGTGAGCATGGGGCGATTGCCAGCAGCCAAGCGGCGCGAGCAGTTGCTGGATACCGCGGCGAAGCTCTTCGCGCTCCACGGGTATGCCGGGGCGACGACGAGCCAGATCGCGCGTGCTGCGGGCGTCACCGAACCCATCATTTACCGCCATTTCCCTTCCAAGCGCGACCTGTTTATCGCGCTGATTGAACGCACGGGCGAAAGCACGATCCGTCTGTGGGAGCACGAGCTCCGCGATTCGACCGACCCCGCCGACCGCCTGAAGCGGCTGCTGGGCGCCAACCCGATGGTCTCAAACAAGGGCCGCGGCATCTACCGGGTCATCGTCCAGGCGATGACCGAGGCCGAAGATCCCAAAGTGCAGGAAGCGCTGGTCGAGCACATCGCCCGGCTTCACGAGTTCGTTGTCGCGGAGGTCCAGCGGGCACAGGATTCCGGCAAGGTCAGCAAGCGCTTCACGCCGGAGCTGACCGCCTGGGCGCTGATCCATCTGGGCCTTGGCTACGGCGTGCTGAGCGCGATGGGCGTGACCAAGCACGGCATCGACGAGACCGGCATG
>JBBRUT010000180.1:0-6580 GCA_038247555.1 Phycisphaerales bacterium | reverse complement strand
GGCGGCGCAGTTCGCTACTACATCGAGTACTCCAATCGCTTCTTTGCCCTCGCCAAGCGCACTGATGACGGCACCGCGATCGATACTTCCGAGGACATCACGCTCGATCCCTACGAAACCCGGGTTTTCTACGTGACCAACATTCGCGACCCCGAGGACATCGCCGCACGCCTGATGAGCGCGCGATACACCGGCGGCGGCACCACGCCCCCCGTGCTCGACCGCCTCTTCGTCGATCAATGGGCACGCAGCCAGTTCGGCGACAACGCGGTTCCGATTCCCATGGTTCACCAGAAGTCCTTTACCGTGTGCGACGGTGTCGGCGGCACTGGCGGCGGTGTGGTTCAGTTCATGGACATGTTCGCTGAGGGAACCGTTCCGGCCAACGGCGCAGGCGATCTTGCACAGCCTCCGATTACCCCGGCTGGCGTGTACAACCCCGCACTCCGCAAGGTCGCGATGCTCTGGCTCCGGCCCGAGGCGACGACCGACCCCGCTCGCGACATCCTGCTCGACCGCCTCCGCGACCCAAGCACGGACACCGAAGGCACCATCTTCTCCTTCCGCACCATTGCCACCGGCAACACCGACATCCCTGACACCGAAGCCGGTGACGACGGGAACGCCAACGCCGCGGATGATGAGGACAACACGGGGTTCAGCATCACCAAGTGGGCGGGCTTCCGTCGCCCCACCCACCTGTCCGCCGTTGCGTACAAGCGTGGATCGATGCCGCCCTGGACTCTTGAGTCCAAGATTGTCAACTTCCATGATCTGGGTAACACTTCACCGCTGAACGACGACTTCGAGCAGCCCGCCGGCGGGCTGGGAAACGCGGCAGAGTTCGCGGATGTCACCCGGCGCGAGCGCCGCGAGACGCTCCAGGCGCTCCTCGATGTTCAGGGTGCTCAGGCGCTGAACGCGCAGATCAAGGCGGACGCGAAGGACAAGTCCGGCAACGCCATCGCACAGAACTGGTCGAACCCTCGGACCAACTTTGAAGAGGTCGCGATTCAGATCCATCTCTCCGGCGGAGAAACGAACCCGCAGCTCTTCTCCCGTGCTGGCGATTTCCTCCTCCCCCTTGCCATTGGCCCCAGCTACGACCCGATCAAGTTCAACCTCGGAACGCTCCCCACGCGTGCCGAGAAACTTGAAGCCGCTTGGATGACCCTCTCCGAGGCGCTCGCCCTTGCGACAAACTACTACTCGCCCCCTGCCGTCGACACGTTGATCGGCACCGGCGTTCCCGACCCGCTCCACCGCCTCGGCCACAAGGTCACGACCGGCACACCGATTCGCCCCCGTCTCGATCGCGGCAACCTCGTCCTCACCGACTTTGTGCCATACCTCGACCTGAACGGCGACGGCACATTTGATCCGACGAGCGACGAAACCCTTGGCCGCGGCGTGCCGTTGGCCTACAACCTCGTCGATATGTTCCTCACCACCAACCGGTTGAAGGAAAACGCGGCGGGCGATCTCGTGCAGCGCACGCAGACGTATGGCGGGCCGCGCATCCGCATGCCCGGCCTGATCAACATCAACACCGCTCCGCTCTCGGTCCTGCGGATGATCCCGATGTTCGCACCGGATGTCGATTCGCAGTCGTGGCCCACCAATACGTCGGGGGATCCCATCCAGAACCCCGACGCTGACGTCTTCGACATCGCCGCCGTCGCCGCGGCGTATCGCGACAAGACCGTGCTCTCGGCCCGTCCCGCCGGTGTAACGAGTCCCGCTGCTCGCCAGATCATCAACTTCCGGGATGACAGCGATGGCAGTGCGGCCATCAACAGCCTGGACGGCCGCTTCGACGCGACACGGATCGCCGCGATCCGCGAGCTACCCGGGTTCAAATCGGTCGGCGAGATCCTTGCCCTCCGCTATCACGACCCCATGTCGGGTGATCGCGAGTACGAGAACAGCATCGACCGTTTCGCGCCGGAAGCCCCCTTCACCCCGACCCCTCAGCTCAAGACCGGCCTCGAGTCCACACTTTGGTTTGATGACAGTGGCGCAATCGACACCGATGAAATGGCATTCGATTATGACCAGCAACTCACCATCGCCAACGCCGCGATCAACACAATCACCGTCCGGTCGGATGTGTTCTGCGTCTGGTTCCTTGTCCACGGCTACCTGCCGTCGGATGTCGAGAATCTCGCCCCGCTGGACCCAATGATCCCCAGCATCGCCCGGCGCTACGTCATGGTGGTGGACCGGTCGAACGTCACGCAGGTCGGCCAGCAGCCCAACATCCTGCTCTTCCAGGAGGTCCCCATCCGCTGATCGTGGTGGACCGGCACTCCGTGCAGGACTTGCAGTGACGAACGCTGTTTCGCACCGGTCGCCCCGGCCGTATATCATTCCCGTCCCCAGGGCGTAGCTCAGCTTGGTAGAGCGTGTGGTTTGGGTCCACAAGGTCGCAGGTTCGAATCCTGTCGCCCTGATTGAATGCGAAAGCCCCGCGGGTCAATCACTCGCGGGGCTTTTCGTTTCCCGGTCGGCAAGCGCGTCGGCACGCCCCATGACTTCCCCACCCCTCGCAGATTGCTCACTGCCCGAGGCTCGTGCGCAGGATCGCCAGTTCCTGCTCCACCTCTGCCGGGTCCGAGACCGTCTCGCTCACCACCTCACGCAGCAATCGCTTGAAGCGCCGCTTCACAGTTTGCAACATGTTGCTGGCCTGCGTCCCATCCATCGCGCCAATGGCCACGGCGAGATCATCCATCGTCAGGGCGCGAGACTTCCGGATGGTCGGCCCCACCACGTTCAGCCGGAAGGCCTGCCAGTGCTTCTCCATGTCATCATCGCGGCAGGCTTCCTCCAGCCGCTGGAGCGTCACCTCGATCACCGCCGCGGCCCACTCCCGATCAAACGCATCCGCCCCGCCCTCCGCCGCCGCGGGCTCCGGCACGCCGCCCTTCTCATCTCCGCTTGCAAGGTGTGCAGGGTGATCCCCTTCAGCCCGCTTTTTGGCGCGGCTGTGGTCGATCAGGAAGTTTCGGAGCGACTGCTTCAGGAACGACCGGAACCGCCCGCGGGTCGCATCCGCGCGTGCGACGAGGTCCCGGCCGATCACCACCTGCGTCATGAACTCCTGCGTCAGGTCGCTCGCATCGTGCGTGCCAAAGCCCTGCCGCCGGACCGCGGCGTACACGGGGCTCCAATACTGGCGCAGCAACTTCTCAAGCCCCGCCCGGTCGGCGCGTGCGCCGTCGATGAGCGTCCAGCTCGTGGTCTGAAACCCGGCGGCGGTCTGGTGAGGCTCCACAGATTTGCTTTGTTCCTGATCGTCCCGCAGAAGTTACGAATAGAGTATCCCCTCCCTGCGCGAGCCTGAACAAATGTCCAAGCCTTCCACCCTCTTCAAAGCCCGCAAACTCCTCATCGGCATGGTCCATGTGGGTGCCCTGCCCGGGACTCCCGGGTCGCGGCTCTCCGTGCCCCAGCTTGCGGATCGTGCCGCCGCGGAAGCCAGTCTGCTGCGAAAAGCTGGCTTCGATGCCATCATCGTCGAAAACATGCACGATCGGCCGTACGTCCATCAGGATCATGGTCCCGAAATCGTCGCCGCTATGACCGCGGTCGTGATCGCGGTCCGGCAGGCGGTGGAATCGGGCGCTGGACGCCGGGCCAGCAGTGGGGGGCTGCCGATCGGGATTCAGGTGCTCTCCGGCGGCAATCGGGAAGCTCTTGGCATCGCTCTCGCCGCAGGCCTCCAGTTCATCCGCTGCGAAAACTTCGTCTTCGCGCATGTTGCCGATGAGGGGCTGCTTCCGACGGCGGAGGCCGGCCCGCTCCTTCGTTACCGCCGACACATTGGTGCAGCGCACATTCACGTGATGTGCGATATCAAGAAGAAGCATGCATCGCATGCGATTACCGCGGACGTGTCGCTTCCCGAGGCCGCCGCCGCGGCAGAGTTCTTTGGTGCGGATGGCGTGATCGTGAGCGGCACCGCGACGGGCCGGCCTACAGATCCCGACGATGTCCTGCGAGCCCGACAGGGATGCGGGCTTCCGGTGTGGGTGGGCTCCGGGGTGACCCCGGAGAACATTCCATCCTTGATTGGGCAAGCAGATGCCCTAATCGTGGGGTCTTGGCTCAAAAAGTCGGGACGTTGGGAGAACCCGGTGGACTCAAACCGAGCGGCGGCGATCGTGAGGACTTTCCGGCAGTCCATTCGCAATCGATAGCCCAGCTTGGCCGAGTTCACTTTTATCTTCCCGCGTTTCGGGTATACTGCCTCCCCTCGGAACTGTTTGCACAGATGTACGCACCGACAGTGCACGAGCGTAGACGTTTTGACCGATGCCAATACCGTTTGCGCGCCCAATCACTCGGCGGAGCCGAGAGCGACGCAAGCGGACCAGTCCATACCCCATCGATCGCAGAGAACGGAGACCCAAGCGATGACCACCAGCGTTCACACCACCCCCCGTCGCAACTTCAGGTTCGCATCCAAGCTCGTCGGCCTTGCCGCCGTCGGCTTCGGCATGTTCCTCGGCGGATGCAATAACGGCATGAAGGACGAGAATGCCGCGCTGTTGCAGGAGAACGCCGCGCTGCGCGACCGCGTCACGCAGATGGAGACCAACCAGTCCGCGATGCAGCAGCAGCTCGCGGCCGGCCAGACCCGTCAGCCCGCTGAGCCCACCGATAGCGGCTGGGCGAACGACACCGGCACGCGCTCGGGCGGCGTTCAGCAGACCCGCGAGACGGTCATCCCAATCTCCGGCGACATCTTGTTTGATTCCGGCCAGGCCACGCTGAAGACCTCCGCGCGCAAGGACCTCGACCGTGTGGTTTCGCAGATCCGTCAGCACTCCGGCTCGACTGTCCGCATCGAAGGTCACACCGACACCGATCCGATCCGCAAGTCGAAGTGGGGCAGCAATGAGGCCCTCTCCAAGGCCCGCGCTGACGCCGTTCGCGACTACGTCGTGTCCAAGGGAATTCCGCGGAACTCTGTTTCCACAGTCGGAATGGGTGCCGCGGCCCCGAAGTCCAACAAGGCCGCCTCCCGCCGTGTTGAGGTCGTGATCGTCGATACCTACTGACCGGCCTTTGGTCCGGTAAGCCGCCCGGCGCAAGCCGCAGAGCTGGCTATACTTCAAGCTACCGACGGGCCGGTCGAAAGGCCGGCCCGACGCTTCTGGCGGGGCATCTGCTCCGTTGACTACGGGCGATTGGCGCAGTTGGCTAGCGCGCATGCATGACACGCATGAGGTCACAGGTTCGAGCCCTGTATCGCCCACTTTCTTTTCCGGCGCTCAAGCCGATGCGGCCCACCTCTTTGTCGCCTTCGGCCAAAGCGGAATGGAACGGTTGATGCCTTCCTCACCGATCCCCGCTACCCGGTCGATACCTGTCTGTCTTCAACGTCGCATCGCAACCGCCCTCCCCGGCGAGTGGTGTCTCCCATGAGTGCAAACTCCACAGCCGCAACTCCAAACACTCCAGATGCTCCCGCTGCGCCATTGGCGGCGGAGAAGATCAACGTCGGGATTCTCACCACCGCACCGACACCCTACCGCCTCGCGCTGCACCGCCGCATCGACCGTGAAGTTCCTGAGGTCCGGATCTTCTCCATGTATCTCAACGATGCCGGTGACCAGCCTTGGGCGATCGATGCTGGCGAGGCAGACCGCTCGGTGAGCTTCGGCGCTGGGCAAAGAGCCGATCGTCCCTCCCGTCCCAGCGAGTTCCCCCGTGATTGGGCCAAGGCCGGGCGGATGATCCAGTGGTGCATCGAGCACCGCATCCGCGCGCTCATCGTCGCCGGTTACAGCGATCTGGGCCGTCTGCGTCTGCTCCGCTGGTGCCGGAAGGCCGGGGTTCCAGTCTTCCTCTTCTCCGACTCCAACATCCATCTCGATACGATCAAGGGTGTGCCGTACCTCATCAAGCGCACGCTGCTGAAGTGGGTCGTCCGGCAATGCGCTGGCTTCATGCCCTGCGGCAGCTTCGGGCGCGATTACTTCGTGAAGTATGGCGCGGCCCCCGATCGCATTTTCTACTGGCCCTACGAGCCGGATTATTCTCTCATCGAGCAGCTGCCGCAGACCGAGATTGATCGCGTTTGCACCGAACGTGGGTTGAACCCCGCGCGCCGCCGCATGGTGTTTTGCGCCCGCATGACGGACTTCAAAAAGCCCGACATGGCCGTCGAAGCCTTCGCCGCAATCTCCGCGCAGCGACCCGATTGGGATCTGGTGATGATCGGCAACGGTCCGATGCTTGAGAGCGTGCGGCAGCGTGTACCGGAAGCCTTGCGTCATCGCGTTCAGTTCGCGGGTTTCATTGGTGAGCAATCCACCATCAGCGCTATCTATCGCGCCAGCGACATCTTCCTGCACCCTTCGGTCCACGAGCCCTGGGGAGTGGTCATCAACGAGGCTGTTTGCGCAGGCAATGCGATCGTCGCCGCCAGAACCGTCGGCGCCGCGGGCGAACTGCTGCGAGATCGAGTCAACGGACGCGCGTTCGAGCCGGAGGATCTGCAGAGCATGGTTGGTGCACTCCTGGACGCAACCGATCCCGTCGCACTCGAGCGATACAAGGCGGCATCTGC
>JBBRUT010000179.1:0-6589 GCA_038247555.1 Phycisphaerales bacterium | reverse complement strand
TCGTTCCCCGCGGCATGATCGCCGCCGAATACATCGAAGCCATCGATGAGATCGGCGATCTTGAAGCCATCCGTCGTCAGTACCGCTCCGCATCCGTCTTCGCTTCCGGAGGCGCGGCCTTCAGCGGCAACGGCTACGCCGCCAACTCCGCGCGCACCGAAGACACCGCCCAACCCGTCACCCTCGACATGCTCTCGACCGAAGATGCCAAGCAGCGCATCATCGACTGGCTTGAGAAGTCGGGCCGCGGCAACCGCAAGATCAACTTCCGCCTCCGCGACTGGGCCTTCTCTCGCCAGCGCTACTGGGGTGAGCCGTTCCCCATTGTCTTTGATGAACAGGGCCGGCACTACCCGGTCTCGGATGCGGCGCTTCCTGTCACGCTCCCCGAACTCGCCGACTACTCCCCCGTCGAGTCCGATGACCCCATGCCGCTGCTCGCCAAAGCGACCCAGTGGATGAACACCACCGCCGGCGCGGCGGGTGTCAGCCCCGATCTGCTCGCCCCCGAGACACCCGTCCGGCGCGAAGCCAACACCATGCCCGGCTCCGCCGGTTCATCCTGGTACTTCCTCCGCTACTGCGATTCCAGGAACAGCGAGCGCTTCGTCAGCCGTGAAGCCGAACGATACTGGCTCAACGCCGACGCATCCTGCGGCACCGACATCTACATCGGCGGCTCCGAGCACGCCGTCGGCCACCTTCTGTATTCGCGCTTCTGGCAGAAGATCCTCTTTGATCTCGGCGAAGTTGAAGCAAACGAGCCCTTCGGCAAGCTCTATCACCAGGGGCTGATCACCAGCTTCGCCTACCAGCGCGCCGACAAGACCATCGTCCCGACCGATGAAGTCTCGGAGGTCGCCGAAGGCAAGTTCGCCATCACCGCTACCGGTGAGAACGTCACCCCCGTCGTCACCAAGATGTCCAAGCGCTACAAGAACGTCGTCAACCCCGACGATGTCATCGCCGAGTTCGGCGCCGACACCTTCCGCATGTACGAGATGTACATGGGCCCGCTCGATCAGAGCAAGCCCTGGAACACCAAGGACGCCGTCGGCATCTTCCGCTTCCTCCAGCGCCTCTGGCGCGTCGCGGTCGATGAACAATCCGGCCAGCTCCGGCTCCGCCCAGATGCCGACGCCGCCGTCGAGAAGCAGCTCCACCGCACGATCCACAAGGTCGCGCAGGACATCCCCAGACTCGCCTTCAACACCGCCATCGCCGCGCTCATCGAGTTTGTCAACGCCGCAACCAGCGCAGGCGGTCTCACCCGCGATCAGCTTGAGCGCATCACCCTCGCGCTCGCGCCCTTCGCCCCACACATCGCCGAAGAGCTCTGGCACCGCCTCGGCCACACCGGCTCACTCGCCTACGAGCTCTTCCCCGCGGCGAATCCTGCACTCCTCGTCGATGACACCGTCGAGATCCCCGTCCAGATCGGCGGAAAGATCCGAACCAAGATCATCGTGCCGACCAATGCCGACAAGGCAGCGTACGAAGCCGCTGCCATGGCCGACGACAAAGTCCAGGCCGCCCTCGCAGGCAAGACCATTCAGAAGGTGATCATCGTCCCCGGCAAAATGATCAACATCGTCGCGAAGTAGCGCCGCCGCCGGTGCCTTGGTGCACCGCTCTCTTGCTGGCACAGCTCTCCAGAGCGGTGTTCCTTCGGTGGCTCTGCGCTCCCCCCTCCGCGCCCCCTCGGTGACCTCCGCGTACCTGCCTTGAGCAGCTCCGGCTTTTCCAATCACTCTTCAATCACCACCGGCACCGTCGTCGTCCGCGCCCACTTCGCCGGCGATGCCGACCACCACAGCACGCTCATCGCATCCGTCGCCACCGGCGATTCCACCGCTTCATCCAGCACGATGATGCGCACCGTCCGCCCCGGCACCCCGCTCCCTTCGCCAAGCACACCACACGCCGCCAGCACCGAGTGCAGGCTCGCCGCGTCTGCCCCGGCGGAGATGCTCATGAACCGCCGCGAAGTTGATATCCCGGCCCCTCCGCCCCGCGCCGACCACGGATCGCGCAGCGCGCCCGCCCACTCCGATCTCGGAATCCCCGCCTCCCGCGTCATCGCCGCCGCAAGCGGCGACATCGACGCCCCGACCGTCTCCTGCGAGACCGATGCCACCCCGAACCCACGCCCCTGTGATGCCAGTCGGTCGATCCGTCCCGGAATCGCCCGCGTATCCCCGCTGATCACAATCGCCAGCCGCCCCGCGCTCGCAAGGCTCACCAGTTCCGCCTCGCTGAACACCGTTCCATCCGCGGCGATCCCCGGCCCCTCCGCCGGCGAAACCATCGCCAGCGCTGTGTACGGTGCGCGGCTGGCTTCCGCCGCCGCGATCGTCATCTCGCCCAGGTTCGTGTCGGGCGCAGCACCATCCGGCACATCCGCCGGATCGTTCCGCGCAATCGTGCCCGCACCGCCGTCAGTTGGCAGCCCGCCTCCGCGCGGCCAGTTCTGAATCCCCACAAAGGTTCCCCACGCGCCAACGCCGATCGCCAGCGCCAGCCCCGCTGCCGTCGCCATGCGCCGCACCCACACCTGCTCCACCAGCACCGCGATCGGGTTCCGCCGCTCGATGCGCGTCACCGCCGCGCCCACCGGAATCATCCCCGATGTCGCAGGCTCCGTGAGCGTCCGCAAAGCTTCCTGATCGATCCGGATCTCAACTGCCTCCAGCAACCCCGCCGGTGCACGCACAGATTGATCCAGCACGCGCATCGCAGCGCGATCCGTCCGCACCCCCGCAAAGAACTTCGCCACCTCGGGGTGCCTGACCAGCGTCACGCGCAGCGCGGCCTCGCGCTCAGCGCCCACCGCGCCCCCCTCGAGCAACTCAGCCAGCTCCGCCTCCGTGAGGCCGGTCGTCACGAGAATGTGCTGGATCGTCCGTTCCGTCATGACTGCTCGTTCCCGCCCTCGCCCACCCTGCCCGATGTGCCCAGCCGTTCTTCCACCAGTTCTCGCAGCGCAAGCCGCGCCCGGAACAACCGACTCTTTACCGTCCCAACCGCGATCTCCAGAACCGCTCCCACCTGTTCATAATCCAGCCCCTGAACATCACGCAGAATCAGGATCGCCCGCTGGTCATCGGGAAGCTCTGTAAGCGACGCCGAAACGGCGATCTGCCGCTCATTTCTTTGGACGCCCATCCCCGCCGAAAGTTCCCCACCCGTCCCCTCCGTCCCCAATCCCCGAACAGAATCCTCCTCATATCCACCTAAGCCCTTGTGTCGCCTCAGCTTCTGTCCACGCAGCCACGACAGGCACGCGTTCATCGCGATCCGGATCATCCACGTGCTCAGTTGCGACCGCCCGTCATACCCCTCCAGCCCCTGCAGGATCTTCACCATCGCATCCTGCGTCAGGTCCGCCGCGGCCTCGCGCCCCACCATCCGCAGGCACACCGCGTACAGGCGGTCCTGGTGGTGCACCAGCAGCTCCCCCCACGCCGCCCGATCCGCAACGCCCTGCTCCCGAATCCTCGCAAGCAGCGCGGCCTCGCGCGCCGGCCATTCTTCACCGCCGCGACCACCGGGGGGCGAGGAGGGCGGGGGTGGGGACGGGTCGTGCAATGCCGGAGCGGCAGTGGGGGGCCGCGGCGGTTGTGGTTTGGGGGGGAATGGGGGTTGTGGTGCGCCCGCGTTCGGCATGAACCCTCGATGTCCCTTCCCCGCAGCATGCTACGAGTGACTCACGCCCCCACACCCAATGCGCCGCTCAAAGCAGCGCAGTTGCCATTGACCCCGCCTCCGGGCACAGTTCCCTCGCCTCCTGCGCCAGTCTTTCCGCATCGGCCTGATCGCGCGCCGGCGCGAACATCGTCGATCCGCTCCCGGTCACATGCACCGGCCCATCCAGCCCGCCCCGCAACCGCGCAAGCATCTCCCCCAGCCGCGGCTCCACGGCGCACGCCGCCGCGGCCAGATCATTAAACAGCGGCGCATCCTTCAGGCTGCCCCCGTCCCCCCTTGTCAGTTCCCGCACCGCGCCCTCGCGCAGCGGCCCCGGCCCCCCCGCGACCTCTCCCTCGCTGTCAAACGCCCGATACACCGGCCCCGTCGCGCAGCCAAACGGCGGAAACACGAGTGCCACCCACCCCGGGGCGCGCAGTAGTCGCTCGATCCGTTCCCCAAACCCAGTCACCATCGCCGGCCGCGCCGCTCCCGTTCCCTCCTCATCATCAATGAAGAACGCGATGTCGCTCCCCAGCGAAGCCGAAAGCCCCCGCAGCGCATCGCGAGAGAACCCCAGCCCGAACAACTCGTTGATCCCCACAAACGCCGCCGCGGCATCCGCCGAGCCCCCGCCCAGCCCGGCACCTACCGGCGTCCGCTTGCTCAGTGTGCCCCGCACCCGCAACGCACGCCCCGCAGCCTGCTCCAGCAGCCGATGCGCGCGCACCGTGAGATCCTTCTCGATCGGCCAGTCGATCGCGCTCCGCCGCGGCGCATCGGCCGCCCACGCGATCGTCCACGCTCGCTCCCTGTCCTCCACGCGCTCCAGCCGCAGCTCATCGTGCAGCCCGATGCACGTAAACCACGACGCAATCGGGTGATATCCCCGCGGCGGCTCGGGCGGTCCTACCGCCAGCGCAAGGTTGATCTTCGCGTACGCCCGCAGCGTCATCTGTTCATTCACCAGCATCGACCACATCGTAGTTGGCCGCGGGAAACCAAGCGAAGCGAGCGAGCCTCACACCCGCGCCATCGCCGCAGCGACCTTCACCCCACGTCCCTCTTCCGACATCGGATACACCCGGTGCACCGCCAGACCCTGCTGCTCATACACCCCGCGACGCTCCCAGATCGACCGCATGTGAATGTATGACGAGATCACCAGCTCGCTCGCGCCAGTCTTCCCCGCCTCCTGCGGCGCAACCACCGGCCACCCCAGGAACCGCGTTCCCCACCGCTGCTTGTCATCATCGGTCACCGCCACGATCTCCGCTCCCGACTTGGCGATCACCCCCGCAAGCTCGAGCGTGTGTTGACCAGCGCCGTGCAGCACAATCTTCCGGCCTGCCAGCGATGCCAGCAGCGCGCCAAGCAGTTCGCACGCATCCGGCCCTGTGCTGCCGGATCTCCCCGGCTCCGTCCGCGATGAACTGAACGCGCTCGGCCAGTCTGTCCGCCACCACCGCGCCGGCCCCGCCGCCGCCCCATCAATCACCGCCTCCACCTGGTCGACATGCGAGTCCATGCAGAAGTGCTCCCCCGCCGCGCGCCATGCCGCGCCCGCCATCGCATCCCGATCCGACGCCAGAAACCGCTCGATCCCATCGGCCATATGCGCCGCCGCGGCCTCTTCGCCATCACCCGGCTTCGCCGCCACAAAGATTGCGCTCTCCCCATCTGCCAGCCCCGTCGTCGCGCCGGAGTTCGCGCTGGTGATGATCGGCACACACCCCCGCGCCATCGCCTCGATCCGGCTGATGCACAGCCCCTCAAACCGCGATGCCAGAACAAACGCATCCGCGCTGTCAAGGAACGTCGTCACGTCTTCCGCGCTGGCGATCGGCACACGCATCACCTTCGGACGCGTCGTCAGCAGCGCGTCAAGCTCCGCCGCCGCCGGCCCATCCCCGACAATCGTGATCCGGTGGTCAATCCCTCGCTTCCCCAACTCATCGCTCAGCAGCGCAATCGCGCCGATCCGCTTCTGGTGATGCTCAATCCGTCCCGTGTACACCAGCCGCAGCGGCCGCCCCGCCAGCGGCGCACGCCCCACCGGCGGAACCCCCGGGACCTCCACCCCGTGAGGGATCGACACAATCTCTCCCTCGCGCCCCGCGAACATCATCCCCAGCAACCCCACATACCGCTCATCGATCGCGACAAACCGCGACACGATCGGCTCATACCGCCGCAGCACCGCCGTGTCATACTCAGAATCTGCGTGCTGCCACGCCAGCACCCGCAGCGTTTCCGCCTGCGTCGTGCACAAGGCCGCGGCGATCCCGTAGGAATCCCCCAAAATGTTCGGCGACACCACCACCGGCCCCCCCCCGGCTCCATACGCCGCGCGCGACAGATCCGCGATCGCCCGCCGATATGTCGCCAGATACGGCGCAAGGTTTCCCCGCGCATCCCCCATGTGCGGCCATCCGTCCGGGATGATGCGGATCACCCCCGGATGAAACTCAAGCTGCGCGGCCGGATGCCCCTCCCCACGCGGATGCACGATCATCCCCACCACCCGCCCACGCGCCGCAAGCCCGTTGGCCAGCCGAACCGCCCACGACGTCACGCCCCCAAGGTCGAGCCCATGCGGAAGGCTGAACAGGAAGGGTGCCGAGTGGCCGGGCTTCTTCGCCTTGGCCAAGTCACTGATTCGGGCAAATCGCATAACGGTGAATCGGTCCGCAACGCTCACCACGGCCCAGTTTTGGTGGCCGCGGCCTGCGCAGGTCGATAACCCGCTGCGGACCTTCCTTCCCTACGCCCTACAGGAGAAGGTGCGCGCTCTCCTGCCTCTCCCGCCACACGAGTGCAACGACAGGCGGTTGGAGCAGGGGGGGAGAATGTGGGGGGGTATCCCTTCCCGGGCAAGGCCTTCGAGCCAGGATCCAGTTGT
>JBBRUT010000178.1:0-6642 GCA_038247555.1 Phycisphaerales bacterium | reverse complement strand
GGGGGCGGGCGGCGTGCCGCACCTGCTGCTGCACGCCCGCGACGAGAAGAACCGGCGGGGGTCGGAGATCCCGCTGCGGGCGGACCTTGCCGCCGACATCCGCTCGTGGCTGGCCGACCGGCTGGTATGGGCGCAGCAGGCCGCACGCGAAGCGGACGAACCGATTCCCGCGACGCTGCCGAGCAACGAGCCGCTGTTCGACGTACCCGACGGGCTCATCCGCATCTTCGACCGCGATCTGGTTTTCGCCGGACTGGCCCGCATCGAGAAGCGCGACGGCAAGGAAGTCGTCGTAAAGACGGACGACCGCGGTCGCACCATCGACGTCCATGCCCTGCGGCACACCTTTGGCACGCACCTCTCCAAGGCGGGCGTCCCGCTGCGGACAGCGCAGGCCGCGATGCGGCACAGCGACCCGAGCCTGACGGCCAACGTCTACACCGATCCGAAACTCCTCGACGTAGCCGGGGCGGTCGCGAGCCTGCCGGACCTGCCGCTGGGCAAGGTCGAACGCTCGGCCGCACCGGCGCTCGCACGATGAAGGATCTCTGTCCATGATCGCACGCTGTGACCCCGTGTACCCTCTGGCATGCGTGCATCCGTTCGGCGGGGGCTATGGTGCGTTGCGGTCGGGCTGGCGGTCAGCGTGCTGACCGGGGCCTTGCTCTCCTATGGACGTTCTGCCCAGGTGCCTCGTTCCATGTTCGACTCAGCGGAGGGCGCATGGCTCGACCGCGAGATTCAACCTCCCATCGCGGTGTCGCGCGACGGAGTAAGTTTCGGGATGACTTGGACTCGATCGCCAGCGTTCGACCAGGTCCAGATCCGCCGACCTTCCGCCAAGGAGTGGAAGGAGTGGGCGAACGACACTTTCCCCGAAGTAGCCGAGATAAGGAAACGCGTGCAGGAAGACCTCGCGAAGCGGGAACATTACAACTTCCGCTCCAGCGCCCTTGATTGGCATGATCGGGGCGTTCCACTCTTGGATCGGCCTCCGTTGTGGGCGGGCTTCCCTCCGACCAGCGGAGAGGTTGTCGCTGTGTCCACAGCGGCGTATGGCTGGCCGATCCGAGTGCTGCGCGTCCGGGGAGCCGTGCTCGCCGATCCCATGGACACCTCCGCGATGACGGGGCAGACGTCGGACGGGCTCGGGCGGTTCGCGAACCCGTTCGTGGCCGAACCTGCCTGGGGCGTGGCTTGGATTCCGATCTGGTGGGGACTCGCGGCCAACACGCTATTGGTCGCGTCACCGCTGTGGGTGGTCTGGACCGGATCGGCGTGGGCCGTTTGCCTCCGGCGGCGCTCTCACGGGCGCTGCGTTTCGTGCGGCTACCCCGCGGGCACCGCGGGCGTGTGCTCGGAGTGCGGCGCGAAAGACACCCATCCATCGAGAGCGTGATCCCGCCACACCTTGCACAACCGCTTGCACCTGCGCTTGCACACGCGCTTGCACAAGCGAGCGTCCGCCCAGGTCATTCCCTGTCATCGTCCGGCCGTCGGCCTCGATCCGCCCGCTCCCGCCCGCTTCGCCAGAACTCGCGATTCCTGCGGGGTTTGTCAACGAAAAGCCGCCGGTGTCATCGTGTGACAACGGCGGCAGACAAAGCGGGCGACGAGGATCGAACTCGTGACATTCAGCTTGGGAAGCTGACGTTCTACCGCTGAACTACGCCCGCGGCTCTAGGCAGTATAGCCGGTTTCGAGCCGCGTCTCGGGGCCGGGATTGCTGATCTGGATGCTTGCACGCCGGGCCGGGTTTGTCGGTGAGGCGCGTGCTGGCCCGGGGCGAGCTTTGCGACGATGGGCGGACAAGGACCGACTTGGACCGGTGCCTGGTTGAGGCCCGGGTGCGCGGCACTTCACGACGCGCGGAGACCGGGCGTATCGTCAGGCTGTCCGCTTTCACTGGAGCATCACAGCATGCCGCACTATTACCGCCTCGGCACCCTGCCCAAGAAGCGACACGTGCAGTTCCGCCGTCCTGATGGCGTGCTGTACTCCGAGGAGCTCTTCGGCACCGAGGGATTTGTCGGGCCTTCGAGCACGATGTATCACATCAACCCGCCGACGCAGGTCTACGGCTGGAAGACGCTGTACTCGACGAAGGCGGAGTTCGTGGAAGTTGACACGATGCGGATGCGCCACGTCAAGAGTGCGCCGGTGCCGCCCAAGGGCGACACGATCGACGGGCGGGTGGTGCTGTTTGGGAACTCTGACGTCGAGATGACGGTCTGCAATCCGCTCCGGCAGATGGGCTACCACTACAAGAACGGCCAGGGCGACGAGTGCATCTTCATCCACTTCGGCTCTGGCGTGTGCTTCACGATGATGGGGGCGCTGCGATTCAAGCCCAAAGATTACGTGGTCATGCCCAAGGGCGTGATCTACGCGATGATCTGGGACGACGCGACGATGACGGCGGAGGAGCGGTACGCGCGCCAGAACGCGTCGCAGAACACCGGCGAGGCCGCGTCGGCTCCGCCCGCACCGACACCGATGCCTTCGGCGAATGCGTCATGGAAACCCGCGGGCGTCGGCGATGCGTGGACTGCGGAGGCGATGCCGCTGGGCAAGTACTTGTTGATCGAGACGATGAACGGGAGCCACATCGGGCCGCCGCCCAGGTACGTGAGCAAGGCGACGGGCCAGTTCTTGGAGCACTCGCCGTACTGCGAGCGCGACCTGCGGCTGCCGATCCACGAGCCGGCGCAGTCGGGCGGCATGCCGATGTATGTCGAGGCCTACGGCGCGTTCGAGGTCCGCGTGAAAGCGCGCGACAAGATGCACTCGTATCTCTTCCACTACCACCCGCTGGACATCGTGGGCTGGGACGGCTGCTATTACCCGTACGTCTTCAACATCGAGGACTTTGCGCCGATCACGGGCAAGCTGCACATGCCGCCGCCGATCCACCAGACGTTCGAGGCGCACAACTTCGTGATCTGCTCGTTCTGCCCGCGCATGCTGGACTGGCACCCGCACGCGATCAAGGTGCCGTACAACCACAGCAATATTGATAGTGATGAGGTGCTGTACTACGTGGAGGGCAACTTCGGCAGCCGCAAGGGCATCGAGATCGGCAGCCTGACGCTGCACCCGCAGGGCATCCCGCACGGGCCGCACCCGGGCACCATCGAGGCCAGCATGCAGCACGCGTACACCGGCGAGCTGGCGGTGATGTGCGACACCTTCCGCCCGCTGTTCCCGACGCAGGCGGCCCTGGGCATGGAAGACCTGAAGTATCCTGCGAGCTGGGAGGGCGAGCACTTCCCGCGCCTCAAGGCCGGTCAGGTGGTGGGCGGGAACTTTGGCGGTCAACTCAAGAGTGACAAGCTCTTTGCCAAGTTCGGCGACCTCGTGGATTATGGCGAGCCGAAGATCGTCCCGCCGGCGCCGAACGCGGCGTACGCCAACGGCACCGCCGCGAACGGGCACGCGGGTGGCGCGCCCGGCAGTGGCAGTGGGGCGTCCAACGCCGGGAATGTCGGCGTCGGCAACGTGTGGGCGCCGAACGCTGACGCCGCACCGTCCTCGTCTCCTCCTCCCGGACCCGGACCGCGAACGGTTTGACTGCGCGGCGGAGGGAACCTGCCACGCGAGGCACGAAGCGATGGCATTTGGCGTAGCACTGCACTGAACGGCATCGTGCGCCGGGCGCGGTCAGTTGGGTAGCGCGGGTGACGGCGTTCGGTGGGGGCGGGCAATAGATGGGCAAAAGTTGACCCGGAGCAAGTTGTGGTGAAAGATGCACCCGTTCTTGGGGAGTAGCTACCCGCGGCAGACTTGCGGGGGCGTGCGGCGTCAACACGGGAGCGTGACTGCTCCCCGCTGCACCCTGCCACCGTCACCCGGTGGGCACGCGCGAGACCAAGCGAGACTCACCGATGGCGCGCGAGCGGTCTGTGTCAACAGCCCGCTGCGAGCTTGGAGGCCGCTTGGATGGACACGCTCCTGCAGTTTGCGAACTTCGCGTCGATCACTGAACTGCCGGCGGTTTTGGCGGCGGTTGTGCCCGGGCCGGGCGCGGTGCAGGTCGTCCAGGCCTCCGGCTCCAACCTCAAGGTCTGGGCCTACGTCGGCTTCGTCGCGCTCGTCATCATCTTCCTCGCCCTTGACTTGGGCGTCTTTCACCGCGAAGCCCACGAGGTCGGCATGAAGGAGGCCATCACCTGGAGCGCAGTCTGGCTCACCTGCGGGCTGACCTTCTCCGCGTTTGTTTACTTCGCCTACAACAACCACTGGCTCGACCTGGGCCTTGATACCCCCAAGTACAACCCAGCCTACATCGCCAGCGACCCCAACAGCCAGCTGATCATCTCGGGCGAAGTCCAGGGGTTTGAGGCCGCCAAGCAGTATCTCGTCGGCTACGTCGTCGAGAAGTCCCTGGCGATGGACAACATCTTTGTCATCGCCCTGATCTTCGCCTTCTTCGCCGTCCCCGCCAAGTACCAGCACCGCGTCCTGTTCTGGGGCATCATCGGTGCCCTGCTGATGCGCGGCGGGATGATCTTCCTCGGCGCAGGGCTGATCATGAAGTACCAGTGGATCCTCATCATCTTCGGCGGCTTCCTCATCCTGACGGCCCTCAAAATGGCCCTCATCAAGGCGAACGACGACGTCTCGCAGAACATCGCCGTCAAGCTCACTAAAAAGTTCTTCCGAGTCACCGAGTTCTATGACGGGCAGAGGTTCTTCACCAAGCGCACGCTGAAGCCCACCTACACCAAACCTCCCGAAGGCAAGGAGGTCATGGACCCCGCCCCCGCTGGCAGCCTGAGCGCCACCTGGGCCATCACCCCGCTGTTCCTCGCCCTCATCATGGTCGAGATCACCGACCTGGTCTTCGCGGTGGACTCGATCCCTGCGATCTTCGCCATCACCCCCGACCCGTTCATCGTCTTCACCAGCAACATCTTCGCGATCCTGGGCCTGCGCGCGCTCTACTTCTGTCTCGCGGCTCTCATCAGCAAGTTCCGCTTCCTGAAGCCCGCGCTCATCCTCATCCTCGCCTTCGTCGGCGTCAAGCTCCTGCTGCTCAGCGTCCCGCCTTACCTCCCGGTGATCGGCCTCGCAGCACGCCAGCCGATCAAGCTCGATACCATGCTCGCGCTCGGGGTCGTGGTCGGGACGCTTGCCCTGGCAACCGTGCTCTCGATCGTCCTGCCCAGCAAAAAGCCTCACGGCTGAGGAAGCCTTCAGCGTTCAGCCTTCAGCCGCCAGCAGGAGGTTGCGAGCAGAAAGTTGCGAGAAGGACGTTGCGAGTCAGGAGCGAAACTCCAGTGCCTGGCGCCGCGCCCGACTTCAGCACCGGCTGCATGCGTCGAACCGTGCGTGAACACGCGGCCTCACCGTCGAAGTTCCCAAGCAGCAGAAAAGGCCCCGGCAGTGCCGGGGCCTTTGACTTACAAAGAGAAGGATGCGCCCACGCCGAGCGAGCGCCGCCTCACGCCGCCTTCTTCTGGCGCTCGTCGTTGCTGGTGCTGGTGATGACGAACGAGTCGGCGCCGCGCCCGGCACCTGGCGCGCGGCCGAAGTTCACCGTGAACGCGTCGCTGGCCGCGCCAGCCTTGTCGCTACGCTGACCCTGGATCGTGTATTGCACGCTATCGGGCCCGGCGATGAAGGCGTTGTCGGTGTACAACTTGTTGCCGGTGACGCCGACGAAGCTGAAGACGCTCTCGCCGGGGAGCTTGCGGCGGACAATGTAACTTGTGCCCGAGGTGCCGCGCGGGTTGGTGGCCTTCCACTTCAGCACCGGCGCGCCGGAGTTGGTGTCAAGCTGCACGCTGACATTAAAAGGCTTGCCGGGGGGCGGCGTGCTGCCGGGGGTGGCCGGCGGGGGGATCTGCGCGATCACATAGACGTTGTTGTTGCCGGAGTTCTCGGCGAAGGTTTTGATCGAGCGCACCACGCCCGAGACGCTCTTGCGGAGCAGGCCGAACCGCTGCGTGCTCTCCGTCGTCGCGGCCTTTGCGGCCTGCTGCGCGAGCGACTGGGCGCTGTTGGAGTTCGCCGCGTCGCCCACGACCTTCTTGAAGGCGGTCGCTTGCGCGGCGGTGATGCCGATGGCCGCGGCGTTGTCCTCGAAGACCTCAACATGATCCTGGCACCACTGAAGAAACTCGTTGCGCGGGCTGGTGGGATAGGTACCCATGGTGAAAGACCTTTCTTCGCAAACTGCGAGGAGCACGAGGCGATCCGCACGCCAGAGCACCGCCACGGCACGAGCCGCGACGCATCATTCCGGCGTGCCACATCGGGCACGCCGTGTGAACGAGGGCGAGCGATGAAGAGCATCGAGTCGCGGCGACGCGGACTTGAGGCCGCCAGCAAGAACTTCTCGACACCGCAGTCCACCTGCGCAGCCTGTTCCACCGCCGACGGCACGGAAACTCGGGCCTCTCAAGGCAAGAGAGGAAGGCCCAGTTCTTTCAGCAACCGGTTGTGCGGGTTGCGCGCGGGCTGGGATCGATTACACTCGCGAAGGTTGTTGGCGTCGGCCCCGACAGTTGCGGGTTGCTCGCGGGCTGGGATCGATTACACTCGGCGGACGCGGCGGTAGCGATAGCCTCTTGTTGTGGGTTGCTCCCGGGCTGGGATCGATTACACTCTATATTGGGAACCACCCGTACCCATCACGTT
>JBBRUT010000177.1:0-6686 GCA_038247555.1 Phycisphaerales bacterium | reverse complement strand
TGTTCCTGATCGGGGACGTTGGCGGGCGTGGTCTGCACGACCAGCGGGTTGCCTTCGGCATCGCTCAGCACATGGCGTTTGCAGCCCTGTTTGCCGCGGTCCGTCGGGTTCGGGCCGGTGTGGTCCCCCCTTTTACCGCACGCACCGACTGCGAATCCACGACCATGTGCTGGAGGTCGATCCCGCCTGCCTTCCCGAGGCGATTGAGCAAGCGGCGATGCACCTCGGGCCAAACACCCGCGGCGGTCCACTCGCTGAAGCGACGCCAGCACGAGCTGCCGCTGACCCCGAAGGCGGCGGTGGGCACCGCCTGCCACGGCACCCCGAAGCGGAGCACGAAGATGATGCCCCGCAGCGCCCTCTTGTTGTCCACCGGCGGCCGCCCCGTCTCGGCCCGCGAGGGCGGGGGCAACAACGGCTCGATCTCTTCCCACAACGCTTCGGGGAGCAGCTCCGCTGCCATATTCGTGCCTCCTTGCACTTGTGCTGATGGCCTTGCTCATCGGTCAATGCTCACGTTCTGAAACAGTCTCTTATTCCTGGCATGATCGCCAATGCCAACTACCGATCAGTTATGATGCGCAGCAACTGGAATTCGAACCAGAACTTCCAGAGCGTGCACTTGCACGTCAATCCTGTTGCTGTCGCAGGAACTCAACCTAACGCAAGTCAGACTTGATCGTCCAGTCGACTCTGTGCCTCCGTTGCCCAATCTCCTACGGCTTGGCACGACGTACCCTGCGCCGCGACGCCCTTACTGACGCGCGGGCTGCTTACTGCTGCGCTGCGCGCGTGTTTGGGGCGCGCCCCCGCGTGACCGCGGGGGTTCCGCTGATGCAGGGTCGGTCAGTCTACTTGGGCAACTTCCCCGCGGCTGTGCCGCGACGCCCTTGCTGACGCGCGGGCTACCTATTGCCGCGCTCTCTCAGTCACCCTGATCCAGCACCGCCATAAACGCTTCCTGCGGGATCTCGACGGAGCCGATCGATTTCATGCGCTTCTTGCCTTCCTTCTGCTTCTCCAGCAGCTTGCGCTTGCGGGAGACGTCGCCGCCGTAGCACTTGGCCAGGACGTTCTTGCGGAAGGCCTTGATGGTTTCGCGGGCGATGATCTTGGCGCCCAGGGCGGCTTGGATGGGGATCTCGAACTGGTGGCGTGGGATCTGCTCGCGGAGCTTGCTGACGAGGTGGCGGCCGCGGTGTTCGGCTTTGTCGCGGTGGACGATGATGCTGAGGGCCTCGACGGCGTCGCCGTTGACGAGGATGTCCATCTTAACGAGGTTGTCTGAGGTGAAGCCGAGGAGCTCGTAGTCCATGGTGCCGTAGCCGCTGGTGATGCCTTTGAGCTTGTCGTAGAAGTCGTAGATGATTTCGGCGAGGGGGACCTCGAAGGTGATCATCTCGCGGGTGTCGGAGATGTGGGTTTGGGCTTTATAGAGGCCGCGGCGGTCGAGGCAGAGCTTCATGATGTCGCCGATATATTCCTTGGGCAGGATGATGTCGACTTTGCAGATGGGCTCGCGGATCTCTTGGATGAATGAGGGGTCAGGGAGGTCGGCGGGGTTGTGGACTTCGATGAGGGTGAAGCCGGGCTGTAGCTGGGAGTTGGGGAGGTTGCCGTCGTCGATGATGGTTGCGGGGACGCCCATTGCGCCGCCCTTGCTGGAGGTCTTGGCGGCTTGGGCGGCTGTGCCGCGGATGAGCACGCGGTAGGAGACGGTGGGCGCGGTCTGGACGATCTCGACACCGCCCTCGCGTTCGAGGCGTTCCTGGATGATGTCCATGTGGAGGAGGCCGAGGAAGCCGCAGCGGAAGCCGAAGCCCAGGGCATCGGAGTGGACGGCCTGGTAGGTGAAGGAGGAGTCGTTGAGGATGAGCTTTTCCATCGCCTCGCGGAGCTCTTCGAAGTCGGAGCCTTTGGCGTCGGCGGTGGTGGCGGGGTAGAAGTCGCAGAAGACCATCTGCATCGGGGGCTTGTAGCCGGGGAGGGCCTCGGCGGCCGGGTCGTTCTCGAGGGTGACGGTGTCGCCGACGCGGACATCCTTGAGCGAGCGGATCGCGGCGACGACGTAACCGGTTTCGCCGGGGCCGAGTGTGGCGACGCGGACGGGCTTGGGGGTGTATTTGCCGAGCTCGGTGACCTGGAAGTTCCGGCCGGTGCCCATCATGCGGATCTTGTCGCCGACTTTGACCTGTCCGCCGTCGGTGACACGGATGTAGACGATGACGCCGCGATAGTCGTCGTATTTGGCGTCGAAGATGAGTGCGCGGAGCTGGGGGACGACGGGCTTGCGCGGCGGGGGGAACTTGTCGCAGATGGCGGCGAGGAGCTGGGGGATGCCGACTCCGGTTTTGGCGGAGACGTAGAGGCAGTCTTCGGCGGGGAGGCCCAGGACCTGCTCGACTTCCATAGCCATGTCGTCGGGACGGGCGGAGGGGAGATCGATCTTGTTGATGATGGGGATGAGCTTGAGGTCTTCGTTGATGGCGAGGTAGGCGTTGACGACGGTCTGGGCCTGGACGCCCTGCGTGGCATCGACGACGAGGATGGCGCCTTCGCAGGCTTTGAGGGCGCGGGAGACTTCGTAGTTGAAATCGACGTGGCCGGGGGTGTCGATGAAGTTGAGCATGAAGAGCTCGCCGTGCTCTTCGGCGCCTCCGCCGGAAGCTTTGCCCTTCTTGCTTTTGTGCACGCCCGAGTCGTCCATGATCTCTTCGGTCTCGGACTCGAGAGCGTCGGTTTTGTCGCCGGGTTTGTGGCGATGCCAGACGGTGACGGCGGAGGCCTTGATGGTGATGCCGCGTTCGCGCTCGAGGTCCATGGAATCGAGGAGCTGCTCGCGTGCTTCGCGCGGGGAGACGGCGTTGGTCGCTTGCAGCAGACGGTCGGCGAGGGTGGACTTGCCGTGGTCGATGTGGGCGATGATTGAGAAGTTACGGATGTTGGAGAGGGGTACTTCGGCCATGTCGGGGGGATGGTAGGGGAGGGGGAGGAGGGAATGGCGAGTGGCGAGTGGCGAGTGGGGGAGGAGAAAGCGGGAAGTGGGAAGAGGGGGCGGATTCAAAGGCGATACGCGGAGGACGCAGAGGCGGAACGCAGAGTGCGCCGAGAGGAAGGGGAGAGACGGGAGAGGGCGCGGGGGCAACGGGGCACGGGGTGGGGCTGAAATGAACAAGGGGCCCGCGGGGGCCCCTTGGTGCGAAGGCATGTTGTCTTGAAAGAGAAGAAGTGTGGGGGAATGGCGAAGTTGCGCGATCAGCGGCGGCGGCGGGAAAGCGCCAGCCCGCCGAGGCCGAGGAGGGCGAGGGCGCCGGGGGCGGGGACGACGGTCACCATGTCGAAGCGCCAGGTGCCCGAGGTGGCGTAGGCGCGGTCGTCGGCGTTCGCGGCGCGGTAACCCTGATTCGGCCCGAACGTGACCGGGGTCAGGTTGGTGAATTCGACCGGCGAGAAGACCGAGACAATCCGGAAGCCAAAGTTGGCGTTGTTGTTTGCGCCGGCGACCGACGAGAGATCGACGAGGTTGTTGTTATTCCAGAAATCGCCGCCGCCGGAGGTGAAGACGTTGTTCGCATCGCCGCCGAAGGGGATGTAGGACGGAATCGCGGCGGAGCCATCGAGCGTGTACTGGAACTGGTAGTAGCGCGAGCCGGAGTTGCTGGTGCGGAGGTCCCAAGAGACGCTGATGTTGGAGAACCCGGCGGTGGAGGCCAGGCCCTGTAGACCGGCGGTGCCCGAGCCTGCGCTCTGCGCGGGGAAGGTGGTCAGGTTCCAGCCCGAGTCGTCGCCGACGGCGGGATCGGATGAGCCGCCCGAGGCATCGCCGGAAGCGAAAGTGGCGGTGGTGCCACCGATGTTGCTGATGCTGCCGGTTCCGATGTTCGGCGTGGTGGTACCGGTGCCCGTGGCCGCGTCAGGGACGATCGAGTTGAAGTTCCACTGGGTGATCTGGGCGCTGGCAGCGGCGGTGAGGGAAGCGGGGACGGCGATCGCGCACAACAACATACGAGCGTTCATGCTCTCTCCTTTTGCCCGTGCGGTCGCGATAAGGCGATCGCGCGGCGGGCGAACAACGGGATGTGCGCGGAGGTCTCTCTCTCCGGCGCGAATGGCCGCGGGCACAGTGCGCCGCGGTGAGAGCAGAATACCGATTACGGGTGGAAAGCCAAGTGGCGAGGTGCAAGGGTTGCGCTAAGAGCGAGGGGGTGGGATGGGCAGAAGAGAAGGCAGGTCCACGGAGGTCACGGAGAAGACGCAGAGGAAGCAGGGGCGAGGGAGCCAGGGAGCGAGGAAGCCAGGGAGCGAGGGAGCCAGGGAGCCAGGGAGCGAGGGAGTGCGGGGCGCGGGACGATCAGGTCAATGCGCAGATCGCGAAGGCGGAAGAGGAGGGTGGCCGCGGATTGACGCGGATGCACACGGATTCGGAGGAGAGATTGCGGCAGAAATGGAGAACTTCAGGGAGGGAATCGCGCGGGCGGGAATCGGTATGATGCGAGTGTTCAGATTGCGTTCAGGGTCAGCACACGGAGACTCCTCATGGCAGCACACGCAGCATCCGGACCGGCCAAGAAGTACATCTCCCATACACTGGCGGAATGGGCGTGCGGGCTGAAGTTTGAGCATCTGTCCGAGAAAGCGGTACACACGGCCAAGCTGTTCTGGTTTGACTCGCTGGGGTGTGCGCTGGGCGGGAGCCAGCAGGAGGATGCGAAGATTCTGCTTGCGCACCACCGAGAGATGGCGGGTGTGAGACCAGCAGATCAGCAGATCAGCAGATCAGCAGATCAAGGCAAAGGGGCGGGAGGGGGCGCAAACGGGGGGAGCGGGGCGTGCACGACGTTTGTGAGCGGGTTCAAGACCAACCCGGTGGATGCGGCGTTCATGAACGCGCACATGATCCGCGCGATGGATTACAACGACATCTACTGGAAGGCGGACCCGTGCCATCCGAGCGACATCATCGCGGGGCCGCTTGCGCTGTGCGAGATGATGGGGGCGAGTGGCAAGGATCTCATCCTCGCGACGATCATCGCGTACGAGGTGGAGCAGCGGCTGTGCGAGTTTGGCGTGCCGGGTGTGCGGGAGTATGGGTGGCACCACGCGACGCTGACGGCGTTTGCCGCGCCGCTCGCGGCGGGGCGCGTTCTCGGTTTGTCGGTGGAGCAAATGGTTCAAGCGATCGGGATCAGCGCTGCGCGGACGTTCTCGCCGGGCGCGGTGACGGCGGGGAAGCTGACGATGATGAAGAACACGGTTGATCCGTGGGCGTGCCGGATGGGGGTGGAGAGTGCGCTGCTCGCGAAGCGCGGGTATACGGGTCCGGAGCACATCTTTGATGGCAAGGAAGGGCTGTACGCGGTGTTCAGCCATGTGCATCCTCCGGCGAGCAAGGGCGCGGCGGCGAAGTTTGATACGGAGATGCTGCTGAAGGATCTGCCGACTGCGGGCGCGCACCACTACCGGATCATCGACTGCGGGATGAAGAGTTTCCCCATCGAGGCGCTCAGCCACGCGCCGCTGACGGCGATGATGAAGTGCGTGAAGGAGAACGGGATCAAGGCGGGGGATGTGAAGGAGATTCAGGTCGAGGTGATCGCCCGCGCGGCGGACATCCTCGGCGATCCGCACAAGTATCGGCCGGATTCGCGCGAGACCGCGGACCACTCGCTGCCGTACTGCATGGCGGTGGGGCTGGTGGATGGGATGGTGACGCCGCTGCAGTTCCGCGAGGAGCGGGTGCTGGATAAGTCGCTGATCCCGATCATGGACATGGTGAAGGTGGTGGCGAACGAGGAGTTTGAGGCGCTGTTCCCGAAGTTTCAGCCCAGCCGCGTGACGGTGACGACGAAGGATGGGAAGAGCTACGTGAAGCGCGTGGATGTGCCCAAGGGCGACCCGCGCGACCCGATGACGGAGGAGGAGATCGGGGTGAAGTTCACAGCTCTGGGGCGGGATGTGCTGGGTGGGGGCGAGGCGGGCGTTCAGCGGTGCAAGGAACTGGGGAAGATGATCATGGCGATGGAGAAGGAGAAGGACATGGTGGGGTTGATGAGGGGGATGACGGCGTGAGCGGGGGCCGGGGGAGCCGGAAGGAACTCAGAGGAGCGGAGCAAGCGGAGGGGAGCAGAGGGGTGAGTCCTTGGGCATCAAGGTGATGGGCGGGGTTCGGGTGGAGGCTGGCCGCGGCGGGCCGGGGTGGCCACCGCTGTGGCGTGCCCACTTCGGATGTAGGGTTCGGGGGGTTATTGTGACCAGCAAATTCCGGCGCGGGGCTGCAAGGTTTGTGGGTATGGGGGCAAGTCCTCATTGACGGCAAGCTTCTGGCCGAGGTCCGAACGGCCTGGGGCGAGTCTGTAGTCGGCGGGTTTCCGCCGGTATGGAGCTGTCGAACAAGGAGCGGTGCGATGAACTCGAAGAAGATGATTCGTGCGGGCTTGGCTGCGGCCGGGCTGCTGGTGGCGTGCGCTGGGACTTCGTGGGCGCAGGTTCGGGTGAGCGGGATCGATCACACAAGTCTGGGTGGGGCGGTGCTGGGCACGCCAACGGAGCGACGATTGCCGGTGGGCAACATCGGGAGCAGCGGGCAGGATGGGGTGGAGGTGCGGCTGAACAGCCGGTGGGGCGGGTCGGTGAGCCTCGATCTGGACGGGTTGCTGGCGCCGTCGCCGGAGGCGCGGGAGTTCCGG
>JBBRUT010000176.1:0-6756 GCA_038247555.1 Phycisphaerales bacterium | reverse complement strand
CCGCCCACGGCACTCGGCGCGAACACGATCGTCCCCTTGCTGCCCCAGCTTCCGCCGCGGCCGGCCGGGGCATCGCAAAGCACCCGCACGATTCCGTCGGCGAGATCGACGCGCTTGAGCTTGTTGCTCGCGAAGAAGGCGATGGATTTGCCGTCGGGCGACCAGAACGGATACGTCGCGTCGGCAGTGCCCTGGATCGGGCGGAACTCCAGTCGCGATACATCCCGCAGGAACAGGCTGACCGCTGCGGACTCGTCCAGCGGTCTGGCGGCGACGACGACCTGTGACCCATCCGGTGACAATGCCACCGAGCGGTCGCCGATGCGATACGACATGCCCTTAGGGAGTTCAAGCGTGGCCCGAACAACCCGCGCCGGGCGTAGCGCCCCGTCGCGTTCGTCTTGCGACGGTGTGAAGAACACAGGAATGATCACGGCCAACGCGATTGCCAATGCTGCGAAAGCAAACAGGCACGACGCCAGGAACCCGCCCGCCGAGCGCCACCACGGGCGCAGCGCGGCGGGGCCTTGGGCCGGGTCGCGGGGCTCTTTGATGGCCCGCTCCAGTTCGAGCCGGGCGTCGCCGATGTCGTGCAGGCGGTTCTTGCGGTCCTTGGCGAGACAGTTCGCAAGCAGATCACGCACCCGCCGCGGTGTGCTCGACGGCAGCAGGTTGAGGTCCGACTCCTTGTGCAACGTTGCGCCGATCGAATCGGCGACCGTCTCGCCCCGGAAGGGCATCGTGCCGGTAAGCATCTCGTAGAGCACGCACCCGAATGAGAAGATGTCCGAGCGTTTGTCGACCGGCTTGCCGCGGGCCTGCTCCGGGGACATGTAGCCGGCGGTGCCCATGATCGCGCCGGGGATTGTGGGGGAGTGAACTGCTCGCGCGGGCGAGGTCACCGTCGGTGAGTCCGCGAGGCCGTTGGCCGTGATCGACGACGACGGGCTCTCCTCCGTCCTCGCCAGCCCGAAGTCCAGCACCTTGACCACACCGTCAAGGGTGACCATCACGTTACCGGGCTTGAGGTCCCGGTGGATGACGCCCTTCTCGTGAGCGACCTCCAGCGCCTCGGCGATCTGCTTCGCCAGCGGCAGCGCCTCGTCAACCGGGATCGGTCCCTTGGCCAGCCGGTCGGCGAGGGTCTCCCCCTCGACAAACTCCAGGATCAGGTATTGGTGGCCGTTGGCCTCTTCCAGTCCGTAGATCGCGCCGACGTTGGGGTGATTGAGGGAGGCGAGGACCTTGGCTTCCCGCTGGAATCGAGCGAGCCGATCTGGATCCTGCGCCAAGTGCGCAGGCAAGGCCTTGATGGCGACCTGACGGTCCAGTCGCGAGTCGCGGGCGAGATAGACCTCGCCCATGCCGCCGCGGCCGAGTTCTCGTTCAATCTTGAATGGGCCGATGGTGGCGGGGTGCATGAGCGGTGAGTGTATCGGGTTCTTCCGACATACCCCCGTCGCGCAACTGAACGTGCCGAGAGGTCGCATCCAGGTGCTGAGTCTCTGGGGCTCGGAGAGTCACATCGTCATGCCACCCCTCGCCCTCTATTCCAATCGAGAACAACCCTCTTCCGCCGGGAGAGGGTTGTTCGTTTACAAGGGGTGCTGCCCGTGCGGTGGGGCCGGGGACGATTCGACGGGCCGCCGCGCGGGTCTTGAACTCGCCTCGGAAACCGGGTCGGAAGCTGGCGAGGGTCACTTCACCCGCGTGCGGCACGGAACACCAGGTGCGCCCAGAGGAACACGGGCGTGAACAGGATAGATGCTGCTGGCCACAGCACCAGGGATGGCACCGGCGTCCAAATCGCTATTGACACCGCCGCGCACCAGTACGTCAGGCACACCGGGAGCACGATACGCCGCGGGGTCGCATTGGCTACTCGCTGCGTGACCTCGCGCAGAGGCCCGCTTCGCTCTTTGATCTGACCAGCCAACCGCCGCGCCCACACGAACTCACTCGCGAGCAGAGCCAGTCCCAGCGGTCCCAGCACGCTCAGTCCCGGCCCAGGCAAGGGCGAGATCACGATTCCAATCAGGATCAATGAAGTTCCCCCGATCAATACCCACAACCGGCGCGAGTTGCGCCTCAGCAGCGCGATCGCCGTCGAACCTTTCCGCCGCGCCAACTGAAACCGCGTGTCGAAAATCCCGTAGATCAGAAGACACGCGAGGATCGCGAGCAGGGTGAGTTCGAGCCAGAAGTTGAACATCAGTGAAGACATGGTCGGGGTCAACGGATCCGTACCGCTTGACCGGAAAGTCGGCGTTCCAAGTTGCTCGGAAGGTCCTCAGCGACCATCCCTTGGTGAGCGAGAGCAGGCTCGGAGCAACTCTGGAAGAGCAACAGCCTCGCGGGGTGTGGTCAACGTGGACCGTTGGACTTGGTCCGTTCGAGCGATCTGGCGAGCGCCTTCTTGAGAGTGACGGCCGCGGCATCAATGGCCACGTAGTAGTCTGCGGCCTGCTCCTCCACGCGCAGGGTGCCCTGGCCGGGCGGAGTCACCACGATCGAGCACTGCTTGTCAATCCCGCCCTTTGGGCCGTTGAGATCCGTAAGGCGGACCTCGACGGTGCACGGCGCATCCTTCAGACGTGCCGCGGCCGTCCCGACCTTGTTCATGATGTAGTCGTACTGAGCCTCGCTGGTCTTGATGCTTCCGTCGAAAAGCCTGATTTCCACGAGGAGTCTCCATAATAGGTGTTTGAGTTGAAGCCCGTACGCCCACGGGCCATGCTTGTTCGCCGGGTGGGGTAGACTGGTTTGGACTTCGCTTTCTCGATGACGGCGCGGATGCTACTATGGGGCCAACTTCCTGTTGGGGAGTAGCCGCCCGCCGATGCGGGATTGAAGGGTCGTCAACACGGATGGAACGGTTCGCGCTCCGTCCCGGCCCCTCTGCGGCCTTGGTCCTCGCCGCTTCTGAGCGCGGACCGAAGCCCCTGGCGAGACCAACACTTTGTCGCAACGTTGCGCTGCGCCTGCTTTCTGTGAGCAGGTCCGGGTTCAGGATGTGATTTCTTCATGAACGAACTGCTGCTGCTTGCTACCACCGCAACGTCGAACCCGGCCAATCTCAAGATCTGGGCGTACGCCGCGTTCATCGCTCTCGTAATCGTTTTCCTCGCCCTCGATCTCGGGGTCTTTCACAAGGTGGCCCACGAGGTCGGCATGAAAGAAGCGATCACCTGGTCGGCGATCTGGCTGTCCTGCGGCGTCGCGTTCAGTGTCTTTGTGTACTTTGCGTACGAGAATCATTGGCTCGGGTTAGGACTAGATACCCCCAAGTACAGCACGGCGGCAGCTATGCAGGCTGGTGCACCGATTATCGTGTCCGGCGAGGTGCAGGGCTTTGAAGCAGCTAAGCAGTATCTAACGGGTTACGTCGTCGAGAAGTCGCTGGCGATGGACAACATCTTTGTCATCGCGCTGATCTTCTCGTTCTTTGCGGTGCCGGGAAAGTACCAGCACCGTGTGCTCTTCTGGGGCATCATCGGCGCGCTGGTGATGCGTGGCGGGATGATCTTCCTGGGTGCCGGACTGATCCTGAAGTACCAGTGGATCCTGATCATCTTCGGCGGGTTCCTGATTCTGACGGCGCTCAAGATGGCCCTGATCAAGGGCAACGACGATGTCTCGCAGAACATCGCGGTGCGGCTGTGCAAGAAGTTCTTCCGTGTGACCGAGTTCTACGATGGGCAGAAGTTCTTCACCAAGCGGACTCTCAGGCCGACCTACACGAAAGATGCGGCCGGCAAGGAGGTGATGGACCCGGCACCGGCCGGATCGCTGAGCGCGGCCTGGGCGATCACGCCCTTGTTCCTGGCGCTGATCCTGGTTGAGATCACCGACCTGGTCTTCGCGGTTGACTCGATCCCGGCCATCTTCGCGATCACGCCCGACCCGTTCATCGTGTTCACGAGCAACATCTTCGCGATCCTCGGGCTGAGGGCGCTGTACTTCTGCCTGGCGGCGTTGATCCCGAAGTTCCGATTCCTGAAGCCGGCATTGATTCTGATTCTGGCCTTCGTCGGCGTGAAGCTTCTGCTGCTGAGCGCGCCGCCATACCTCGATGTGATCGGCATGGCCAAGTCCAACCCGATCAAGATTGATACGACGGTGTCACTCCTGGTCGTCGTCGGCACACTATTGCTCGCAACGGTCCTGAGCCTGGTGATACCGGCGAGGGCGGCTCCTAAGGGGTATGCGCAAACGAAGCCGTGAGGGCACGCGGCGGTGCAGGGACGATCTCGCGGTCACGCGCTCAGGCACGCGAGACAACCAAGAGATGAACCATCATCGCCGTGTCGTTCCTCGTACAACTCACGGGCTCGGGAGTCGTCAACCATGAAGCAGCACATTGAGCAAGGCTCCGGCATGCGCATCCGCAGGATTGTCGAGTCTGCCACCTTCAACAACTTCGTCGTGGCCGTCATCGTGCTCAACGCCGTGCTCATCGGCCTGAGCACCTACCTGACCGATGCGACATCGCTCCGCGCCATCGCCGCAATCGAAACGATCTGCATCGGCATCTTCGTCGTGGAGATCATCCTGCGATTCCTCGCTCGCGAGTCGACGGCGACCTTTTTCCGGAACGGTTGGAACATCTTCGACCTCGTGATCATCGTCGCGGCGCTCATTCCCGCGTCCAACGGCATCGGAACGGTCCTGCGCATTCTTCGCGTTTTCCGCGTGCTTCGGCTGATCAAGACCATCCCTGAACTGCGGCTGATCGTCGACGTGCTCCTGCGATCCGTCGCGAGCATGAAGTACGTGGCGCTCTTGGCGGTGATCCTCTTCTACGTCTATGCGGTGATCGGGGTGAAGCTGTTCGGGGGTGATGGTCACCCCATGCGGCCCTACTTCACCAGCATCCATGAGGCGTGTTTCACGCTCTTCCGCATCCTCACCGGCGATGACTGGACGCAGATGCGTTACGAGCTTGCCCAGGCTGGTCAACCCCTCGGGGCATTCACGGCTTTCCAGGTGTCCTGGATCGTGGTCGCGACGTTCCTGCTCGTGAACCTCATCGTCGGTGCCGTCATCAACAACTACCAGAAGGTTCAGGACATCGAGCATCACCGCTTGCTCGCGCCGGATACCAGCGAGCGGCGTGTGCGTGAACTTGTTCGAGAACTCGACGCAATCCTGAACTCTCGCGAGCACGCGCCGCCTTCGCCGACCGCCAGAGTTTCGCCGCGCACCACCGACACCTGACACACACGCAATGCGGTGAACCGCGTAGGCACCGTCGAAGGTGATGACCGCGGCGACACTGCCGGTGCGCTCACGCTCGGCGCAGCGCTGGACAATCATGTGAACCAACACGGATCACGCGATCAAGTGAAGCGTCTTTGCGAGACAGAAACGGTGCGGAGCGATGAAATCGAGCATCTCGAACGACCGCAAGGCGGTCCTGCCTGGCTCGCCGAAGATCATCTGGAGAATGTCGGCTGACACAATCCGAACGCGAGTCCGCTCGCAATCGAGGAACACGCAGTCATCCTCAAGCCAAAGTGATTTTTCTGTACACTCAGCATTTGGAGCGCCCCAGCAGTCTGGGCGGCGACATCCGGGACGATGGTTTCTTCGCGCCAGCGAATTTCCTCAACGACACGACCTACGAGTGCGGCGCGGGCTGGGTAGCGAGCAAGAGCTTAACATGAAGCCGTGGGTACTTAAGGACATTACCGCATTCGCCAATCAACTTGTCGGCTGAGCTGGTATCCGCCACCGATATTGGGCCGATCGTGCTGGACTCGCGGCCCCCAATGCGAGCCTCCCGCACTCGTTTACTGGACTGCCACTGGTTCGCCCGGGAGTTAGGGGCGGTGCGGATTTGGCCCTTGTCGAACTTTATGGTGTAGGTGGCAGTATGCCGGGCCCGGGCGATGCATGGGCCGGATCAGATGAGCTTCTGGTCTACTTCAACCGCGACCGCTGGGCGTACTGGCCCCTGCAGGATTCGGGCGGCGACATCGTCTCGGTTTGCGATATGGGCGGGGTTGATGGGGGGGCTGCCGGTGGAAACGCCGCTCGCGTTTGCACGCGACGCCTATGGAATCATCCGCCTCAACCGAATCGACAACACCGGTCGAATCGCGATCAAGGTGTAGACGCACGCCGCGGCGGCTCATCGCGCGATCGCAGCACCGTGAAGTTTCCGAGGTAGAGCGGTGTGCGGAGTGTGACGCTCTGTCGCAGCAATCGCGATCGGCACGCAAACCACACCAGGTTTCGCGTCAGCCTTGCGAAGAGTGTGGCGGGCCATGCAAGCAGCCCGCTCCCCGGGATGGGGACCGCCGCGCCAGCAAGTGTGCCCAGCACATCCCACGCATCCCCCAGCGTCTTGAGTTCGACAACATCGAGTCCCACATCCGCCGCGGACTTGCGAATGGCGAAAGTCGTGGGACGCCAGTGATCGTGCGGAACCTCATGCAAAGGGTAGAAGAAGGGGCAGGAGACGATGAGCGAGCCGCCGGGCCTGAGCACCCGCGAGAGGTTCTGCCAGGCGGTCGGCCAACCGTGGACGTGTTCGAGCACTTCGGTACAGAGCACCAGGTCATACCCGCCATTCTCATGGACCGCATCGGGCCACGGCTGATCGAGGGCGAGTGTAAAGTCGAGCTTGATTCCTGACTGTGCCGCAATGTCAAGGCCCGTGTACCGATACCCCTTGGATTCCAGGAACCCACGCATCGGCTGTCCGCCACAACCGACGTCGAGCACTTCCCGCCCGGACGATGCCGCGGCGTG
>JBBRUT010000175.1:0-6765 GCA_038247555.1 Phycisphaerales bacterium | reverse complement strand
GAAGTTCCTATCATGTGGGACACAAGCACGCCGCCGATCGCCGCGAGTTCTCGTTGGGACGATTGGCGGCAGGAGAATCGTCCATGCGAATCACATTCGCTTTGATTGTTGCGGGTTGCGCTCTGACTCTCGGCGGCTGCGAGAAGAAGGCGGAAACGGGCCAGGCGACGGGGGCGGCAAACGGCGCAGCGAGCGGGCTGGGCGACGCGATGAACTCGGCCAAGGACATGGCTTCCGATACATTCACGAAGCTGCGTGATCAGGCGGTCGCAACGCTGGAGCCCCAGTTTAAGAGCGTGAAGACGCAGGTGGCATCGCTCAAGGACAAGGTTGCCGCGCTTCCGGAAGCGATCAAGCCGACCGTTTCGTCGGGCATGACGAAGGTGGAAAAGCAGCTCGACGCGGCGGGAACACAGCTCAGCAATTTGAAGAGTGCGGGTGCGGATACGTGGCAGTCGATCTCCACGGAGCTTGGCAGCACGCTTGATAAGCTGGGCACGGCGATCAAGGACCTGACGGCGAAGTTCCCGTCCTGAATCACTTCGTTCACTCTACACGTTTTTGAGAGGTGCCATTATGGGTTTCGTCAAAGAGTTTCGCGAGTTCGCGTTGCGCGGCAACGTGATGGACATGGCGGTGGGCGTGATCATCGGCGGCGCGTTTGGCACGATCATCAACTCGATGATCAACGACGTGATCATGCCGGTGGTTGGGATCGCCGGCAAGGCTGATTTCTCGAACATGTACACTGGTCTGAACACCGTGGCGCGGGAGAAGATCGCCGCGGCGACGGCGGTCGCGAACGGCGTCGCGCCGGTGCTGGCAGACGCACGGGCGATGGGCCCGGTGCTGGCGTACGGCAACTTCATCACCGTGGCGATCAACTTCCTGATCCTGGCTTTCTGTATCTTCCTGATGATCAAGGCGATGAACACGGCACGGAAACGCTTCGAGAAGGAAGCGCCCGCGCCTGGCGCGCCTGGACCGACGCCCGATCAGAAGCTGCTGATGGAGATCCGCGACTTGCTCGCGAAGCGTGGCTGATCTCGAACCGGTAGAGATCTGAACTCGACGACCCCGCTTGCGCTCCCCGCAGGCGGGGTCTTTTTCTTGGCCGGATGATCATGGTGCAGAGGGATTGCTGAATGCGATGACAGAGGCCATGGCGAGGGAGTCTGTGTGGGTGAGTGAGAGGACCCAGGAGGCGATGCCGAGGTTCGCCGCGGCGGACTTGGCGGAGGCGTGCAGGGTAAGTTGCGGTGCGCCGCTGGCGGTGCTGATGACTTCGATGTCGGTCCAGGCGATGCCGCCGGTGAGGCCGGTACCGAGCGCTTTGAGAACAGCTTCCTTGGCGGCAAAGCGCGCGGCAAGGTGCTCGATGCGGCGGCGGGAGTCTGCTTTGTAGGACTGCTCGGCGGGCGTGAAGCAACGGTCGAGGAATCGCTGGCCGTGCTCATCGAGCATTGCGCTGATGCGAGAGATTTCGACGAGGTCGATTCCATGGCCGAGGATGGACATGGCCGATGGTAAGCCGAACAGCTCTACTTCTTCGCGGCGGGCTTGCGGGACTTTTTGGCGGCGGACTTGTTTGCCGATCGAGGCGTTTCGGATTTTGCCGGCTTCGGCTCGGTCTTGGATTCGCTCTTGGATTCAGACTTCGTTTCGGGCTTGGTTTCCGATTTGGCTTCGGCCTTCGCTTCGGTGGGCTTCGAGTCACCGTTGGAAGTGGGCTTCGATTCGGCGGCGGGGGCCGCGGCCTTGGTGTCGGCTTCAGCGGACTTCTTGTACGCCTCGGAGCGGTAGTCGGTCTGGTAGAAGCCCGAGCCCTTGAAGATGAGTGCTGCGCCGGTGCCGATGAGCCGCTCGAGCGCGGATTTGCCGCACTTGGGGCACTTGCGCAGGGTCGGGGCCTTGATCGACTGGAACTCTTCGAAGGCGTGCTTGCAGGCTGTGCAGGCGTACTCGTAGGTGGGCATGCGAGGCTTACTCCGGCTTGGGGGCCACACCGACCTTGGCGGAGCGGATGACACGGTCGCCGAGCATGTAACCGGGCTGCATGGTCATGCTGACGCGGCCGGGCTCGACGCCTTGGGCGGCGAGCTGCGTGATCGCCGAGTGCTTGTTGGGGTCGAACTCGTCGTTGGGCTGCGGATTGAGCAGTGTGATGCCGTGGTTCTCGAGCGCCCGGATGAGCTCGGCGCGGATGACCTTGACGCCTTCGAGGATCTTCGTGCCGGCTTCATCGCCGGGCTTCTGCGTGAGGGCGAGATCGAAGTGATCGAGCACGGGGAGAATGCTGCCAAGGACGCTGGTGACACCCTGACGATGCGCCTCGGTCTCGTTCTGGACTGCGCGGCGCTGGAAGTTCTGGTAGTCGGCGAGGGATCGCTTCCAGCTCATGAGCGCCTCATCGCGCTCGGCGGTGAGCTGGTCGATCATGTCGGCGGTCGCATCCGGGTCGGCTTCGTTGAGAGGTTCCGCGCCTCCCCCCCCACTTCCACAGGCGCCGCCGCCGCAGCACCCACCCGCGCTGGGATGCTGAGCATCCTGGGGGCCCTGCTGGTGCGGCTGGGCCTTGGCTTCATCGGGCTGCTTTCGTGCAAACATCGTGACCTCGCTTCCGTGTTGCGATACCGAATCCTACAGAGAGTACTTCAAACCGCGTGCCAGAAGAGAACCAGAGCTCACTACGGAGGGCACGGAGATCACAGAGGCGGACTATTCGTGAAAAGCAGGCTCAATGCACGCTGAGGGGCATCTTCATTGAAACCATCGCCTCTCCGAGTACTGCGAGTGCCTCGTGACAGGTCGCCTGATCAGGCGTCTTTTCGCAGCGCGTCCTTCATCTTCTTCCAGAAACCCTGACTTTCCGGCATGACGTCGTGGTTCTCGGTGGCCGCGAACTCGCGCAGCAGCTTTTCCTGCTGGGCGGAGAGCTTCTTGGGGGTTTCGATCTTGATGACCACGATCAGGTCACCACGGCGGCCCGTCCGAAGGCTGGGCAGGCCGGCCTCTGGCACGCGCAGGAGCGTGCCGTACGGGCTGCCCTTGGCGATGGTGAGCTTCTGCTTACCGTCGAGCGTTGTGACCTCGACCTCTGCCCCGAGCGCGGCCTGGGTGAAGCCGATGGGCATCTCCAAGATGAGGTGGTCACTCTCACGCTTGAAGAGCGGATGCTGCTGGATGCGCACGACCACGTGCAGGTCGCCGCGGACGCCGTCGCCGCCGGGTGTTGGCGCGGGCTCGCCCTCGCCGCGGACGCGGACGGCCTGGCCATCGGAGATGCCCGGCGGGATGCGGACACTGAGCTTGCGCTTCTTGGGCTGGCGGCCCTTGCCGCGGCAGGCCTCGCAGAACTCCTTGACCACCTGGCCGCGGCCTGCGCAGGCGGGGCAGTTGACGACCATGCGGAACATGCCGCCGAGGCCGGATTGCTGGACGCGGCCCTGGCCGTCGCAGGTCTTGCACTTGACGGGCTTGGTGCCGGGTTTGGCGCCGGTGCCGGTGCAGCGGTCGCAGATATCGAGGCGGGTGAACTCGACTTCTTCTTCCGCGCCTTTGAGGACTTCTTCGAGGGTGATGTGGACTTCGGTCTCGAGGTCGTAGCCGCGGGCCTGGCCGCCCCTGCCCCCGCCGCCCATTCCGCCACCGAAGCCGCCGCCCCCTCCGCCGCCGAATATGTCGCTGAACATCGAGAAGATGTCGGTGACATCCATGCGGGAGAAATCGTGCTGTGCTGCGCCGCCGCCGCGGAGGCCCTCGTGGCCGAAGCGGTCGTAGCGGGCGCGCTTCTCGGAATCAGAGAGGATTTCGTAGGCCTCGGCGCACTCCTTGAACTTCGCCTCGGCATCGGTGTCACCCGGATTGCGGTCGGGGTGATACTTCATCGCCAGGCGGCGATAGGAGCGTTTGATCTCTTCGCCATCGACGGTACGTTCGACGGAGAGGATTTCGTAGTAATCGCGTTGGGTGGAGGGCATGTGCAGGCACTAGGCACTGGGCATCAGGCACTGGCAACGCACCGGCGCACGCGAACCCATGATTGTGAATCGAGCCCGCAGACTTTCGGCCGCGGGCTCGGGAGTGGATCAGGGAATCACGGGCAGGATGCCCGTGCCAGGGAAATCAGGCCACGGCTCCGGCAACCGCGTCGGTTTCGTCCTTGAGTTCGGCGATCAGGCAGTCGGTGGTGAGCATGAGGCCCGCGACGCTCGCGGCGTTGACGAGCGCGGTCTTGGCAACGAGCGCGGGATCAATGATGCCCATCTTGACCATGTCGCCGTAGGTGTCGGTCGCGGCGTTGTAGCCGAAGCTGCCCTTGCCTTCCTTCACCTTCTCGACGACGAGGTCGCCATCGATGCCGGCGTTGGCGGCGATCTGCCAGAGGCAGGCCTCGACGGCCTTGGAGACGATGTCGAAGCCGAACTTCTCATCGCCCTTGGCGCGGGACTTGGCCTTTTCGATCGCGGGCTGGGTGCGGACGAGGGCGACGCCGCCGCCGGGGACGTAGCCTTCCTTGGCCGCGGCGCGGGTGGCGTGGAGCGCATCGTCGACGCGGTCCTTGGTTTCCTTCATGGCGATCTCGGATGCGCCGCCGACGCGCATGATCGCGACGCCGCCGGTGAGCTTGGCGAGGCGCTCCATGAGCTTCTCGCGGTCGTAGTCGCTGGTGGACTTCTCGTGCTGGCTCTTGATCTGCTCAGCGCGGGACTCGATGTCCTTCTTCTTGCCGGCACCCTCGATGATCGTGGTGTTGTCCTTGTCGATGGTGATCTTCTTGGCGCGGCCGAGCTCAGAGAGCTCGATCGATTCGAGCGAACGGCCGAGGTCTTCGGCGAAGAAGGTGCCGCCGGTGAGGACGGCGATGTCGCCGAGCATGGCCTTGCGGCGATCGCCAAAGCCCGGGGCCTTGACGGCGCAGATCTTGAGCGTGCCGCGGAGGCGGTTGACGACGAGCGCGGCGAGCGCCTCGTTGTCGACTTCCTCGGCGATGATGAGGATGGGCTGGTTTGCAACCGCGATCTTGTTCAGGAGGGGGAGGAAGTCCGTGAGGTTGCCGATCTTCTTCTCGTGGATGAGGATCAGGGCGTTCTCGAGGTTGCACTCGGCGGTCTTGGGGTCGGTCATGAAGTACGGGGAGATGTAGCCCTTGTCGAACTGCATGCCTTCGACGTAGTCGAGCGTGGTTTCGGAGGATTTGCCTTCCTCGATCTCGACAACGCCCTCAGCGCCAACCTTGTCGATGGCTTCGGCGATCTGCTCGCCGATGGCGGCATCGTGGTTGGCGGAGACGGTGGCGATCTTCTTGTAGTCCTCGAAGCCCTTACACTTGATGGCCATTTCGTCGATGGCGGCGGCCGCGGCGGCAGCGGCGGCGTTGATGCCGCGCTGGACCTGGACGGGGTTGGCGCCGCTGGAGACGACGCGGAGGCCCTCGTTGAAGATGGCCTCGGCCAAGACCGTGGCGGCGGTGGTGCCATCGCCCGCCATGTCGGCGGTCTTCTTGGCGACCTCGTTGACCATCTTGGCACCCATGCTCTCGAACGCGCCGGGGAGGGTGATCTCGCGGGCGACGGAGACGCCGTCCTTGGTGACGGAGGGGGGTCCGTAGGACTTCTGGATGATGACGTTGCGGCCGGTGGGGCCCATTGTCACTTTGACAGCTTTGGCGAGACGGCCGACGCCCTTCTTCATCTCGATGAGGGCTTGGTCGTCGAACATGATCTGCTTGGTGGCCATGGGGATTCCTCTATTCGGGGGGTCTTGAGGGCAGAGGGAGTGCAAAGGGCGTGCCCAGAGGAAGGGCCCGGGGTAACCGTCATTCTGGCAGGCGGGGAGAGAGGCGGGCGAGCAAACTTGCGCGCGAGACTCCCTTGAAGGTGGGTCTTACCAGTCCAGATTCTGTTCGTACCCCGTGGCGAGGAGGGCCTGGCCGGCTTCGGCCTTGAACCACTTCTTGAAGTCGTCGGTGACGTAGTTTTTCCAGTCGCCGATCTTGCCAGAACGGTAGAACCACATGGGGTTGGATTTGGCGAAACCGGCGGAAGTCTTGGTCTCGGCGGAGGGGGCGGAGGCCTTGGCGGGGTCGAGGCCGAGGAACTCGTACATGCGGTTCTGCTCGGCGGCCGTCTCGGTGATGCAGCGTTCGTAGCGGAGCGGGCAGATGGTGGTGCCGGGGAACTCGCCCGCCTCGATGCGCTTGGTCATGGCGATGTCGGCGTTGACGATCTGCGCCCAGCCGCGGGCTGCGGAGCGGACCCAGGCCTCGACCGAGAAGAGGCGGTGCGGGTTCTTGACGAAGTATTCGGCGTCCTTGTGAAACTCGGCGGTGAGGTCGGCCATCATGGAGGTGTACGGCTCGCCCATCAGGAACTTGATGCGGAGCTGGTGGAACGTCCAGGAGGTGAGGACATCGCGGCCGTCGCGGACGATGTTGAAATGCGGGCTATTGGGGATGATGGGCTGGATATGGCCGGAGGTGTGGTCGCCGATCCACTGGGCCTCGGGCTTGTAGCGGGCGAGGGCGAGGGTGTAGTCGTGGCCCATCTTGATGAAGAGCTGGTTGAGCACTTTGGGCATGTCATCGCGCGAGCTGGTGAGCCAGGTGGCTCTCTTCGCCTCGGCGACGGCGCGGGCGAGGAGCTTGAGCGGACCTTCCGACTGCGTGTTGATGTCGGGGTGGAGGTTCATCAGGTTGCGCATCCAAGTGGTGCCGGAGCGCATGTGGCCGCTGATGAAGAACATCTTGTAGGGGCGGCCGTCGGG
>JBBRUT010000174.1:0-6815 GCA_038247555.1 Phycisphaerales bacterium | reverse complement strand
TCGAGGATGTGTCCGGCAAAGGCGGCGCAATGCGGCCAGGCGATGTGACGGGCGGGGGGGGCGGGGGGGGCGGGACAAACGCAGGTCGGAAGGCTGGTCCGCCCGCCACGCCCAAGGGTGCGCCGCCGCCGTACCGGCGTCCGGGCTCGGCGAGGAATCCGAGGAGATGAAGCGAGTTGTGACTAGCCATTAGCGAATGGGGGAAGAACCGATACGCTGGCCTGAATCGCCACTCGCCACTCGCCACTCGCCTTAACGCCCATGACCTCCCGCATCATCTTCTCCATTCTTCTGCTGGTCGCTTCGAACACCTTCATGACGCTGGCGTGGTACCTGCACGTCAAGAACAAGGCGTGGACGCTGGTCGCAGCGATCGGAATCTCCTGGCTGATCGCGCTGCCGGAGTACATCCTGCAGGTGCCGGCGAACCGCATCGGCCACCAGGACTTCGGCGGGCCCTTCAGCCTGCCGCAGTTGAAGGTGCTGCAGGAGGCGATCACGCTGGTGGTGTTCAGCGTGCTGACAGTCCTGGTATTCAAGGAAAAGCTGCGGACGACCGACCTGATCGCGTTCGGGCTGGTGTTCATCGCGGTCGCGGTGTCGGTGTATGGGCGGGCGAGCACGAATGCTCCGGCGGCATCGCTGAACCCGCCGGCGAGCACCACGCCGTGAGACTCACATCGTCTTGCTCATGATGAGGCTGTCGTAGTTGGTCTCGTTCCAGTGCCATCGCGCCACCTCGCGGTAACCGTGGCGCTGGTACATGGAGACAAGCCAGTCGGCAGGCTCGGGCGTGGAGAGCGCAAGCTCCGCGGCACCGATCGCCGCGGCTCTGGTTTCGACGAGCTTGAGCAACTCCATGCCGATGCCCTTGCCCTGGTGCTCGGGCTCGACGGCGAACTGTGAGAAGCTCGCGACGTTGCCTTCGGGGCGATCAAACCACGGCACGGCGGGCCAGGCGCGGCTGGTCTGCTCGGGTGTCTTGAACATGATGGTGCCGACGATCTTGCCCATGTAGAGTGCGACCGAGCACTCGCCATCGGAGATCCGCCGGCGGGTGACTTCCTCGGGCTGAAACGCCGCGAGTGCCTGAATGCCGCGCTCCATGTGCTGCTTGTATGCACGGTGGAGCATGCCGGTGAGGTGCGCAAGGGAATCGTCGGGCTCCAGGAGCCGGATTCGAACCTTGTTGCTGAGGCGTTCTGTCAAGGTGGGTGTACTCAATTTGGAACGGGAAGTTTAGGCGAGGATGAGGTCCAAAATCCGCATTCGATCTATCCTCCCGCATGTCTCACCACGCACCCGAGAATGCTCCGCGTCCGACACGTGCACTGCCAACGTCCGGCACGCTGCGGGTGCGGGTGCGCTACTGCGAGTGCGACCCGATGGGCGTGGCGCATCACGCCGCGTACATCCCGTGGCTGGAGATGGGCCGAACAGAACTGCTGCGCGATGCAGGCGTGAGCTACGCGGAACTTGAAGCCGCGGGCGTGTTCCTGGTGATCGTGAAGCTCGAGGCTTCCTACAAGCGTCCGGCGTTCTACGACGACCTGCTGGAAGTGCGGACGCGTGTGGTGCAGTCAACGCGCGTCAAGATCCGGCATGAGTATGAGGTGGTGCGGGTGCAGAGCGGCGCGACGATCGGCTCGGGGATCGCGCGTCAGGGCGGGGTGGGCGAGGTGCTGCTCACGGCGACGACGCTGCTGGCGAGTGTCGATCGGACCGGACGGCCCACCGCACTGCCGGATTGGTTGGCCGGGGAATGAGTCAGGTCGCGGCGGCAGCGGCGTTGGCACGCAGATGATCCGGGCTGATGGTGCCGATGATCATGGCGGAAACGCCGGGGGTGGCGAGGACGAAGCGGATCGCACGCGCGGGATCGGCGGCGTGGCCGCTCTCCAACCCCTTTTTGATGAGCACGCCGATCTCGGCATCCTGCGCGGCGTCAATGACCCGCTGCTCAATGGTGTGCGCAGGATTGTGGGTGACCATGACAACATCACAGTGCTCAACAGCGAGGAGCCCGCCTTCAACGGTCTTCGTGCTGACGCCGGTGGCGCGGATGATGCCGCGGGATTTCAGTGCGTTGAGTTCAGAGAGCGCGCCGGAATCGTTGATGATCCACTCATCACGCCCATCGGAATGGAGCAGCAGGAGATCAATGCGGTCGGTGCGCAGGCGGCGGAGACTGCGCTCGACGCTGGCGCGGATGGCGATGGGGGAGAAGTCAAAGCGGGATGCGCCGTTGCCCCCGTCGGCAGATTCATCAAACTCTTCCCCGGCCTTGGTGGAGATGATCCAGTGCTCGCGTCCGCCAAACCAGCCGTGCTGGTGCATGAGCGCGCCCAGGCGTTCCTCGCCCGTGCCATAGGCCGGCGCGGTGTCGAGAAGATTGATGTCCAGCTCCGCGGTGGTGCGCAGAAGCTCCGCAGCAGCCGCATCATCAGGAAGGGTGGATGCGGGCGCACGATGCTTGAGGCCGCGGATGCGACCGAGCTTCACCGTGCCAAGGCCGATGATGCTCACGTTCAGGCCGGTTGAGCCGAGGGGGCGATGTTCCACAGGATGTCCTCGCGGTCCCACACGTGGGGGGCGATGGGTGGCGCGGCGGAGGCGGGAAGTGGGGAATCCAGCGCGGCATCGGCGCGCGGGGAGACGTTCATCGAGTTGAGGAGCGTGACGACTTCATCGGCGAGGAGGGGCGCAAAGGCGAGCTTGGTGGGCCACGCGGCGATGGTGCGGCCCTTTGTCACGACGACCGGCACATCGGGGCGCATCCCGGGGAGGAGTGGGGAACTGCCGCCCTGAGGCACACCCTCAGCGCGATCGATCCGCAACGTCGCCCAGCGGGCCGCTGCCGGGAGAGCCAGCCACGGCATGCACTCGGCAACCTCGCGCTTCGCGGCGGCGATCTGCTCATCGGCGGACCGGTCGTTGCCGGATTCGGCGATCTGCCCCCCGATATACCAGACGTGCTCCTCTGTGCCTGCGATCTGCCCGCTGGTGATCGTGAGCCGCGGCGAGCTGGAAGTTCCGACGCAGTGGCCATAGAGGGCACCGGGCGCGCTGCGCAGCATGAGCATGTGCAGGGGGCGGCGCTGCGTTCTGAGCTGGATGGCATCGGCGATCGCGAACCGCCCGAGCAGGTTCTCATTGCCAACCCCGGCGCAGAGGAGGATGGCCTGAGCATTCACTTCGACTTCGCGCCCGTCGGCGCAGTGCAGGCGAACGGGGCCCGCGGTTCGTGCGGGTTCGTGCCCGGTAGCGAGGGAGGCTTGGAGGATGCGGCCGCGGCCCGAAGCGGCGAGCTTCTCGACCAGCAGGCGGGCATCGAGAACCATTTCGCCGACGCGATACACATCGACGCCGCCGATGCCAGCCGGAGCATCGCGCAAGAGTGGGGGGCGGTCAGTTGGGCCGAGTCGCTCAACAGCGGTGCGCATGACCCTGGATGCGCCCGCGCCCGCGAGGCGCGAGAGCACGCCCTGTGAGGTCCAGTAGTGGTAGTGCTCGCTCAGGATGGGCACGCCGCGGAGGTCGATCGGGGCTGTGGCATTGCCGGCAAGGCAATCGCGCCAGAGTTCGGGCATCGCGGCAATCGCCGCGGCCGCGCCGCCGACCTGCCCATCGAGAGCATACTTCAGTCCGCCGTGGATGATGCCCTGGCTGGCAATGGTCTGGCCAGAACCCAGTGCGTGAGATTCGACCAGGACGCAGGAGAAGCCGAGCCGTTTGAGGCGCGCAAGTGTCCAGAGGCCGGCGATCCCGCCGCCAAAGATCAGGACATCGGCATGAAGGGTGGTGGGCATGGCGTCAGGCGGGCGGCGCCGGGCGTGGGTTCGCCTGGTGCCGGTCAGTCTATGACGCGTGGGAATCGGTGGCGGGTTGAGGCATGGCGATAGCTCGGACGGCTGGGGATGCCGCGGGGAGGAGCCCCCAGACCATGCTGATGAGCCCCAGGGCCATAAGCCACAGGCGCGAGGTATCGCCGATGGTGAGCCGCTCCAAGAGGGAGGGGCTGCGCGCCTTCTCGGGCCGCGGGGGGAGGGTGAGCGGCGTGGGCTCGAGCGCTGGGAAGACGCTCGCGCTAGTGAGGCCCGCCTCGTTCGGAATGGTCAGGGGGATGCGGTCCTGAGGGGACATGTTGAGCTGGGTCGCAGCGAGTGAGAGCAGGACACTCTCGTCGCCGCGGCCGAGGGAGTCGAGGTAGGCGGCGTAGCGTTCGAGCCTTTCGACGCGATGGTTCTCGATCGCTTTGGCGCGGTCGCGCTCCCATTGCGCGTTATCGAGGCTCCGCTGGGCAGGGATGAGGACGGTCGACGCCACCACCGCCGCGCCGGCGACCATGAAGAGCCAGCCCGGGTCGAGGCGGATCAGGGGCCTGAGTGTGCGCGCGGCGGCAGCGGTCTTGGTCGTCATCCGACCGTGTGTATCGGCGAGCGGGGCAGTTCTGGAACAGATGCCCGCGACAAGGTGCGCGATCTGTTCGCGGCGAGCGATTCAGTCCAAACAGGCCTAGAACACGCCGCTGAACGCCAAGCCCAGAAAGACCAGCACGATCATCGCGACGACAACAACCTGAAGAGTCGTGGGCCCTTTCGGGGCACGGCTGAAGGCGTGGCCGCAGTGGTAGCAGACCTCGGCATCATCAAAGACTTCCTTGCCGCACTCCGGGCAGGTGCGGACAGGGTTGTCGAGGCGTGCGATGTCTTCCGGCGAGGGGTCATCGTCAGGGATGCGGGAGTCGGCCCGCGGCCGCGCGGGGACGACATCCCCCGAGCTTGGCGCTCGGCGGATCGCCTTGCGATCGGGCGGGTTTTCATCGGGGTCGGGATACATCACAGCATCCTAGCGAGGGCTGACGATTCAACCAATGTCCGGCTCGACAAGTGTTTCGCGGCCCAGGAGTGCGGCGAGGTTCCGAGAGGTATGAGTGATGTGCAGCACGACGATGTCCTCGGCATCGACCCGATACACGACGATGTAACGGGCAAATCCCAGCACCGGCCTGTGTCTCAGCTCTTTGAGCCTCGGATGCTCGACCACGGTGAGTCGCGTCCACGCAAGCGGGGTGCGCAGAATCATTCGGTAGGTGGCATCGACAGCATCGTACAGACGAAGCGCGTGCTCAACGCTCCCTTGAGCGATGTACGCGGCCGCTGCATTCACGTCAGCTACGGCCGTCGGCCGGATGCTCAGCCGGTACTTCATGCCGCACGTTCACTCCGCCGCAGGTTCTCGATGAATGCCTGTTTCTGCTTCTCCGTAAAGTCCTCTGTGAACTCGATTGACGCACCACCGTCATCGAGCGCCGCGAGCAGCCGCTTTGTGAGTTCGGCCTTGGCCTTCTCCAACTCATCCTCCTGCTTCATCTTCTCCCGAATCGCCTCGCGCACGAACTCACTGGCCGAGCCGTACATGCCGGAGGCGACTTTGGCATCCACGAAGCGCTTGAGCTGCTCGGGAAGCGAGATGTTCATGGTGCTCGCGGGAGGGTTGCCGGGGGAAGTGGGGGGGGTTGGGTCAGCCATACCAGAATCGTACAGTCGCGGCCAAGAATTGGCAAGAAATGGCCGATGAGACCTCGCACATGATCGTATTCTGTTCGCAAAATGACCCGTCAAACCACCCCAAAATCGGCACCGCGCTACACTCGGGCATGACCACCACTCCCACAGCGTCTTCCAAGCCCGTTGTTGTTCCCGCTGCTGCGTCCAAGGGCACAAACCTGCACTGGCACGACGGGAATGTGAGCCGCGATGAGCGCGCCAAGCTGCTGAAATCGACGGGGGCGACGCTGTGGTTCACGGGCTTGTCGGCCTCGGGCAAGAGCACGATCGCCTGTGCCCTGGAGCAGGTGCTTGTGCAGCGGGGCATTCACTGCTACCGACTCGATGGCGACAACATCCGCATGGGCCTGAACAAGAACCTCGGCTTCTCCGCCGAGGACCGGGCCGAGAACATCCGCCGCATCGGCGAGGTCGCCAAGCTGTTCGCCGATTCGGGGTGTGTCGCGCTCACGAGCTTCATCAGCCCGTACCGCGCCGACCGTGATGCCGCCCGCGCGACGCACGAGAAGGACACGCTTGGCGCGATCCCGTTCATCGAGGTGTTCGTCGATGCACCGATCCAGGTGTGCGAGCAGCGCGACCCCAAGGGTCTGTACAAGAAGGCCCGTGCCGGGCAGATCAAGGGCTTCACGGGGATCGACGATCCCTACGAGGCACCCAGCAGCCCCGAACTGGTGCTGAAGCCCGAGACGATGTCGATCGAGGACTCGGTGCGTGCGTGCCTGAAGGTGCTCGCGGATCGCGGCATCATTCCGCACGCCTGATCCGCCGCGGCCTCTTCAACACCCGGCAAACCACGCACTCAAGAATGCGAAGATGTCCGGTACCCCGATACCCGGGGTTCCGTCGATATCTGCGCGGACGCGCTGAGAAATGCGAAGGCGAACACGCGGCTGTGTTATTACCTCAGTGACAGGCCAATGTGTGTGGCGAGGGCCGGAGCGGAGAGGGGGCCCGGCGAGGTGCGGTCAGCCCTTGGCTTTGAAGTAGTCCAGATTCACCTGGATGTACTTGTTCCACTCCTCCGGCAGGTCATCCTGCGGGAAGATCGCCTTCACCGGGCACTCATCAACGCAGAGGCCGCAGTCAATGCACGTATCGGGATCGATGTAGAGCTGATCGTGCTTGCCAAAGTCGGCCTCGTTCTTGGTCGGGTGGATGCAGTCGACCGGGCAGACCTCGACACAGGACGTGTCCTTGGTCCCGATGCATGGCTCGGCGATGACGTGGGGCATTTCGACAGGG
>JBBRUT010000173.1:0-6839 GCA_038247555.1 Phycisphaerales bacterium | reverse complement strand
GTGAGAACGGGCGGCACTGCGGCTGGGAAGGGGCCATGTCGCGAGAGGTGAAGTGTCAGGCTCGGCAGGGCGGATGAAGGGCGAAGGCGCGGGTCAAGAGCACTGGCCACGCGGCACCCCCTCGGGTCGGCGCCGGCTTTGTCCAGTGGCACATCAAGGCGGAGAAGACACCTGTGCCAACCGCCGAAAAGGCGCGGTTGAGGATGAGCACGGGCAGGATGCCCGTGCCACGCGGGGTCAGTACGCCTTCCGCAGGCGCGCTGAGGGGATGTTGAGCTGGTCGCGGTACTTGGCGACGGTGCGCCGGGCGATTTCGATACCGCGATCCTTCAGGGCGTCGGCGAGGGCATCGTCGCTGAGTGGGTTGTGCTTATCTTCGGCGTCGATGATGTCCTTGAGCGCGGCCTTGATGGCGTCCCAGCTCATTTCCTCGCCGGATTGGGTCTGGGTGCCGCCGGAGAAGAAGGAACGCAGCGGGACGATGCCGCGGGGCGTGAGAAGGTACTTCTCGGCGACTGCGCGGCTGACGGTGGCGACGTGCACGCCGAGCTGCTCGGCGACGAGCGTCATGGGCAGTGGCCGCAGCGCCTGGGGGCCATAGTCAAAGAACTCGCGCTGGGCCTCGACCACGACCTTGATCACGCGCAGGAGGGTTTTGCGGCGTTGCTCCACGGCATCGATCAGCCAGGAGGCGTTGGAGAGGGACTTCTTGAGGAACTCGCGCGTGGGCTTGGGGGCCGCCCGGTCCTTGGCGAGCATCGCGTACTCGCGGTTGATGCGCAGGCCCGGCATGCGCGAATCGTTCAGGTAGGCGACGTACCGGTCCGAATCGGCGTCATACTCCACGATCGCATCCGGCACGATCGCGCTGGGCGGGTCCTGCACCAGTTGCCGGCCCGGCGCAAGGCTCAGCACACGCATCCGTTCCATCGCGTGCTTGAGCTCCTCCATCGACAGGCCGGTCTTCTCGACGATCCGCGGCAGGCGGTTCTGCGCCAGATCTTCCAGATGCTCATCGATGAGTTTCCGCACCACTCCCCACTCCGCCCGGTCCTCGCCGCCCCCACCATGTTGCTCCGAAAGCGCCTCGATCTGCAGCAGCAGACATTCGCGCGTGTCGCGCGCGGCGACGCCCGCGGGCTCGATCAACAACTGCACCGCGCGCAGGCCGCGTTCCAGCTCTTCCTTCGTCGGTTTGGGTTGGTCCGGGGGCCAGCGGTCGATGATTGTTTCAAGGTTGGTGCGCAGGTAGCCGTCGTCGTCGATGAACGCGATGACCTGCTCGCCTAGCGGCCGCAGCGAATCTTCAACATCCGCGAGCCGCCACTGGTCCTGCAACTGCTCGATGAGGGATGCGGCGCGCGAGGCGGTGTTGGCCATCGCCTCGCTCTTGGCGTCGGGCTCACCTTCCAGACGCGCGCGTGAGAACGAACCCAGATCCTCAAGCCGCGCAGCCTCCGGTGGCCGCGCCTCTTCGTCGAAGGCATTCTCCGCCGCATCGGGGTGCGTCTGCTCGAAGGAATCCAGCCGCGCAAAGTCGTCTTCCCCGTGTCCCTCATCCACGCGCATCGGCTGGTCTTCGGCGTTGATGTCGGCCGCGGCGTCGGCCCGGGCCTCAGCCTGCGCGTTCGCCCCGGTCCCGGTCGAATCCGGGCCTTCCTCCCCCGCTTCTGACAGCTCCAGCGTCGCGTTTGACTCAAGCTCCTGCGCGATGCGCTCCTCCAACTGCTGGAGCGGCATCTGCAGGATCTCCATCGACTGGATCATCCTCGGGGCCAGCTTCATGTGCTGGCCCATGCGCATCTGTTGTGAGGCGTCGAATCTCAAAGTGCGGTTCGTTCCTTGGAAGTGTGATGTACCACGAGAAGCACAGGGAGGAAGGCAGGTTTACCACGGAGGGCACGGTGGGCACGGAGGGAGGCAGGGAAGATTCAGGGTTCGAATTTCGAGCTTTCAGATTGGAGATCGAGGAAGCGGATGGGAGAAGTCTGCGAGAGATTCGTATCGGCGGAAACGGATTGCGCGTTGGGCGGTGACCCCCACTCCGGCTCACTCCGTTGTCTCCGTTGTCTCCGTTGTCTCCGTTGTCTCCGTTGTCTCCGTTCCCTCCGTGGTGAGATTCTGTCGGTTCAGCCGATCGGCCGCCGCCCTTCGATTGCATCCGCCAGCACCGCCTTGTTGGCGTACTCCAGTTGCGACCCCGTCGGCACACCCCGCGCCAGCCCCGTCACCTTTACGCCGCGTTTCTCCAGCTCTTCGGCAAGATACAGCGCCGTCCCATCCCCCTCCAGCGTCGGGTTCAGTGCCAGAATGACTTCCCGCACCGGCTCACCCCCATTTGCCGACGGCTCATCCACCCGGGCCAGCAGGTCCCCCGTCGTCAGGTCCCCCGGTCCCACGCCATCGAGCGGGCTGATCCGGCCCATGAGCACGTGGTAGACCCCGCGATACATCCCCGTCTGCTCCAGCGCGATCAGGTCCCGCGGCTGCTCGACCACCATCAGCGTCCCGCGATCCCGCCGCGCATCGGCGCACACAGAGCACAACGAACCCTGCGGATCGCCGGGGATGCCGGCGAGGTTCGAGCAGATCCGGCAGGGCCGCACGTTCTGCTTTGCATCCGAGATCGCCCTCGCGAGCCCCAGGGCGTGTTCCTTGGGGGCCTTCAAAAGGTGAAACGCCAGCCGCTCTGCGCTCCGCCTGCCGATGCCCGGGAGGCGGGCGAGCTCCTCGATCAACCGAACCATCACCTCCGGATACGCCGCCTGCGCGGCCGAGCGCTCCCCGCCTGCCGCCTCCATCGAGGCGGCCCGCCCCACACCGGATTGTGGTTTTCGTGCCATCCGTTCATCCTAGGTCCGGCGCATCCCCGCCCCTTCTATCCCGCCGCACGTACAGTTGTGGCCGATGGACCACCCGCACGAGCGACACCGGCTTGCCACCGACACCGACGACGGGATGATCGTGATCTTCTCCGGACCTTCCGGAGTCGGGAAGACCACCATCACCCGCGCCGTTGAGCGGTCGATCCCTGGCGCGGTCTTCAGCATCTCCGCAACCACGCGTCCGCTCACGCCCGCCGATGTCGACGGCGTCGACTACCACTTCGTATCTGAAGACCAGTTCCAGGAAATGGCTGATCGCGGCGACTTCCTCGAGTGGGTCAATCTGTTCGGAAAAAAGTACGGGACCCCGCGCCTCTGGGTCAACGAGCAGATCGCCCGCGGCCGCCTCGTCATCCTCGAGATCGATGTGGTGGGCGCGCTGAAAGTCAAAGCCCAGCTCCCCGACGCCTTCGGCGTCTTCATCCTCCCCCCGAGCGAAGAGGTTCTGCTGGAGCGCCTCCGCGCCCGCAAGCGCGAGGATGAGGCGGTGATTCAGCGGCGCTTCGCCGAGGCCCGCCGCGAGATCGCCCAGGCACACGCCGGCGCCATCTACGACCGCTTCATCGTCAACGATGTTCTCGACCGCGCCATCGACGAGGCAGTCTCCTCCGTCAGCGGGGAGCTTGCCCGCCGCCGCGCCGGGGTGCGATAACCCGCGTGCCTCGCTCGCTTTGTTGGCGGACCGGCCCCACGCTCGGGCTGCTGGCATCACCGATAACCATGCCGTTTGCGTCGCCGGGGGCCGCACTTTGGGTTATCGCTCGTGGCAAGCTGATCGGCCTGTGACGGTTGCGCCAACCGATCCGGCCGCGCCCACCAGTCCGCACAGTTTCACCGTCCGAGAGAGTTGAGGAGTTGTGCCGGGCCGTCGATGCACAGGCCCAGTGGTCAGCGCGCCGATTCTCGCGCCCGTGCCGCGCCGGAGGTATGTGTGGACAAGGCCAGCGTCATCGGATCCTTGATGGGTGTCATCTGCTGCGTGGTCGTGGGCTATATGGCCTCGCACGGGCACTGGATGATGTTCTACTCCGAAAAAGGCCTGATCATGGTGTTCGGAGGGACCATCTCCGTCATCTTCATGGCCATGCCCATGGACCGCATCAAGGAGGTCCCGGGGTATTTCAAGCGATTCTTCTTTGACAAGGGTGCCAAGCCCGGCGAGGCCATCAAGCTCATCAGCGCGATGGCGGAGAAGGCCCGGCGCGACGGCATCCTGTCGCTCGAAGCGGACATCTCGCAGATCAAGGACCTGTTCCTGGCGGCGGGCCTCAAGATGGCGGTCGATGGCAATGCGCCTGAGACGATTGAGTCGACGCTTCGGATGGAGGTCATGGCGATGCAGGATCGCCACAAGGCGGGCAAGAAGTTCTTCGACCTCATCAAGCTCTACGCGCCGGGCTACGGTCTGGTCGCCACGCTGATCGGCCAGGTCGGCATGTTCGGCGCGCTCGCGAGCGCGGACATCGGACACCTGGGCCACATGCTCGCCGTCGCAGTCGTGGCGACGATGTACGGAACCGTGCTCGCAAACGCCGTCGCAGGCCCCATCGGCGACAAGCTCTCCCTCCGCTCAAGCGAAGAGATCCTCAGCCGCGAGATGATGCTGCAGGGCATTCTCTCCATCCAGGCGGGCGACAACCCGAGGGCGACGACGGAAAAGATGCTGGCGTTCATTCCCCAGGCCTCGCGTGCGAAGCTCAAGCTCGCCGCTTGATGTGTCTTCTCCCACACTTGATCAACTGTCACGCACCTTTCCATGGCCGACAACCACGACAACTCCCACGGCGATGACGGGCACGAGAAGGGCCATGGCAAAGGCCATGGCGGCGGGCACGGTCATGGCGGCGGTGGCCACGAAGAGGGACACGAAGGTGCGCCCGAGTGGCTCATCTCGTTTGCCGACATGGTCATGCTGATCATGGGGTTCTTCGTGATTCTGCTTGCGCTGAACATGCAGAAGGCCACGGCCGGCGGCGTGGGCGGCGAGGGCAAGAACCCAACCGACGATGAGCAGATGATGGAGCTTGCGATCGCCATCCGCGCAGGCTTCAACAACCCCGTCGACATGCACTCCGACAACCCGACCGAGGCCAACCTGGCCCGGTTCATGCGGCAGCGCGCTCAGAAGGGCGACACGCTGCAGCCCGGCCCTGACGGCGACAAGGGCACTGCGCAGGCGCCGCGGCCATCGGACTTTGTGAACATCACCGCGCTCATTCTCTTTGCCGACGGCGAGTCCGTCGTGCCCAACGAATCGCTCACCACCATCGCTCAGGCCGCGGGTCTGCTCCGCGGCACGCAATGGATCATCGAGGTTCGCGGGCACGCCAGTGCCGCGGAGACCGCCCGAGACAAGGAAAAATCCATGAGACTTGCATTTGACCGCGCGTTTGCCGTCGCGCAGGAGCTTGTCCGCGCGGGTGTCCCGTGGGACAGGCTCCGCGCCGCCGGCTGCGCAGACAATGAGCGCGCTGTGCCCGCGGCCCGCGACCTCAACGGGAATCGCTCCAACCAGCGTGCCGAGATCGTGGTGACGACCGAGCCTGTCGCCGCGGATCCATACACCGCCGGCAGCCAAGGGAACTAGACCCCGCCCCTCTCGCCCCCTCGCCTCGCCGCGGTACGCCGCGCACACCTGACTGCGCCCCGCGGCCAAAACGGCCATTCCGCACACCCGCCGTTCCCGCCGCGCCCGATTCTCCAGCCGGCCACCCGATGACGCCGACTCTGTCTCGCCGCGAAGCTTCGCGGCGACTGGAGCCTGACCCATGAAGATTTGTTATCGGTCCTTTGATGCAGAGCCCGCGTTCCAGCCCCTCGACCAGCGCACGCTCCTCGACGGCACTCTGCCCCTGGTCACCCTGCAGATCACCGACAGCGTCGTCGCCGAAGAAGGCCCCGACACCGGTTCGATCCGCCTGCACCGCACCGGCGTGCTCGATCAGCCGCTGTTTGTGTACTTCGACATTCAGCAGCCCGATCCGCCCACGCAGCGCGGCGTCGCCACCAACGGCATCGACTACATCGGCCTCTCCAACATCGTCCGGATCCCCGCCGGTCGCCGCACCGTCAACATTCCCATCATCCCCATCGATGACCTGGAGGTTGAAGGCGGCGAGGTCGTCCGCTTCACCATCCTCAATAACGCTGGCTACCGACTCGACATTGCAAACCCGCTCAACCGCACCGGCACCATCGTCATCCTTGAAGATGATTCGCTGCCGCTGGTGACCATCACCGCGCCGGATATCACCGCCGCCGAGATCGGCGGAGCCGATGTCAGCGCTGTGGACACCGCACGCTTTGTCATCCGTCGAACCGGCGACCGCGCGCTCCCCCTCACCGTGCACTTCCGAATCCGCGGCAGCGCAACCCACGGCAACGACTACGAGCGCATCACACCCTCGGATCAGTCCCCACGCATCCTCATCCCCGCCGGCAAGCGCCAGGCCGCGATCATCATCCGGCCGATCAACGACGGACTCTTTGAGGGCAACGAAACCGTCCGCATCATCCTCCAGCCCAGCAGCGACAGTTCGTACGGCCTCAACGGCGACAACCCCTCGCAGGTGTCATCGTTCATCACCCTGCTCGACAAGCCGCTGGTCTCCCTCATCGTTACCGATCCTTTCGGCACCCAGTTCCCCCAGGACACTGCCAGCTTCACACTCCTCCGCACCGGTCCGACCGACCGTCCCCTCCAGGTGCAGTACACGCTCGGGGGCTCAGGCATTCCTGGCACGGACTACCGCCGGCTCCCGCAGCTTCTCACAATCCCCGCGGGCGAGTCCACACTTCTCGTACCCATCCGCGGCCTCGGGAACGACCAGACCGGCCCACGCACCATCCGCCTCACCCTCAGCCCCGCCAACACCTACAACCTGAACCTCAACCAGCCCATGCTGCTCACCGTGAGCAACTTCGTCACGTTGCTGGATGAACCGCTGGCCCAGT
>JBBRUT010000172.1:0-6869 GCA_038247555.1 Phycisphaerales bacterium | reverse complement strand
TTTGCGGGCCAGCTTGGCCGCGCGGCCGGATTCCCCGAAGACCACCGCGCCCAGCCCGAACTTGGTGTCGTTGGCGAGGCGGAGGGCCTCGGCATCGTCGTCGACGGTGGTGACGGTGAGCACGGGGCCGAAGGTTTCTTCGCGGGCGACTTCCATGTCGTGGGTGACGTTGGTGAGGACGATGGGGGCGATGAAGTTGCTCATGGGCGAGCCGCCCGCATCGACACTGCCATTCTGCCCGCACGCCACATGCGCGCCCTGCTTCACGGCGTCGCGCACCTGGCGCAGCACGTGGTCGCGCTGGCGGGCGTTGACCATCGGGCCGATGGCGGCCTTGTCGTCGATCCCCGGCCCGGGTGCGAACTTTTTCGCCTCGATGAGAAGGGCATCGACGAAGGGCTTCTCGATGTCTTTGTGGACGTAGACGCGTTCGGTGCTGACGCAGACCTGGCCGGCGTTGCGGAAGCCGTTGCGCGCGGCGAACTCCGCGGCCTTCTGCACATCCGCGCCCGGCAGCACCACCATCGGGTCCTTGCCGCCGAGTTCGAGGATCACGCGCTTCAGGCCCTTGCTCGCCTCTGCGAGGATGTGCTTGCCCGCGTTGCGCGAGCCGGTGAAGGTGATCAGGTCGATCTCTGCCGCGACGAGGGCCTTGCCCTGCTGGTCGTTGCCGTGCACGACGATCAGCACGTCTTTGGGCAGCACTTCGTTGAGTGCATCGGCGTATGCCTGCGCGATGAGCGGGGTTTCTTCGCTTGGTTTGAGCACGACGGTGTTGCCGGCGACGAGCGCGGGGAGCACCTGCCAGTGCACCATGAGCATCGGGAAGTTCCAGGGCGTGATGGCGGCGCAGACGCCGAAGGGGTCGCGGTACATCACGGAGCGGGTCTTGTCGTCTTCGATGGTCTCGGGGGCGATCGCCGCGGCGATCTCTTCGAGCTCTTCGACCCACCCGGAGCCGTCTTCGCCGCCTGCGCAGCCCTTGACCTCGCCGATGCCTTCCTTGAGCGGCTTGCCCATCTCCAGCGTGAGGAGGCGGCCGAGCTCGGCTGCGCGGGAGCCGAGCTTTGCGCCGACGGGCTTGAGGATCTCGACGCGCTGGGCGATGCTGAGCCCCCCCCAGCCGCTGAGGCCATCGGTGCCCTGCTGCGCGAGGCGCGACCGCGCGACGATCGCGCTGATCTGATCGACGGGTGTGATGGGGACTTCGCCGACGACTTCGCCGTTGGCGGGGTTGAAGGATTGGAGTCTGGTCATGGGGTTCCTGCTTCCAGAGTCAAGCGGCCTCGCGCAGAGGCGCAGAGACGCAGAGGCAAGGCATGGCCACAGATTTGCCCAGATGGACCCAGATAAAGAACTTCAGGTGGGGATGACGCTGGTTCTCGATCGTGCACGAAGAACATGAGTCTGGAGAGGTGTCGAACTGACGCGAGTGGGCATCCCCAAACGCAGCCGTGTCTCCTATCTGGGCTCATCTGGGAAAATCTGTGGCTGGCTTTCTCCGGCGGGAGTGATCTCGACGGGAAGATCAGAGCAGTGAAAAGGACACCGCGAGAGCGATCGGGGTGTTTTGAAGATCGAAGAGCCGGATTCAAGGCGAGCCACAGATGAGTCCAGATAGAAGAGGTTCAGTTGGGGATGACTTCTGCCGCGAGAGTGCTCATTGACTCCGCGAGGGGGCGGAGGAATCGCCATTTGCGCTGGCCGCCGCGGGAACCAGCCGGATGATGTGGTCGGGGTCGTTGAGCGCAACGTAGATCGTGCCATCGGGCGCGGTGACGACATCGCGCACGCGGCCGATTCCCTGGATCAGCTCTTCGCGCTCGACGAACTTGCCGTCCTTGATCCGGATGCGGTCGACCACTGCGCCGGCGAGGCCGCCGGCGACCAGATCGCCCTTCCACGCGGGGAACGCGTCGCCCTTCACCACGTCGAGCCCGCACGCCGCGATCGACGGCATCCAGCGGAAGACGGGCTGGATGATCATCGCGCCGTCGGGGGCCTTTCCATCGGCTGTCCAGGGGGTCTCGAGTGCTTCGCCGGAATAGTTGATGCTGAAGGCGACGATGGGCCAGCCGTAGTTGCCGCCCTTCTGGATCAGGTTGAGTTCATCGCCGCCGCGGGGCCCGTGCTCGGTGTCCCAGAGCTTGCCGTCGAGATCGAAGACGAGGCCCTGGGGGTTGCGGTGGCCGTAGGACCAGATCGACTTCACGGCGTTGGGGTTGTTCACAAACGGGTTGTCGTCGGGCATCTGGCCATCATCGAACAGACGGTGGATCTTGCCGTTGGGGCGGGAGAGGTCCTGGGCGTGCGCGGCCTGACCGCGTTCGCCGATGCACCAGTAGACGTAGTGGGAGGACTTGGCTCCTTGCGGCGCCTTTTCGAAGACGATGCGGTTACCAAAGTGCAGGCCCCAGGGTCCGTAGTGCTTGTCTTCGGCCTTCCAGATGTCCTGGTTGTCGGTCCAGGTGGGCTTGCCGTCGACGTCCTTGAGGCGGCCGCGGACGATTCGCGTCATGTTGGGCGCGCCGCGTCCGCCCCCCCCCGCGCCCTCTCGCGCATCGGCATACCCGAGATAGATCCAGCCGTTGGTGGCGAAGTCGGGGTGGAGCGCGACATCCATCAGGCCACCCTGGCCCATGTGCAGCACCTTGGGCAGGCCTGCGACCGGCCCGGAGAGCTCACCGCCGCGCTTGCCGGTCGAGTGGACGCGGAGCGTGCCGGGTCGCTCGGTGATGAGCATCCGGCCATCGGGAAGGAAATCGAGCGCCCAGGGAATCCGCAGACCGTCGGTCACGACGCGCTCGAGGCGGTACTGGGCGTGCGTTGAGGAATACACGCCGTCCTTGGCCTTGGGCGAGCCGCCGGCTTTTCGCAGTGCGCGGCCCTGCAGCTCGCGGATGTGCACGACCATGCCCCAGATCTCTTTGTCGGAGAAGGTTGCGCCGAACGCAGCCATGCCCATGTCGGGCACGCCGTTCTTGATGGCGTCGAAGTAGGGCTTGTCGAATTCCTGGCCGAACTGCTCGCGCGTGAGCAGGGTCTGGGTGCCGGCACCGCCGCCCTCGCCCTTGGCTCCGTGGCAGTTGGCGCAGTTGTTGGACCAGAGCTCCTCCATGCGGCCGCCGTTGCCAAGCTGAGCGCTTACGGGGACCGCCGCGAGCAATGCCGCGCCGCAGGAAAACAACGCGCGAGAAAACTGGAACATGGAGTGTCCTTGAAGAGTTGCGGGCCGGGGCGAGGCGTGGGGGTGGGGGGCAAGAGCGTGCTGTCAAGCGTACCGGCACGGGCCGGGGTTGTCGCGATTCGCGGGGGCTGGGCTGGGGTGGGGGCGGGACAGGGGTTGGGCTGGGGTGGGGGGCGACATCTGCCGGGCACACGCAATGGTGCGGGGATGAAAGGTCGGGTAAGCTGTGTTGATGCTCCGGCACCATCATTATGAGTGCGCGTTCGAGGAGTTCCTGCGGGCACGCCGGATTCCGTATGTTGCCGTCGATGAGGCCCGCAAGGCACTTCTGCCAAGTCATCATTATTTGGGGACCGATCGGGCGGACCCGTCGCTGAAATCCTTCGACTTTGTGGTCTATGGCGGGGCGGGGAACCTGCTGATCGATATCAAGGGCCGGCGAGCATCGGGGCGGAGGCTGGAATCCTGGACGACGCTGGAGGATGTGGAGTCGCTGCGACGGTGGGAAGGGCTGTTTGGAGCGGGGTTTGAGGCCGCGTTTGTGTTTCTGTATGCGTCGGAGGAGCAGCCCCCTGATGCGCTGTTTGCCGAGATCATGGAGTATCGCGGGACGTGGTATGCGCTGCGGGTGGTCCTGCTCCGGGACTATGCCCGGGTGATGAAACTGCGCAGCCAGCGGTGGCGTACCGTCGACATTCCCGGGAACGTGTTTTCGCGGATCAGCCACCCCTTTACCGGGGCGGACTTTCCCCGATCCGGCCGTTCCGCGTACGATCCGGAATCGGAGTACGCCGCGGCGGGGTGGTCTGTGCCGGCTCTGGCCGGACTTGATGAAGTTGGAGGATTGCCGGTATGACCAAGAAGACCTTCCTGAAGCCCGCCGCCGTCGTCCTTCTCACTGTCGCGGCCCTCGGGGGTTTCGCTGCTTCGGCATCGGGGCAGACGAGCGGCTCCGCGCGCAATCGTGTCGAGAAGCTGGAGCCACCGACGCCCGGGCAGGCCAAGACCGACGCCGTCGTGTGGCCCATGCTCATGGGGCTGGTGATTGCCGGCGCCGCGCTGACCGTGAACCTGATCCCCAGCAAGCGTGGCCACCAGGATTAAGCCGCAGCCTCGGCGTGCTTTGGCGCCCTGAACTCGAACTCTTTTCATGCTCGCGCCGCACCGTACCAGTTTCGGAAGTGCGATATCGGATGTCGCTCGGACTTTGAGGCCAAGACATCCGCCGTCCCCACCACAGGAGGTTTCCATGTCTGATCAAGTTTCTCTTCCACAAACCGCATCGGTCTCGCCCAAGTTGATCGCGGCGAATGTTGCGCTCCTTGGCGTGCTTGCGGCGTTGACGATCGCGGGCATGCAGTCGCCCGCGGGCGCGCAGAACGGGCTGCCGCGGGGCCGCGGCGATTACACCATGCTCTCTGGGCGCTATCAGGGCGGGAACTCGAACGCCGTGTACGTCATTGACGGCGCGAACCAGGAAGTCCTTGCCCTCACCTGGAACCGTACGAAGATCGAGTTTGAGCCGGTCGGCGTCCGCAGCATGCTCGCCGATGGTCAGCGCCAGGCCCCGCCGCGGTGACCCCCGCGCTCGCGTTTGGTTGCCCGGGCACCTGCGTCACCACTCCCTCCCCACGTTCACACCCCTCGCCGGCACCGGCGAGTTGAATGGATCCGAATCATGACAGATCGCACCCCCGCCTCTGCGCCCGGCCTGAACCTCGCCGCGGCGGCCCTTTGGGCCAGCGCGTTCATCCTCAGCGCCATGGTGATCGTCCAGGCAGGTCGCCTGGTGTGGCCACTGGGTCCCGAGGCCCGGGCCGAGATGGTCACCAAGGTCGGCGACCACACCGCGCTGACCTTCGACTCGGGCAACGACGAAGTGCTGGTGATCCTCGACGGACGCGGCGAGCAGCTTTATGCCTACCGCATCCAGAACCAGAACCGCGTCGAGCTTCTCCGCGCATACACCGTGCGAGAGCTGTTTGATCTGGGCCGGCAGCTTGGCGCAGGGCGGAAGTAGCCTCTCGCGTCAGTCTTCCCGGCATATCCACCGGCGACTCCCACCCACCGCACCGCGGGAGCAGCGGCGGTGTACCATGGTCTTACGGGCGTGGCTGCCCGGATGAGTGCGTCTTGAACCGACCCTGCGTGCCGGCCGCGGGTTCGGATCCCCAACTCCTGCCGGCGCCATGACGGTGCATCGCCTGTTTCGCGTCCGCCCCACCTCGGGGTGGTGATGCGCAGCCGCGGCACCGATAGCCAAAGACGCACCACATGCCCATTTTGCCGCTGCCTCAGTTCGAGGCCGATGTTGAAGAAGACCGGAAGATCTATGAGCGCCTGAAGCCCCCGACGTCCATCGTCGTCCGCTTCGGCATCATGAAGCTCGTCGGCGAGTTCCCCTACTCCGGCGAGGCCAAGCCGGGCTGCGGGAGCAAGTTTGTGATCCGCACCCACCGCGGCACCGAGCTTGCCGAGATGCTCACCAGCACCTGCCCCAATGCGGGGTGCTCCAAGAGCGTCACCCGCAAGGAGATGCTCGAGTACATCGAGAACTCCGGCGGGCGCGACTACCCGTTCTTCAACCAGGGGAAAGTCCTCCGCCTTGCGACGGCCGAAGACTTGGCCAAGCAGGCGGCGATTGATGAGTCCCGCATGCAGATGGCCCGATCGGCCAACGCCGTGGCCCGGTCGATGGGCTTGCCGATGAAGATCGTCGATGCCGAACCGCTGCTGGGCGAGGAACGCCTCACCTTCTACTTCACCTCCGAAGATCGGATTGATTTCCGCGACCTGGTGAACCAGCTCGCCACCGAGCACCATGCACGCATCGAGATGCGGCAGGTCGGCGCGCGCGATGAGGCCCGCCTCGTCGCCGACTACGAGAAGTGCGGCCAGCATTGCTGCTGCAAGCAGTTCCTGAAGGTGCTCAAGCCCGTGTCGATGAAGTCCGCGAAGATCCAGAAGGCGACGCTCGATCCGCTCAAGATCTCCGGGCGATGCGGCAGGTTGATGTGCTGCCTCCGCTACGAGGATTCGACCTACGACGATCTCCGCTCTCGCCTCCCCAAGAAGAAGACCCGGGTCAAGACGCCCGACGGCTGGGGGACGGTGCTGGATACGCAGATCCTCACCCAGCTCGCGCTGATACGCATGGACTCCAACGGCGAGGATGTCGCCGTGCCCGTCGAGAGCCTGATCAAGGACGGCGAGACGCCGCCGCCGATGCCCCCCGAGTTTGCCCCACCCCACAGCGCGCGCGACCAGGGTCCGCGCCGCGGCGGGCCCGCAGGCCCCGGGCCGGGCGCTCCTGCGGGCGGAGGTGGCGGGGATCGACGCGATCGCGGCGGACAGCGACCCGGCGGAGGTGCGCCACCATCGGCTCCCCCGCGAAACCCGGACGCGCCGGCCGAAGGCGAGACCGGAAGCGAGATGCAGCCCTCCGGCGCGCCGGCGCAGGATGATCGCGGCGGACGCGACCGCCCGGATCGAAACGATCGTGGCGAGCAGCGCGGTGAGCAGAGGGAGGACGGGCGCGATCGCGGGCGAGGGGGACAGTCGGGCGGCGATGGTGAACGCGGTCAGGGCAGGCCGGGTGGTCCGCCGCAGGGTGGACGGGGCGATGGCCGGAACCAGGATCGTGGGCCGCGGCCGCCTCAGCCGGCGGGCAACCCCGCGGGCG
>JBBRUT010000171.1:0-6945 GCA_038247555.1 Phycisphaerales bacterium | reverse complement strand
CCTACTACAGCGCGCTCGAGGCGGCCAACCGGTCTTGCGAGATCACCGGCTGGCTGTCCTGGCTCGCTGGGGTCTGTCTTGAGGCGCAGCAGCGGACGCTTGCGCAGGTTGAGTTTCTGATCGACAAGACCAAGTTGCTTGTTCGACTCCGCGGCAGGATCAACGAGCGCCAGCAGGCTGCGCTGCTTCGAATGCTCAGCGAAGGGCCATCGGGGTTCACGGGGGGGCTGACCGCGGGCAAGTATGTCAGCATCACAAAGACATCGTCCGCCACCGCGACCCGCGACCTTGCCGAACTCGCCGAGCTCGGCGCGCTGACGCGGACCGGCGAGCTGCGACACACCCGCTATCACCTGGCCATCCCGCTCCGCATCGTGCCAACGATTACCATCAGCACTGATGGCGAGGTCATCGAAACCCCGCCGAACCGGTAGGACCGCCTCTGGACCACATTGCCCACACTCCCGCGATCGGCGCAGGGCTCGCCTCCCCCATCACCCCCGTCACCGCCGGCAGCGTGATCGGCACGCGGTCCTGACAAAGCGCGCCGAGCACCGCCATCTCCGCCGCCTCGCGGAACGCGCCGGGGAGGCCATGCGCATCGGTCGCTTCCACTCGTACCGAGGGATTCGCGGCGGAGAGTGACTCGGTAATAGCGCGATGCAGCGTGCGGTTCGCGCCGCCACCGCCGGCAAGCAGCACACGACTTATCGCGCCGCTCGGTGATCGGGCGAACTCGGCAAGCGATTGGCCGATCGCCCCCCCCACTGCCGCGCACGCAGTTGCACAGAGATCGCGAGGCTGGAGACGAACCTTGTGTCGCTCGATCCAGCCACCCGCACTCAGCACCTCGTCGCCCGTTCCGAGTGAGCGACCGCCTGCGGCCTGCCGCGACAGGATGACCAGCAGTTCGTCGCGAGCGGATGTGCTGATCGTTCCCGCTGCGGCGGCAGCACCGTCTTTGTCGTAGGGCTTGTTGAGCGCGACGCGCGCAACGCCATCTAGAATGTGATTGCACGCGCAGATATCCATGCCGCGGATCTGCGCGATGGACTCCGGCCCGGTATCCCGCGGCAGGATTGTCGCGTTCGCAAACCCGCCGAGATTCAGGATCACGCGGCGCTCCGATACGCTCCGCAGCCAGACCCAGTCCGCGAGTGGTGTGATCGGCGCCCCCTGCCCGCCCGCGGCGAGGTCCGCCGCGCGGAGATCGCAGACGACATCGATCCCCGTCTCGTGCGCCAGGACCGCGGGGTTGAAGACTTGCCAGGACACTGGCGGGGCGTGAAAGACGGTCTGCCCGTGGACAGCGATGAGGTCGCACTCTTCGTTGCCCAGCAACGTGCTGATCTCGCGGGCGTGCAGGAGCGCGAAGTCGCGTGAGAGCTTCGCGATGTCTCCGGCAGTCATGGGCTTCTGTTCAGCCAGCGCGCGGAGGCGCGGGGCGAGGTCGCCGAGGCTGGTGGATCTGCCGCGGATGAAGCGGGGCTTCATGGCAAGGCCCGTGCCCGCAACCTCGATCAGTGCGCAGTCGATGCCGTCGAGGCTGGTGCCGGTCATACAGCCGGCCACGCGGCGGATGCGCGCGGAGGGAGTACCCAAGACGGCTTGTGCGGTCGGCAGCGGCATCGCAGACAGTCTACTTGCTGTTGCGGCCCGATGCCGCGCGAATGCGCCCCGCCCAGGGCTCGCCGCCGAGTTCGGGATCGAGAAGCTCGAGACGCTCGCGGAGGCGCTGAGCGTGGCGGGCGCGTTCGGCATCGTCGGCGGCATCGGCATCGACTTCGCCCGCGCGGACGATCTCGATCAGCTCGGCCCAGGCGTTCCAGAAGCTCTGGCGGGCAGGGGCGCGGGCGGCATCGGTTCCGCGGGCATCGGGTTCGAAGTCGTCGGCCACGGAGCGGAGCAACGGGACGGCGGCGACGGGATCACCAGCCGCGCGGAGCGCCCTGCCCAACGTGACACGGAGACGCGCACGGCTCGGGAAACCCGAAGCATCGATGTCGCTACCCAATAACGGCTGGAGCTCCGCGGCAACGGCAGCCGGAGAATCGAGCTGTGCGGGGAACTGGCTGGCGAGCGAGAGCTCCGCGCGATCAAGACGAGTGAGACGAGCGCGAGCCAGATCATCGCCGGCGTGCTCTAGCCAATTCTCAAGTCGCCTATAGAGCGCAAGCTGGTTCGCTGGATCTCCGGCTGCATTGAGGGCGCGGTCAAACGCGCTGGTGATGCAGGAAGTGAGCTGCGGGCGGGATGAGGCGTCTGGCGGAACGGTCCCGAAGTGGGCCTGCGCGCGGTCCAGATCGTCGACGGAGGGAACTGTGGATGAAACCGCCGCGGCGATGAGGACTTCAATGATGCGGCCATCGTGATCGGGAATGCGCGAGAGGACTGTTAACGCTGCGTCTGCATCACGACGCGAGTCATCATCGGGCCAGGTGTATCGGCAAGGGTACGAAGAATCTTCCCTCGGACGGACCAGCGTGAGGAGTCGCGAAGCGGCGGGCGCGGCGAGGCGCGGAGATGGGTGCAGGCGCACGAGAGCGGCAAGGTGGGTTCGAGGTGAGGGCGATGCAGCCGAAAGCATCCAAAGGGCGCGGGCACGCACGGCCATATCGGCATCACCGCGAGCCACCAACTGGGTGAGAAGCGATTGGGCTTCGGCGTCGCGCTTTGAGTCGGGAAGGGCTGTAGAAAGAGCCCATGCACGCGCGAGCGCGACCTCGGGATCGAGGGAATCCCAATGGGTTCCGGATGCGGAGGCGGCCGCAAGCTTTTCGTACACGAGCCGTCGGAGTGCGGAAAACTCAGCAGTGGAATCGAGGTCAGCATCGCCGCCACCGTGCGCCCGATTCACATCGAGCAGTTTGATCGCGGCCACGGCACGGGCATCGTTGGCAGCGTGCGCGGGGGCGACGTTCGCGGCGACGAACGCAGACTCGGCAAGGAGAAGATCGACAAGCCAGTCGGTACCTCGGCCGGGGCAGGGAAGCCGGGCGGAAGTCGCGGCCTCGCCACATCGGTTGAGGGCCATGTGCAGACGGATCCACTCGTCTGGTGGCAGGGCACTGGAAGCCTGGCCAGGCGCGGCCTTGGCGACATTACTGACGATGCCCTCAAGCTGGCGACGCGCGGCATCTCGCTGGTTGGGCGTCGGGGCTCGCACAAGCATCGCAGCGGAGAGGAGGCGTTTGTGAACTTCAGTGCATGCACCGGCCGCGGGCATCGCGCCGATGAGCGCGAGGGCCTCGGTCCTGCGCCTGGATGCAGCAGCATGATCCGTGAAAGCGGCTGCTGCGAGCGCGGTGGCATCGATCCGGAGAAGAGGGATACGGGCGCCGATCTCAGAATCGACAAGCCGCGTGAGTACGGGCTCGATCCTGTCTGCGAGCACGACAGCGGACTCGGGATCGAGGCCTGGAGCAAGCAGGCTGGCCTCAAGACGGGAGATGGCAGCATTTGCGGCGGCCTCCGCACGATTGACCAGCGTGAGGACAGACTGGGAGGACTCGGCGACCCGGCGGAGTTGTTCGGGAGTGGGCAGTCCGAAGAACACGGAGGCATCATCGCAGCGTCTGTAGATTGGTGCGAGAGACAGAGTGGCCAGGTCGAGCATCCATGTCGGTGCGCGATCATCAGCAGGAGCGGCATCAATAAGGGCCTGAAGAGCGCCGGCGGCGCGGGCCTCTGCCTCATCGCGTGCGGCGGGCTGAGCGAGAGAAACCTGCTCGTGAGCAGCTTCGAGCTCGGCGATGAGCGGGGCAAGGTCGGCAACGGGCTGAGGCGTGTGCGCGAGGGAGGAGCCACAGGCGAGGAAGAGTGCCACGGCGGAAGAGAACGCGATTCGGCGAGTGGTCTTCACTATCGGCCCTGCCCGGCGATGTCCTCGCCGCGGCGGACCACGCGGTAGCCCGCACCCTGGCCGTGGCGGGCGCCGATCGCCTGCATGATCCCCGTGGGATCATCATCGAGGAACTGGATGGTCTGGATGAGCGTGGGCCGCGCTGCGTGAGCACCCTGCGGGGGGTTGAGTTCTTCGAGACGAGCGAGGGTGGCTTCGAGACCGTCTTCCCACACACCGCCACCGGAGCGGACGATCGAACGAGAGAGGAGGAAGACCGCATCGGGCTTGAGTGCGAGGGCGGCTTCGAGGCCGGTGAGCGGATTGCTTGCACCGGCAGGTGTGGCCTGCGCGAGCCAGTCGACGAGGCGGCGCTTCGCGCTGGGTGTGGCTCGCATCAGCACGGGGGCGAAGATCTCGGGGCCGGCTTCGTTCTCCGTGCGGCGGAAGAGCACGACGCAGAACTTCTGCGTGGGGGCGAGTTGTTCAACACTCCGGCGCAGCTCCGCGATCACCCGAGGCATGCTGGTCACCATCGGACCGGAGGCATCGACGACGTATACGACGCTGCGAGCGTTGGAAGCACCAAGCCCTGCAAAGCGGACACCGCCAGCAGCCTCGGTGGCGACGGCAGCGGGGCTTTCGCTCGTGGTGACGTTGCCTCCTGCCAGAACGGAAGACGTGCGGTCATCTGCACGATTGGGCAGTGTGGTCAGCAGGCTCGGAGGGAGATCCCGAGTCACGAGCATTTCCTTATACGTGGGGATCGCTTCGGCGAAAGCGAGCTGCGCGACAGGCAGGGGAGGAACAGTCTCGGACACTTCCGCTGGCTGCGCGCCGGGAAGAACCGGGGAGACCTCTGACCCCGGCGCGGCGACGGGGTCCTCAAAGAGGATGACAACCTCGCGGGAGATGGAAGGTTGTTCTGTTGAGAGTTGCCAGGCGATGCCTAGGCCCGCGGCGGCAAAGGCGAGATGGACCGCGACAGAACCTGCGAGAGATGCCGCTGCGGCCGTGGCGGTTCGGCGACGCCTGGTGGGGGCGATGGGAAGCTGGTCAGAGGTCGTCATCATCGCCCCTGCCCTTCATGAACCCCAGGGCGCGATCGAGAGAGGGCACGCCGGCGCCGAGCAGGGTGAGGGCGCAGGCGGAGCAGAAGAGTGAGAACTGCCAGAGCAGCGGACGCCATGCGGCGATGTCCCAGACGCCGTAACCCGGAAGGATGAGGAGCGTCGTGTTGCCGACCTGCATGGCGGGGCCGAGCTGATCGAGCCAGATCGCACCCACCATGACACCGATGAGCAGGAAAGCACCGAGGCGAGTGAACAGGCCGATGGCGACGAGCACGCCTCCGGCGAGTTCGGCGATGACAACAGCGATGGCAAAGTATCGCGGCCAGTTGCCCTTGCCCAGGAACTCGGGCCAAAGCTTCATCGGCACCTTGCCCGAGCCGTCGGCCGCGGGATAAGCAGATGCGTGCAGTCGGAGCGCAAGCCCCCACATACGGCGAACTTCAATCTCAGTCGCCCGAGGAGCGAGTTCGGCTGCGGGAGGCTCGGAGCTGCGCGGGGCGGATGCGGCGGGCGGCGTGACCTGCTGAGTGAATGGCAGTGGACTGGAGCCGGGGTTCACGGCACGCTCGGCGGGGGTCGGCGCGATTGGGGAGTCTGCTTCGGAAGGTGCCGGGCGGATGGGTGTTGGGTCGGGCGGCGGAAGGGGCTTCGTGAGCACATCTGGATCGGGTGCCGTAGCGCTTGCCGGAGTGGATATCACGCCGGGTGCCACGGGGATAGACACCCCCATGGACGTGAGGAGCGCGGCCTGCGAGGAATCGAGGGGCATGAGCGGGATGACTTTGCCCAGACCCGCCCAGATGAACGTGATGGCCAGCGCGGCACGGAGAAACAGGGGGCCGAGCAAAGCCCCAGATGAACATCGGCAATGGTGCGATAAACGAGCCATGGACGCGCTTCCGTGCGGCGATACGAGGGGCAGCATTTCAGCTTCCGGTTACGCAGCGGGGCTGTATGAAGATCATACACCAACGTGTGGTGAAGGGTCGCAGGACGAGATGAACCACGGGTGAAACGGTGGGTGATAACGAGGGGTCTTGAGCGACCGTATCCGTGGGAGAGGAGTCGGTCGGGAAGCACGGGTCTAGCGCAGACGGGTCGGGTTAAGGGACGTTCGCAGGGGCAAATGTGGATGGGCTTTTCGGCGCACTACGATGTGCGCGACGCGGGCGTGGCGGAACTGGCAGACGCGCGGGATTTAGGTTCCCGTGGCCGAAAGGCCGTGCAGGTTCAATTCCTGTCGCCCGCATTGATCGGGATTGAGGGTGGGGCATGCGTCACAAGCACGAGAAAACGGTGGCGGCGCTCCCGCTGGCATCGTGCGGGTTTCCCGGAAGACCCAGCTTCACTTTTTGGGTTCGGGGTCTGGGTCTGGCTCTGGGTCTGGGTCTGGGGATGCCGGCAGAGTCGCCACAACGCGGTCAATGGCCTGGACAAGCGTGGTGACGACCGGGAGATTGCCTTCTCCCCCCAGTCTCTTGGCGAGGGGCGCGACATCCTCGGAGGCATCCGGGCTCCACACCCCGAGCAGGATCGCCGCGCCGGGATTGATGAGCTTTGCACGAGTGATGTGGCGGCGGGCGCGGACCACGGCGAGGGGCGGGAGTGAAGAGATGCAGATGAGCTGCGCGGTAGCGAGCACAGGATCGGCGGAGCGCGAGGAGGTGGGCTCGCTGGCTCTGCCTGTCGCCGCGCGAATGCCTCGGCGCTGCAGGAGAATCGTGAACATTCGAGCGACGAGCTCATCCGATTCGTCATCGAGCGGGATGCTGAACACCGCGGGTGCCACATCGGTCGCGACGGTGCCTTGAAGCTGCGGAGAAGCCGCGGCTTTGGGTAGTTCATCCTCTGACTGGGCCTTTCCCTGCGTCTGAACGGGAGTGCCTGCGGAAGGAGATTTGGTCGGCGCTGGTGCGCCCACTGCGGTCTCGGTTCGACTGGCGACCTTGGAGTGCTCGTGCATGTCTTCAATCAACTCGCGCGTGCGATCGATGATGAACTCGCGGTGCTCGGGCTGAAGCGCGTGATAGT
>JBBRUT010000170.1:0-6945 GCA_038247555.1 Phycisphaerales bacterium | reverse complement strand
GAGGACCCGCCGGACTTGTAGCTCATCGACAGCATCCATCCATCGTAGACATAGCGCGTGTCCCTACCGATCATCCACAGAATCGGCGGGCCGTACTTGCCGCCGCTGGTCGCCGGGTCGCTGGTCGAGGTCTGGTAGGTCTTGCTGATGCGCCTGCCCATCCAGTCGTAGGCAAAGTCGATGGCGACCCACGGATTGCTTCCCGTGAGCAAAACCGCCGCGACCGAGTCCCGCATCTCCATGCGCCTGAGGCGGTTCTCGGCGTCCCAACTGTACTCCCACACCCCGTCGAGGGTCAGGTTGCCGTCGGCATCGTAAGTGAAGCCCTCGGGGTCCTTGGGGCGGGTGGCACAGGTAACTTCTTTGCTTTGACGTGCCACGGGTCCCGCAGCTTTGGGCCGGGCCCGAGCTCTTGCTGCTCCTGGCCTATCCCCCGAAACCTGATTGAACAACTATGAGAGTCCCGCGGGCCGCCGGGTGCGACAGTACTGTCCGTCAAGTTGCGCACAATGCAAAAGAGGTTCTCCCCAGGAAGGTTGGCGCGTCGTCGTCGCGGCTCACGCGGCCGCGGTAATGCTTTGCGCAGCCTCAGTCGGGCTTGCGTGTCCAGCCTGCAAGGCTGGCCGCGAGTGCGACCAGTTCATCGGGATCGGCAGGCTTGGCGATGTGTGCTTGAAAGCCTGCAAGCAGCGCGCGGGTGCGGTCTTCGCTTCGGGCGAACGCGGTCAGTGCGATCGCCGGCAGGCGGTGAGACGATCCGCGGCCATCGGGCAGTGCTCGCACCGCCTGCACGAGCCGGTACCCGTCTTCGCCCGGCATCCCGATATCGCTGATGAGCAGGTTCAACCCCGGACCTTCCTGGCGGATCACATCGAGTGCATCGGCGGCTGACCCGGCGGACAGCACTTTAGCGCCAGCTTCCGTCAGCACACGTTTGAGCAGTTCCCGTGTGTCGGGTTCATCGTCGACCACCAGCACGCGCATCCCATCCAGTCGCGCCGTTTGCTGCAGCTCCCCTGTCTCCCGCGAGCCGTCGACGGTCGGGTGACGCCGCGGCGGCGACTCCGCGGCCGGATGCAAGCCGGAAACCGGGAGTGACACGGTGAACACCGCGCCCTGACCTTCCCCATCGCTGCGAGCGGCGATTGAACCGCCGTGCAGTTCGACCAGTTGCTTGACGATGGCCAGGCCGAGACCGAGCCCGCCCTGAGCACGCGTTGTCGAGGAGTCCTGCTGGCGAAAGCGTTCAAACACGTGTGGGAGGAAATCCGCCGGGATTCCCTGGCCAGTGTCCTCGACGCTGATTTCGACGTGCGAGTTGACGCGTTGAAGCGCGATCTTGACGTTCCCGCCCTTGGGTGTGAACTTGATGGCATTGGAGATCAGGTTCCACATGACCTGTTGAAGCCGAGACGCGTCGCCGCGAACGCCTCCGGCCCGCGGGTCGAGCACCGTTTGCAGCCGCACGTTGCGTGCTTCAGCCGCGGGCCGCACCGATTCGATCGCGGCCTGGATGATCTCGGGCAGGTTGGCGTTCTGCACATCGAGGCGGAGCTTTCCAGATACGATGCGGCTGATGTCGAGCAGGTCCTCGATCAACCGTGCCTGGGCCCGTGTGTTGCGCTCGACGACCTCGAGCCCGTACGCCGCGTCCGGCCTGTCGGGGTTTGCCCGGAGCAGGGTCGTCCAGCCGAGGATCGCGCTGATGGGTGTGCGGAGTTCGTGCGACACCGTCGCGACAAAGTCGTCTTTGATCCGGCTGTCCCGCTCGGCGTTCTCGCGCGCGGCTCGTTCACGCTCATGGAGGTCCGCCCGCAGGGTGAGGGCGGCGTTCAGCTCGGCCGTGCGTTCCTCAACGCGCTGCTCCAGCAGTTCGTTTGCGTGCCGAGTGTTTTCTTCCGCGCGCTTCCGTTCCGCCACTTCGGATTCGAGCCGTTCGTTGGCCGCGCGAAACTGCGACGGGCTGGGGAGCTGCAGCGCCTTGGGGATGAGGGGCCACAACAGGCCGGCGGTCGTAACCGATACCAGCCCTGTTGCCAGCTTCACAAACCCGTCGAGCCGGTAGTACGGCCGCCAGATGGCGAGAACCCCGAAGACGTGTGTTGCTCCGCAGGCGACGATGAACGCCGCGAACAGCATGAACATCCAGTTGAAAGCCAGATCACGTCGTCTCCGCACGAAGTAGATCAGGGCCATCGGGATGGAGAAGTAGGCGGCCGCGATCATCGCGTCTGAGACCACGTGCAGCCAGATGACATCCGCCTCATAGTTCATGCATGCCTGTCGGGGCATGAACACCTCGAAGATTCTCGCAAACAGCCCCTGCTCGCGATGCGCCGCATCGGTTGTTGCTGCCGTCATTGCCGCGTGGTCATGATGTCCCTGGTACATGACCGCATAGTACCGCGCTGAGCCGGAAACCATGTCTCCCGATGCCTCGGACCGCCGATGCCGGTACCATGGTGAGGAGCGCCCTACGGAGACCCGATATGCCCCCGACTGAACGACGCACGATCGGACGCCTTTACGATGATGAGGGTGACCTCCTGCTCAACGCCGAGACCTTCCCCGACAAAGTCACGCTGCTCCCATCTGGTCCCATCGGGGCCGGTGTCGGCCCGGGGTCGATCGAGCGGATCCGGATCCTGTGGGGTCAGGACATGCTCCGCGACATGCTCGATGGCCGGTATCGAGCGGTCGTGTGCGGTGTGAACGATGCGGACAACTCGCACGGCATCATCGCCCAGCTGGTGGATCTGATTCCCACCAGTCAATGGACGGCCAAGGGCGTCACGAGCTTCGCAAAGATGTTTCAGGAGTCTGTCTCCATTCACGCCGCAAAGGACCGCGAGCCGTATGTTCTGAAGTACGATCTCGACAGCCTGCTGATTCTTGCGCTGCTCCGCCCGAAGGGCCGCGACCACTTCACACTGGATGATCTCTCCAAGGGCTTTGCGACGGTGGTGAAGATGCTGCGGGGCCGGCGCGAGCGACTGCCTGTCGCGGCGGTGAGTTTTCTGAATGCCCGCGCGAACCGTCTTGTCGGCCCCGATGAGCGCGAGCCGAGCTTCGAGACGGTCCTGCGCACGATGTACCAGGCCGGATTCCGGGGCGACATCTATCCCGCGCCCACGATGTGGCGTTCGGGCCAGATCGGAGTGTTCCCGTACTACCCGTTCCCAGAAGGCATTGAACAGATGCGTGCCGGCAGCAGCTGAGGCGATGCGCAACGGAGTGCCCGCGGATGCTCGGCCGAATCATGCAGCGTCTGGCTTCGACACCCGCCGCGATCGGTGAGATGTGCTCTGCGCTGACGCTTGATGAAGCGACCTACAAACCGCCGAGCGGCGCGTGGTCGATCCTTGAGGTCGTCTGTCACCTGGTGGATGAAGAGACCGACGACTTCCGCGCGCGGCTTGAATCGACACTTCGAGATCCTGCTGCGAAGTGGCCCCTCACCGATCCCGAGGGCTGGGCCATCGAGCGTGAGTATCAGAGGCAGGATCTGGCCGCGAGGCTGCAGAGGTTTACGGATGAGCGAGCCAGGACGATCGTCTGGCTGCGATCGTTGAGATCGCCCGATTGGAAGACGGCGTATCAGCATCCGCGCATCGGGCCTGTGCGGGCGGGCGAGTTGCTGGTCTCGTGGCCGGCGCACGATGCGCTGCACATCCGTCAGATCGCCAAGCGATTGTTTGAGCTTGCCGCGCGCGACGGCGAGGCCATGGACCTGGCGAGGCCGTTCATCACGCGGTATGCCGGAGAGTGGGGGGTGTGAACGTTGCCAGAGGTGCAGGGCGCGGGCGACCTCAGTTGTCCGCTGCCGGCGGAGCGACCTCGGCGGTCGCGAGCGCCGCGGCGATGGCATCTGCCGGGAGGCGACGGATCACCTGCACTCGGCCGGCGTGCTCGGTCTGGCCCTTTTCAAACTCTGCTGCGCCAATGTAGATCCCGACGACGACCATTTGCTGCTCGCGCGGATCCCAGACGGCCGCGGGCCCGCCCGACATTCCCTTGAAGATATCCTGAGGCCCGACCTGCGCAAAGATGGTGACATCCGACGGCAGCCGCCGTGTGCCCTGCACGGCCACGGCCTGGGCGCAGATCGCTTGGGGCTCGAGCCTGCGGATCTCATCGCGGCCGAGGTGTGCGGATTCGCCGGGCCAGTATCCGCACAGGTAGACCTGCTCGCCCTCGCGCAGGCGTCGCGAGGGATCGATTCTCGCGGGAGTGGGCAATCCGGGCGGATCGACGCGGATGATCGCCCAGTCGTCCTTGCCGTCGCGGGTCTGGCCCGAAGCGAGAAGCTCAAAGGTGCGCCGCTTGCCGTCGACCTCGATCCGGCCGCGAGATCCGACCTCGCCGCTGCCGCGCGGCAGGCAGTGTCGGCAGGTGATCAGCGTGTCATCGGAGAGCGGAACCCCGGAGCCAAGCCCGCCCCAGCCCGTCATCAAGCGACTGACGGGGAGACCTTCAAGTTGTGCGGGGGTTGGCGCGTTTGGCCCCACCCGCGGCACCGACGCGGTTGAGCGTTCCGAGGCACAGCCCACGACTGCGCCGCACATCGCACCGGCGAAAGCGATCAAAATGGCGAGATTGCCTGCGGAGGAGCGGAGTCGATGGCGTCCGGGAGATCGCGGCATGCACCGATCCTAACGCCGCGAGGGGGTGGCGGTTGCGACCATTTGGCGTGTTGGGAAAGTGACAACGCACGCGGGGGAGCTGTATCCCGCGTGCGCTGTCTGGATGGCTGAGGTTGAGAGGGCCAACAAGGCGGAAGGCAGAAAGCGGGGGGGCAGAAAGCAACGCCGAGGGGCATGAGCACTCAGCGGCGCTGGCGGTGCAACACCCTGCCGACGGGAACTCCGTGTCAGGAGGCGACGTCAAGTGAGCAGCGCGACCAGCAGCATCTGTGTCCCGAGCGTGCTCGAATCACCGCAGAACGAAAGCGTCCGCCGGGCATGGGCCCCATGGAGCGCAGCGAGAGGAGCGAGGGGGAAGCGTGCAGACCTACAGCCTGCTTATCGCTTGCCGGCCTCTTCCTTCCCTCAGTACTTCCGAAGCACTGAGCGGACGATGCCCTGGATGCGGCATTCTTTCACGATGATCGGCTGGAATTCGGGGTTGGCCGGCTGCAGACGGATCTTGTCGCCCTCGCGGAAGTAGGACTTCAGCGTGGTTTCGCCGTTGGGGAGGAGGGCCACGACGCGCTCGCCGTTGCTCGCGGTGTCGGCACGCTCGACGAGGATGTAGTCCCCATCGAGGATGCCCTCATCCCGCATCGAGTCGCCCTGCACGCGGAGCGCGAAGATGGCACCCATCTTGCCCGGGCGGGGCCCGACGATGTCGAGCAGGTCGAGCTCATCTCGGTCCTCGCACTTCTCGATCGGGTAGCCCGCGGCGATCTTGCCGACGAGCGGATAACGGTAAGGCCGCGCCTCATCAGGGACGGAAACCCCATCACTGATCGACAAAGAGCGCGCCTTGTTGGGGTCGCGGATGAGCGCGCCCTTCTTGATAAGCGCCTCGACGTGCTCGAACACCGTGACCTTGCTGACGCCGATCTCGTCGGCGAGCTCCTGCATAGTCGGCGAATAGCCATGGCGAACGCGGCAGTCGCGGATCAGTTGAAGAATGCGGAGTTGTTTGGGCGTGAGATTCATAAACCTGACCCTCCAGGAACGGGGGCTGTGTCGGCGCGGCGGAAGTCGCCGCGGCCGGCGTTGCGGACAGACGAGAACCTGAGAGCAAAACGGTGATCGGCCGAACAACGGCCCGCGTCACCCAGCCGCGGAGCGTGTCGCGTGTTGCGACAAGCACCCGGCCCTGATCCTCCAGCACCCGTTCCGCGGCCAGCAGCGTGCCGGCGCGAAGAGCGAGCGAAGAGAGTTCGACCTGATCCAGCCGACCTGCACCCGGCGCCGCCGCCGGAGCCGAGTCCATGACCGAAGTTGCGGCCAGACGCCCGCGGGTGTCCGGTCGATACTCGGTTACAAAGTCCCCGCCTGGTCCCAATCGAACCAGTACAGTGTCGGATGAGAGCAGTTCGGACCGAACGCGATTGATCAGGCTCAAGGGTGGCTCCTTCCACGCCTCGTGTGCTGAAGAGCACACTGATGGCGAAAGCGGGTTCCACCCGTTGGGGTTCGATCCTGTCTGTCCGCGACAGGTTGGGCCTGAGGCCCACGGGGATGATCGGCAGGTCGGGCATGTGATCCACACAAAGCTCGATTCGATCTGTTTGGCATAAGATAGCCAATCATCGGCCGTCCGGCAACCTCTTTGACAAGTTTTTTGTGGGGAATGTTTGGCCGTACCAATCCCGCGGGCGGGTGGCGTCAGGGATGAACGCGCAAGATCCTCATCGTTGCGACTGTCGCAGCGGCTTTTCCGGACCTGCTCTCTATGCGAGCGAGCCGCATTGCTCAGGCCCGAGCCGTTCACGCTTTCGGGATTTTGTGTTATTCTCGCTCTGCTTGAAGCCCGCGCCTTGTGGCGTTGTTGGCTGGACGCACGTTCTCCCTGTCTGCGAGTCACGCATGCCCGCCACACTCACCATCCGCGACGAATCCACCTCCGGCCACATCAGCGAGCCCGTCACACTTGAGTTTCTTTCGGAGACCATCACCGTCCGCGAGCTCATCCGCGAACGCGTGTACCAGGAAGTCGACGACTACAACCGGGAGCGAACGGGCCGATTCCGCGGCCTGATCCAGCCCTCCGATGCCGAATCGGACCTCAACGGGTACAAGCTCAAGCCCGGCCGCGAGATCAACTGGAAGGCCCAGTTCGAGAAAGCCTGCGACGCTTATGAGCACAACCGCATCCTGATCCTCGTCGGCGACAGGCAGACCGAGTCGCTCGAAGAGAAGATCACCCTCTCCCGCGGCGTAGAAGCCACGTTTCTCCGTCTCACTCCGCTGGTGGGGGGGTGAGCAGTGGGGG
>JBBRUT010000169.1:0-7027 GCA_038247555.1 Phycisphaerales bacterium | reverse complement strand
GGTACCGGCGTGTGCGCTACCGGGGCAGACGACGCAACGAGGTGGACTTCGTCTTCAACCTGATCGCGTACAACTGGAAGCGGAGCCTGAGCCTGACCGCCGCGAAGGCCCGGTAGCCCGCCGCGCACCGGCGAGAAAATCGAAGCGATCGATGAACCCGAATCGGAAGTCACGCCGTCACAGGCAATCACGCCGCACGCCGAAGCGGTTGTTCAGGTGTCCCTGTAAGCCCTTCTCGATTGATGGTCCAAATGATCTGCTGGTGCGCGTCGTCAAGCGGGCTGCTGGAACTGCGAGAATGTTTATGTGTAAACTCGTGGAGCAGTGCTTCCAAGAGGCACCAAGACATTGCGATGGCACCTGAGACGCACGCAAATTGTTCCGCTTTGATCATGCCCTTTCGGTTACTCTCTTTTACAAGAAATCTCGCTGCTTACAAATGCCACCAGCCAAAACGAATCTCGCGCGCTATGCGAATCACCTCGTGTTGGCCGTCGGGTCGTGACCAGATGCTAATGCAGTCTCCTTCCCTAGCTTTGTGGGCTTGTTTCTTCGTCGCCATCGCTCCTCCTCATCTGCTGAAACGCAGGCGCGTGATCCAAGTCTACGACGGTTGGTTAATGTTGTTTCCCTCGTCTCCCTCACCTCGCCCTCACCACCTTCGACCCCTCCCTCTTCAACCGACGCTTGATCTCCAGCAGCGAGATATCCGTCCGCAGCGCCGCGGCCGAAATCCCCGTGTCCCGAACCAACTCATCAAACGTCTTCGCCGACTCCAGCGCACTCAGAATCATCTTCTGCGCTTCCGTCAGCGACGCATCAATCTCCATCGCGCGCGATTCGCTCGCCGTCCGCTTTCCACGCGGCGCGGTGAGCCGTTTCGTGCTCTGCGCTGCGGCCTCCTCTTCGCGCGGCTGCTCCGCTCGCTCCGACTCTCCATCCGTTTCGGCGTGTCGGCTGATCTCGAACAACCCACCCGGGTCCGTCGCATACCGCGACTCATGCGTCCCCTGATAAAGATGCCGCGCCGGCGTCTCCAGCGACTGGATGACATCATCCGGATGCATCACCAGTTCTGCCCCGCCCGCGCGCAGCAGGTCGAGGCACCCCATGCTCGCAGCCGAATCGACACGCCCCGGAATCGCAAACACCTCGCGCCCCTGTTCCTCCACCGCCACGCGAGCGGTGATCAGCGCGCCCGACCCGCGGCCCGCCTCGATCACCAGCACGCCCAGCGACAACCCGCTGATGATCCGGTTCCGCGCCGGAAAGTTGTTCGCATCCGGGTGCGTGCGCATCGGCAGCTCACTCACCACCGCGCCGTTCCCCGCCGCGATCTGCTCAAACAGCTCCTTGTTGTCCGGCGGATACACGTGGCTCAGCCCGCACCCAAGCACCGCCATCGTCCGTCCTTTCATGCGGAGTGCAGAACGATGTGCTGCCGTATCGATCCCCCTCGCGCCGCCCGAAACGACCGTCAAGCCCGCCTGCGCAAACGCCGCGGCGAAACGCTCGGTCTGTTCGATGCCGTAATGCGTGCACGACCGCGACCCGACGATCGCCACGGGGTAGTGATCCAGGTCATCGGGCCGCAGTTCGCCTCGGATGTAGAGGATCGGCGGCGGGTCGGGCGTCTGCCGCAGCAGTGGGGGGTAGGCGCTGCTGGTGATCGGCAGCAGCGTTGCGCCAAGCTTCTCCGCTTCGCGCAGCTCCTCTTCAGCAGCGCGTTCAGACTCGCGCATCCCCGCAAGGATCGAGCGTGCCTTTTCCGCGCCGATTCCCTTGATCCGGCGTAGCCCGCTTTCGTTGGTAGCGAGAACCGCCTCGGGCGAGCCGAACTCCTCAATCGCGCGGCGAATGAGAATCGAGCCCAATCCGGGTGTCATGGCAAGTCTGAGCAGCAAAATGAGCCTAGAATCGTGCGGCATCTGTTTGGAGTTTACCGAGTTGGCGTTTCAACGCAAGGGCCACGAACCCACCGGTTGGTGGTATCTTGGCGATTGTCGCGAAGCGGAGTTCGCAGAGTAAACCCGGTTTGTGCCCGTTTCGGCCGCAAACCGGCCAAAGATTGCGTAGACCGCGGCCCCCAAGCCGCGGCGTGTAGGCCTTGAAAGTCAGTGGTCCGATCCCGTGGTCAGCAGGAGTTCGCCGTGGATTGTGCATCGGTCTTGAAGGAACTGGAAAAGGCGGGCACCGCGCCCAATCGCAAGACTCTCGCCGCGTGCGGCGTGAAGGGAACGAGCTACGGCGTGCCGGAGAGCACGCTGGCCGCGCTGGGCAAGAAGATCGGCCGCGATCATGCGCTTGCGCAGGAACTCTGGAAGTCCGGCAACCACGATGCGCGCATGCTTGCGACGCTGGTTGCCGACCCGAAGCAGCTGAATGCCGCGGCGGTCGACCGTTGGGCGCGCGATGCGGGCAACGGCCCGATGGCCGAGGCGGCGGCGCGGATTGCCGCGCAGGCCGCGGCGATCAACGCGGGCGTCAAGTTCGCCGATGCAAAGCGCTGGTCCGACTCGCCGGATGAATGGATCGGCACGCTGGGCTGGACCATGATTAGGGTGCTCGCGGAGCAGGGCGTTCTTCCGGAGAAGGATTCCATTGCCGCGCTCGACCGCATTGAACGCGGGATCGCCACTGCCAAGAACCGCACGCGGCACGCGATGAACCTTGCGCTGATTGCGATCGGCACGCACTTCCCATCACTCCGCGATCGCAGCCTCGGCATTGCCGAGAAGGTCGGTAAGGTCGAGGTCGACCTCGGCAAGCCCGGCGACGCGACGCCGGATGCCCATGCCGCGATCCTCAAGGGCAAGGGCGGGAAGGCGAAGGCGGGTGGCGCGAAGAAGGCGGCTACCAACGGCAAGAAGCCCGAGGCGACGACGACCGTGAAGAAGAAGACCGCGGCGGCACGGTAACGCCGAGGCTGTCTGCCGGGGAGTTTGACACGGAGTCGCACAGAGTCGCATCGAGGAAAGGCGGGGGAGATCAGACCATCCTTCGCACGATCCTGTCGCGCAGACGGCGCAGGTTGAAGTTCAAGAGCAGCCCGACGAGTCAGTTCAAGAGCCGCATGTTTGTGAACAGTTGAGCCTCGTGGATCGGCGCGAGCGATACCACATGCTTGAGTTCAACAAGGACTGCCTGTTTAACCAGCAGATCCAGCCGGAAACCGCAATCGAGCAGATTGCCCTTGTAGAGAACAGGCACCGGCATCTGTCGAGCAAACTTGAGGCCACGCTGCGAGAGCTCGAAGGCCGGCCCGGACTCGTACACCGATTCGAGAAGGCCGAGACCAAGCTGCGAATGAAATTCCATCGCAGCGTTGAGTGGCGAGGTCAACTCCTCGTGCAGCAGTTCGCCCATGCCTGCTCTCCGTGTGAACTTGAAGAAGTCGGAATCGTAACGCGTGCTCCCTTTACACTTTGTTGAGGTTCTGACCTGCTCACAAGATCGTCGCGGGCAGCGTGAGCATGCGCACTCTTGAGTTCTCACGGCCGCTTCTTCTTCCTTGTCCTTCCATCGCTCCGGCTTTTCCTCCGTGCGACACCGTGTGCCTCCTTGTCCAACCCGCTTCAACCTCACACCTCGACATACGCCCTGAGCCCCTGCATACCACCTTCGCGGCCGAAGCCGGACTCCTTGAACCCGCCGAAGGGGCTCGCCGCGTCGAACTTGTTGTAGGTGTTCAACCACACCACGCCCGCCTCGAGCTTGCGGGCGATCTCAAAGATCTTCGAGCCCTTGTCGGTCCACACGCCCGCGGCCAGCCCGTATGGCGAGTTGTTGGCCCGCGTGATCGCTTCCTCGGGCGTCCGGAAGCTCATCACCGCGAGCACCGGCCCGAAGATCTCTTCCCGCGCGATGGTGTGCGACGGCTGCACGCCCTTGAAGAAGCAGGGCCGGCACCAGAAGCCGCGGTCGGGGAGGTTGGAGCGGGCGGCGAGGCTTGAGCCACGGGTTCCGGGATTCGGGTTTCGGGTTCCAGACCCAGGCACACAAAGCTCAGCGCCTTCTTCTTCACCAGCTTTCAGATACCCCTCGATCTTCTCCAGCTGCGCGCGGGAGTTGATCGCTCCCAGGTCCGTGTTTTTGTCCATTGGGTCGCCAACGCGCAGGCTCGCCAGCCTGATGGCCAGTTTCGCTGTCACCTCGTCGAGCACGCTCTCCTGCACGAAGAGGCGTGAGCCCGCGCAGCAGACGTGTCCCTGGTTGAAGTAGATCCCCTGCACAATCCCCTCGATCGCCTGATCGATGCTGGCATCTGCGAAGATGATGTTGGCGGACTTCCCGCCGAGCTCGAGGGTAAGGCGTTTGGCCTTTGCGGGTTGCCCCTTCATGCCCGGCACGGAGTGCCGGGCCACCTCAAGAGCGATCTTCTTGCCTACCTCTGTCGAGCCTGTGAACGCGATTTTGTCTATGCCGGGGTGGTTGACCATCGCCGCGCCGGTCCGCCCATCGCCCGTGATGATGTTCACCACGCCGGGCGGCAGCCCAACTTCATCGCAGATTTCCGCCAGCCGTAGCGCGGTCAGCGATGTGGTCTCGGCAGGCTTGAGCACGACTGTGTTGCCGCAAGCCAGCGCCGGTGCGATCTTCCACGCCGCCATCAGCAGCGGAAAGTTCCACGGGATGATCTGGCCGCACACGCCTACCGGTGGTGGCACAGTTCTCCAGAAGTGTGTGCCCTTTGCCCCGCTCTGGAGAGCGGGGCCACCAAAGGCAGACCCACCAAAGGCGGGGCCACCATACCCAGGAAACGCATACTCCAGCTTGTCCGCCCAACCCGCGTGATAGAAAAAGTGCTGCGCAGCCAACGGCACATCGACATCGCGCGATTCGCGGATCGGCTTGCCGCCGTTCAGCGTCTCGAGGATCGCAAGCTCCCGCGCCCGCTCCTGGATTCGCCGCGCGATGCGGAACAGAAACTTCCCCCGTTCCTTCGCCGGCAACGCGGCCCACTTCGGCTGCGCCTTTCGCGCCGCGTTCACCGCCGCATCCACGTCCGCATCCCTCGCCTGCGTGATCCGCGACAGCACCTGCTCGGTTGCGGGATTGATGGTGTCGAACACTCCACCAAGCTTCTTCCCGTTCTTGGCGGTGCTTCCGCCCTTGGGCTCGATCCACTTCCCGTCGATGAACAGGCCGTACCGGTCGGCGATGTGCACTTTCACCGTCTCGGGCGCAGCGGCATACTCCCACGCGGTTCCAAAATCGAGCACAGGCGCAGCGGGGGGGGGAGTTCCGTGAGACTTGATATGCACAATGGCGGTCTCGCCCGCGGCGGCACCTCCCGCGGTTTCGAGCGTCGATGAGGGCATACCGCTGCTGGGCGTGGTCATGGCCGAAGGGTAGGTCCGCGCGGCGGAGTGATGAGTACCGACCGCGCGAGGACGCCCGGACGGATCATCTGCACTTCCCGGTCACTGGGCGTCAGTGGCCCGGTTCGAAGCAGGTCTGAAACCGCTCCACCACGAAGATCACGGTCGGCCCGCGCTCGACATACCGCCTCTCGACAAACGCACCGTAAGCGGTGACCGGCTGGCCGTCGTGTACCTTCGCGGCGGCAGACACCTTGGAGATATCCACCTCCACCTGCTTGGCGCGCTCGCCGCCGTCAGCATCCGGCACCATCATCACCCATCCGGTGTGCTCGCCACCGATGCCCGCAAAGCCACTCTTGAGCGTGCCAACGAGCTGGTTCATTGCCGGCAACTCCTGCGGCGGCGGATTGGCGCCGCCGGTGTCCGCTGCGCCGTCGCTCGCGCAGCCGGTGGTGATCGCGCAGACCGCGACGGCCATTAACATGGAAAGTGTGCGTTTCATCGTGACTCCTCGCCGCGGCGACGATCGCCGAGGAGTATCACTTTACGCGCGCCGCAGCCTTGTGACGATGGATGTTCGCCCGAGCCCTGCGAACACATAGTGCCCTTCCACGCGCACACGCTTTCCGCGCAGCCGTTCGGCGTGAGCGCTCACGTGCGAGGTATCGAGGGTCATCGTCTTCCCCTGGCGAAGCAGCTCCCAGCCGCTGGTTCCCGGCTCGCTCTGTGAGTTGAAGGTCTATCTCCCGACAATAATCTCCTGCCGCGACAGCAAGCCGTCCATCGGCTGATCATCCGATGGCGCAAGCACAGGGCCCGAACCGCCCGCCGCGACCGCTCCCCGAGGAATCGCCGCGGCAGACAGGACGGATGCGGCCAGAACCAGCACGACACGCAATGACAGCATGGTCGATCTCCAGCCCCACCTGGAATGGTTCAATTGGAGCACGGCGTCAATGGCCATCATGCACGCCGGATGCGCGTGACGACGAATACGCGATCGCCTCCCAGCGGCTCAATCCAGTATCCATCAATCCGAACCCGCTCTCCTTGGAACCGCGCAAGGCGGCGGTCATTGACCTCCGAAACATTGAGCGGGATCAGCCGGGCCGGTCGTTGCAGATGCCATCCGGCATCCCCCGCCCTCCGCCGGGAGCGCGTTTACCAGGCGTCCGGTGAACGTCTCGTTCTCAGGGATCGTCGGTCGTAGCCGCTCTCCCTGTCTTGATGAAGCATCGCGAGAGGTGTCGATGGCCGTCGTGGCGGTGGACCCGCCGAGAGAGATCATCAACGCGGCGGAAGCAATGGGGACAAGTCGCGAACGGACCATATGCGTTCTCCTGTTCACCACCCGGCTTTTACTTTGATGCGCAGGTTGCCGTCGCCCGTCAGGGTTGCCGGAAAATTGTTATGAAGCGCGGCAGCGCAGCCCACATTCGGGGCATGTCGGAAGGCCTGCAAGATCGTACCCGCATGCCACGCAAAGGCCACGGCGGAGGCGGCGGGCACATTGGGCCGCGAGCCAGAGCACCATTCCGTAGAACGCTGCGCTTGCCGCAAAGCCGTGCATGTCAGGGCGAAGACCGACGCTTCCGGAGTACGGCGTGCTGATTTGCATAAACCTGGGAAACCAGAACGGGATCGAGAGCCCATTCTGCCAACGAGTCTGCCCAGGCGCTTTGCCCGCGGGCCGTTGGATAAGT
>JBBRUT010000168.1:0-7087 GCA_038247555.1 Phycisphaerales bacterium | reverse complement strand
CCGCACACCAGGCACAGATCACGCTGGGTGGGCCCGGCGAACCATCGCGCGTGCTCCGCCGGCGTCGGGAGCCGCGTCTGATACGACTTCCACGAGCGCAGGGCGACGCGCTTGTCGTCACAATCGCGGATCGCGGGCAGCACACAGAGCCCCGCCGCGGCGTATCGCCGAGTTGTGTCCAGGGTTGAGGGCAACGGAAGCGTCATTCGAACGGCACCTCCCACGCAAGCGCTCGTTCGAGCGCCTCGGCGGGAGATGCATGCACGTGCGCGGTCGTCCGCGGACAGTTGCGCGCGAACCACATCTGCCGCGCCAGGTCCCGCGTCGCGAAAGCCATGTACACCGGCTTGCCCAGCATGTGCGCCCAGCCAAGTTCCACGAGCGTGGCATGGCAGTCCGAGGCATTGATCCATGCAAAGAACAGGTCCGACTCCCTGATCCACTCCATGCACAGCCCGGGCACCACCCAGCGGGGTCGACTGTTCGCCGGGGCGGGCCACGAGGGGCTGGAATCGTGCTGCTCGACGCCTGCGTGCCAGCCAACCCACTCGTGGCTCTCGCCGCCGAACGGCACGAAGTGCGGCCCAGTGAAGATGAAGCGGCCGCAGTCAATCGGCTGTCCGAACGGCGATATGCCCAGTTGCGGCACCAGCTGCAATCGCCAGTTGCCCGATCCGTGCATTTTCCCGGCGAGGTACACCCGCCGCTTGGGCCTGGCACTGGGCGAGGTCGCCACGGTGGACCGGGGCGTTGTGCTGGGCGGGATGGAGGAGAGTGTGCGAGTCGTCATGACAAGTGCTCCGAGAATCCGACGGATTCGAAGTGGTGGCGCAGCGCGGCGGTTGCCGCAGCGCCGAGCGAGGGGCGACGGCGGCCATCCGTGGCCGCCTCCAGGAAGTCGTTGCAGACGGTGGCGAGGTCTTCGGGCAGAGCGTCGATCGCGGCGCGAACGTCGAGTTCGAAGTCCCGCCGAGCGATTGGGGACGCCGAGGTGAGCGACGGGTACCGCCCGTGCCCCACCGCCATCGCATCCTCAATGGGGACGGTCGTCGACCGGCCGCCACGCTTCGCGGCATGCTGGGCCCGGAGGATCGATGTACCGGCCCTGGTCATGGCGATGGCAAGGAACGCCATCGGGCGACCGCGCGACGGATCGAACCTGGGCCAGCGTTCCAGCGCGGCCAGGATTAGGTCGGCGCGCAGATCCGCTCCGTCGTCATCAAGGTGGCGGCGACCGATCAGCCTGCTCGCCACGCCATGGGCAGTGGCTCCGAGCTGGTCGAGGTCGAGCGAATCGAATGTGCAGCGTGAAGAGGGCGCAGCGATCTCAAGCACGAGCCACCTCCTCAACGATCAGCCGCGCCGGCAGACCGTGGCGGACCTCGATGGCGACCGTGGCGGTGTCGACGGCGGCGAACTCGGCGAGGAGATCAACGAACGCCCTCTTGACCGTAAAGTCAGCCGAAGCGTCGTGCTCAAGGCTGGAACGCTCCGCCCCCAGCTTGACCTCACGGACTACGCGCGGAGGCGGATCGAACACCGGCTGGCCGCCGACCACCCGCAGCGAGTCGATCTGGCCGAAGCCGATGCGCCGGATTAGCGCGACCAGCCGCCTGGAGGATTGACCGAGCGACGAGGTATGAATCTGAGCGTTCGTGGTGTTCAAGTCGCACCGCCTTGCCCGTGCGGCACGCGGCGGTGATCGATCCCGTCGAGCTCAACGCGGACCTGCTCGATCGCCCGGCGGTCAAACAGACGGACCCGACCAGCCAAGGCGGCCGGCTTGATCCACGGCCGAGTGGCCAAGACCCTCACGACGCGGTGGATGGGCTGGCCGAGTTCGCTGGCGATCACTCCGGCGGTGATCAGCACGGGCGGCGGCGATGAACCATGACGATTGACTGGGGACGCGATTGCCATTGCGGCGACTCCGTTCCCGGGCGATGGGCCCGGTTACAAGTCCGCAAGTGGTCGCGTGACTACGTCGTATGTCTCGGGATTTGCAAGCTTGAGTCCGGTCGCGACTGGTCGCGACCACCGGGCCCAGAGCTTGGCAACGACCTACCGCTCCGGCCGCTTCTTGGCTGCTCTCGCCTGGCGTTCCTCTCGCATGCGCTCGGCCCTCTGTTGCGCGATCAGAGTCGCGATCGTCTCGTCGCGGTCTGCGGGTGCCTCGTCATCGCCCACGTGATAGGCGTCAAGGGGCGCGTGGGGTTCCCCGGCGTCGATGCGATCATCAATCGCTGCCTGCTTGGACTTGGCGACTCTCGGGGTGTCGCCGTGTTCGATGGACGAGCCGACCTCCTTGGCCTTGCCCGACCCCGGCGACTCCGCACGCCGGGCCTTGAGATACGCGGAGTGCGTGAGCACTTTCGTCATCGTCGCTCGTGAGCAACCAACGATGCTGGCGAGTTCGTTGCGGCCGGGGAAGAAGCCGCCGTGCTTCTTGACGTGTTCCTCGGCCAAACGCATCGCTTCTTGCCACGACATCGCGCCGGCCTGTGGTGCATTCGGAGCCTTCGCGCGACCCGAGTCGCGCCCGGCACCAGCCACCACCGCCTCCACCATCGGCAGCATCGCTTCGCGGAAGGCCGCAGCGATATCCGCGGCGTTGGTCAGGTTCACATGGGTGGTCGGAGGCGTGGCCGGAGGTGCGGTCGTCTCGGCGGCCACGCTGCGAAGGGAGACAAGCTGTCCGGTGCCATGTACCGGAGGGCGATCCTCGAGGGCGCCGGCCTTCATCACAAAATCGATCACCCGCTCTCGACTGGCGATGACCGCAGCGTGCTCGCGGGACAGCTTCGGGTCCAGGGGAATGCTGAGGTCCGCTCTCGCGAGCAGCCCGTTCTCGGTAAGCCGCCATTCGTCGCCGCCGATTTTCGTGACCCTGAACGGCCGGCTGGCCGCCCCGGTGCGCCGACGCCAGTCCTCGATGGCCCCCGACCACCGGCTCCAGGACTCGGCGAGCGCCGGCTCGATCGCTTGAAGCAACCCCGCCTCGCCCGTCACGGCAATGGTGGCCTCAAAGCCCTCGTTCTGGCCCGCCATGTCCAGGCGGACGGTGTTGCGCCGTTCCACAAGTCCCGCTCCCACAAGGCGCAGGAGCGTTTGCTGATCGGTGACCGAGAGTTGGTCGGTATCCACAGGTTGCCACTTGTCCGGTATGCGCCGGAGGAGGTCCTCGATCGCTTTGGCCAGTTCCTGATTCATGCGGATCGGATGGTAATCCTGTGCGAGTCCGGTTGCCGGGTATGCCGGGCCGGATTCACGGGCTGCTCCCGACCATTTGCGTATTCAGAGAACAGAGGCGGGCTGGAAGTCGCCTGCCCGTTCATTTTGCAAAGAGCACGAGGAGCTCCCACATGTCGACCGTTCAGGCACCGCCCGCACGTCCATCGCCCGCCGAGAGAATCACACAGTTCATCGACCGCAACGGCGGTGACCACCGGCGCTGGTTCATCGGCGTCACATGCAATCCACGCGAGCAACTCATCTGCGAGCACTGCATCAACTCAACCCGCGACCCGTTCCTGATCGTCGGTTGCGACACCGCCGATGAGGCGCGTCGGGTCGAGTACTCGCTGCGGAAGAAGCTCGGCGGCTGGGGGAAGCGGTTCGATGGAGTCGATCCCGCCGCCATCTTCGTCTACACGTTTCGGCTGAGCTCGGCCACCGTTCCGAATCTGACCTAACCATGCCCTCGTAGCTCGCCCGGCGAACCGTCTCATCGCGGTTCGCCGGGCTTTCTTCAGCTGCGGGCAGTGGACGTGGCCCTCAGCAGTGCCCGCCAGCGGCGGCGCTGCTCGCGCCAATCCGCGACGGCGCACACCGTGCGGAGCTCGTGCTCGCTGACCGCGTCCCGCTCTCGCTCGACGCGGGGCAGGAACAGCAACTCTTCCTGGATTTCCGGGGCCAGGCACAGCAGGTCCATGATCTGGCTGATCCGGGCCCGCGTGACCTGCCCGAGACGGGCCAGATCGGCGTGGGATTCCACCTCGTCCAGCCGGACCAGCTCCTCGAACCGGATCGCCAGCGCCATCAGGCGGGCAACCCGCGGCACGCAGCCAGTCTCAACCACCGGCGCGACGGGCTCAACGCCAGCGTTGACCTCCTTTCTCCCCGCGGCCCCGCGGGTGAAATGGACCGGGAACTCGATCGTGATGTCGTGCGTGTCGTTCATGCGACCTCCTCGTGCTCAATCGGTGCCTGGCCGAGCGTCGTGAGCCCGGCCGGGTGGAATGTGATCGCTACCGTCTTCTTCGCGCCGTCGTAGTCCACCCGCTTGACGAGGTTGGCCAGCACCGCGGCCTGCTCGCGCGGGCAGAGCACGTCCCACGTCGCCCCGAACTCGCCGAGCGCCGCCGCGACGTCGTCGCGCGTGAATGCCTCGCCTTCGATTTGCGCCGCCTCGGACCGAAGCGCCCGTCCCCGTTCGTTGGCTTTCGCCAGACGTTCGTGCAGGTCGGCCAAGCGAGCGGCGGCGTTGGCGTCCGTGGCCGCCGTCGCGGCGATCTTCCGCATCTCGGTTTCAAGCTTCTGAAACTCGCGCACGCTGACAGCCTGGTCCTTCTCAAGCTGGGCCGTTCGCGAGCGGATGCCGTTCTGCAGTTGCCGGAACGTGGCCGCGACCATCGCAGGGTCGCCGCCGATGTGCTTGATCCGGTCGACCACCAGCCGTTCGATCTGCTCGGCGGGCAGCGAACCCGAGGGGCACGCGTGCCAGCCCTGCTTCTGGGCGACGTAGCACACGTAGTACCGATACGCCGCCTTGCCGTCCTTGACGCTGTAGGTGTGGCCCATCGCGTGCCCGCACGGTCCGCAATGGATCAGGCCTTTGAGCAGCGCTCCGTGCTGGTTGCGGACGTGCATGCCGCCGGTGCGGCCGTTGTGCTTGATGGTCGTGTAGACCTGCTGCCACAGCCGCTCATCGACGATGGCGGCGTGCTCCCCGGCGAAGAGTTCCTTCTTGTGCTTGACCTTTCCGGTGTACGCCGGATTCGTGAGCACGTTCAGCAAGAGGTGCTTATCCCACACGCGGCCGCCGAACGCCGCGCCCTTCCGCGTCGTCCAACGCTTGCTCGTGCAGCCGCGGGCGTTGAGGATCTGGGCCACCCTCGTGAGCGAGCGGTGCTCAAGGTACAACTGGTAGATATCGCGGACGACCTCCGCCTCGGCGGGATTCACGACCAGTTTGCTCCCGCCTGCGGGTTGGGGCGCGAGGTCGTATCCCAGGATGGGCTTGCCGCCGAACCACTTGCCTTTGCGCTTGGAGGCGGCGATCTTGTCACGCGTCCGCTCGGAGATGATCTCGCGCTCGAACTGGGCGAACGAGAGCAGGATGTTCAGCGTGAGCCGCCCCATCGACTGCGTCGTGTTGAACTGCTGCGTCACGGATACGAACGAGATGTGGTGCTTCTCGAAAACCGCCATCATGCGGGCGAAGTCCATCAGCGACCGTGACAGACGGTCCACTTTGTAGACCACGACGCAGTCGACCTTGCCGGCCTCGATGTCCGCCATCAACCGCTGGCATCCCGGGCGGTCGGTGTTCCCGCCGGTGAAGCCGCCGTCGTTGTACTGGTCCGGGAGGGCGACCCAGCCTTCGTGCTTCATGCTGGCGACGTAGGCCTCGCCGCTCTCGCGCTGGGCGTGCAACGAGTTGAACTCCTGCTCGAGTCCTTGCTCGCTGGACTTGCGGGTGTAGATGGCGCAGCGGACGGTCGCCACGCCGGTGTTCTTTGCGGGTCTGGTTTCGATCGAGGTTCTCATGCCTTGCCCTCCGTGATGCCGGGCTCGTGAAGCCCGAAGAAGCGGAATCCGTTCCAATGCGACCCGGTCACTTTCGCCGCGATGGCGCTGAGCGACCGGTAGACCTCGCCGTCGTACTCGAACCCCTTGGGCAGCACGCGGACGAGCACGGCGCGGCCCTTGTACTGGCGTCGGAGCACAGACCCCGGCGCGGGCAGGCGGGCGTCATCGCCCGCGGGAAGGGCAACGCGGACCACGCTCTCGCCGTTGGCCCGCGAGGTCGGCCCCTCGGGCGTTGGCACACGTGGCGGGCTCCGCCGCAGGTCGGCGTCGTTGGCCAGTTCGCGTGCCCGCTGGCGTGCCCGCTCCGAGAGGTCGCCCTCGCGCATCGCCTGCATCCGCCAGAGGATGCGTTTGATGAGCAGCACCTTGTGGTGCGTGCGGGTTTCTTCGCCGTAGACCTTGGCGTACCGCAGCTTGAGTTGCGGCACGGTCATCTGCTCCAAGGCCTGCTCGGCTGCATTCACATCGATCGCCATCAGGAACTCCGTTCTCGTGGTCTCTGGGTCGTTAACCACGTGACGGATCAGGGCGAGCATGCTCGGCAAGTTCAAGGCGGGCCGGAGAGGCTTCTTGATGCTCGCTGTTCGACCCCGAAATGGCGATCTGTCGCCGCCGGCGGCGGATGCCCTCGGCGAAGATGGCAGCGATGCCGTCCAATCGGGCGACGGGGGTAGTCGGTGCGTGTGGGTCGAACGTGGCGGTAGGGGCGGGCGCATCGTCTGTGAGCGCGGTGTCGTGCACGGGCACATCCTCCGTGAAGGGGGACATGCATCCGTGCGGGCGTGCGCGTGGCGCTCGGCTTCGCACCTGATGCTGGAATGGGGCCCGCGTCCGGTGCGGGCCGTCTGCTCTCTGAATACGCGAAACGGTCAGGGAGCGGCACAAGGTCGGAAACGCACCCCTCGTTCACCCGGAAGGCGCGTTAACCACGCCGACCGGAACGTTTGAGAGCGCGGAGAGACTTTCGGCCCCCAACCCCGGGGTGGCGACCGATCCGTCGATACGATGTCTCGGATTCGAGAGCGCTCGGCGAATCGTGGACTTTCAGGAAGTGCCACGAATCCCGAGAGATACGCGCGGTGGGCGCAATGCCCAGACCGTTAACGAGAAAAGGCCTCTTTACGAGGCCTTTCTCAGAACTCCTCCATCAGGACTCGAACCTGAAACCTATCGGTTAACAGCCGATCGCTCTACCATTGAGCTATGGAGGAAGCATCCGAAGCTCTGTTTTCACAGGGCTTGGTGAGGGTGATGGGTGGACCGCCAAGATGTCAGT
>JBBRUT010000167.1:0-7098 GCA_038247555.1 Phycisphaerales bacterium | reverse complement strand
GCCACCCGCCGAGTCAGAAGTACTTGGCCCAAGTGGGGCCGCGGGCTGTAGCCACGGCTGCAGCGCAGCCCGCGTCCTCGCGGTCGGAGCGCAACCCGCTCCACCCGTGGCTACATCCCGACGCCCCGTTGGGGTGTTCAGAGACGATCAGAGTCCGGCTGCGCCGTCCTCGATCTGCATGGCGGACGCGAGAGCAAGTGCGTTGCGGAGGATGGAAGTCCCGTACTTCCGGGCGAGCTCAAGCACTTCACGCGCGCCTTGCTCGGTCCACGCCGAATCACGCACGAGCGCGGCGATGATCTGCTCATCGGACGCGTTCTCGCCTACATCGGCCACGAGGGTTTCGTATTCGGAGATAAGCACATCGGTGATGAGATCTGGCATGGATGCGACTCCTTGATTGGCGGGCGAGTTACGCGGCATCAAACACGTTGTCCCGGTGCCAGCGCAGGCACACGGGGTCAGGGTAGAAACGGGCGGGCGGGATGATCTTCTGGCCGTGCCGGACGGCGACGAGATCGGCCACGGACTGGTCCCTGAGGCCGCGAACGCGGTTGCTCACGCAGAGCGTCAAGTCGCCCTCGATCGTGAGCAAGCCGGAATCGAACAGGCGGTCGAAGGTGGCCGACATGCACACGCCGTTGGTTGGGTCGGCGCGGCGATGTTCGTCCACACGCCACGGAACGATGTGTCCAGCGACCAAACACTCCAGGAGCGGAAGGCCGGTCACGCAGCATCGGTTGTTGTAGCTGCTTATGACGGCGTCGCGGAAGAACGTTTGATGTAATCGCTGCTTGACGGTGACGATCTTCTCCGACGGACCGCCTGGAGCGGTCAGCGGTTCCATATCTCGCTTGCCCGGCTCGCGGTCTCGGCGGAGGTCGTGAGCGCGCACGATCAGCCCGTTCCAGTCGGCGTGGAACTCGTCCCAGATGGCCTTGTCGAGTTTGCTGCCATGCGTTAGACCGGAGATGTTGCGGGCCGCGAGTTGCGGGTCGAACGCCCCGAAGTTTCCGAGTTTGCGGGCGACGGATGCCGGTGTGCGATGGAGAAGCGCCGCCATCTCCTTGACGCGCTGGTCTGTCGCCTTTGTTCGCTGGAATGGGATGCGGCAATACAACTCGAACGCGAGGATCAGTTCTTCGCGGTTCCAAAGTTGACCGTCATTCGCAGGCCGCGCATTCATTTGAACCCCTAAGCCGCAATACGGGCCGCCGCAATGGCGTGGGGGGACAGCTCCATGACGCGCGGGCCTCGCCCTTCTGGCTCGGTCTTGAAGATGAAGGTACTCGGGCAGTCGCGTTGCTCTTTCGCCTCGAACGGCGAGACGCGAAAGCGGTGGGCCGTGATCCGTTCGATGCTGATCGTGTCACCCGGCTTGATGCCGTGCTTCTTGAAGAACTCTCTGACCCACGCCCGCTTGCGGAAGAACCGACGGGGCTTCCCGGACTTCGCCTCCGTTGGAATATCGGTCATCACGGGGTTGGCGAGGCCGTCCACGTCCAGCCGAAGCGGCTTGCCCGGTGTGCCCTTCGAGGTCGTCGCGCCGTAGCAGTCCGCCGGGAAGAAGTCCGCGTGCCCGGTCAGGTATAGATGGTTGGCGCGGAGATTCGCTGCGTTGACGCAGATCAGCCGTTTGCGATGTCCTACTCGTCCGCTCATGGTGGGATCTCGTTCGTGTACCGCCGATGGTACCCGATCACCAGCGAGCTTGTCCTCGGCGGAATGGGATCATTCCCCACGGTTCGACATGTCCGCGACCACCGCGACTTCGGAGCCACCCCCCCACCTCAACCCTGCCCCAACCGCCCCACCCCCATCTTCGCCAACAGCCCCTCAAACTGCTCCAACGTATAAAAGTCAATCACCAGCCGCCCCGCCGTCGCACCCGGGATCCGCGCCGCGCGCCCTTCAATCTTCACCTTCGTCCCCAGCCGCTCGCTCAGCGCCGCCCGCACCGTCGCAATCTGCCGCTCGTGCGCGCTCTGCTTCAGCCGCATCTCCGCCGACAACCCATCGCTCACCGTCAGGCCATCGTCCTGCTGCAATCGCGTCGAGTCACGCGCCGCCAGCTCATGCACATGCGCCTCCAGCTTCCGATAGCTCCACCCCTCGCTCGCGGCGATCTGCGCCAGCCGAACCCGCTCCGACCCCGGCCGCACCGCACCGTTCAACAGCAACCTCGCATGCGCCATCGTCAAGTGCCCGCCCCGCACCTCATGGATAACCGAGTCCTCAAGCTCAAGCAGCAGCAAGTGCGCCGTCACCACCGTCCGCCCCACGCCCACCCGCTTGCCGATCTGCTCGTGCGTCAGCCCAAACTCCTTTGACAGCCGCTTGAACGCCGCGGCCTTATCAAACGGCGACAAGTCCTCGCGCTGCACATTCTCCACCAGCCCCCACTCCGCCGCCTCCTGGTCGCTGATCTCCACCACGATCGCCGGCAGCCGCGCCAGCCCCGCCAGCCGCGCCGCGCGCCAACGCCGCTCACCCGCCACCAACTCATACAACACCGGCGCGCTCGCGCCAGCAGGAGCGCCCTCGCTCGGCGCGCTCATCCACACACCCACTCCAACAGTCGGCGCAGTCCCGCGACCAGTCCACCCCGGGACCGGCACCGCCGCCGCGCCCGTTCCCCCCGCCGCCGCCGACCCCCCCGCCCCCGCCGCGCTCGCAAGGACCGAGGCCCCCGCCATCGACCGCTCGCCGATCGCTGTGTCAACAATCTTTGTCCAACGGTCTTCTGTTCCACCAAACACCCGCACCACGATCGGTTGCATCAGCCCCGTCGTCTTGATCGATTCCGCCAGCTCCGCCAGCGTCTCGTCATCAAACTCCGTGCGCGGCTGCCACCGACTCGGCGCCACCCGCCCCACCTCCACCATCACCAGCCGCCGCCCACCCTCCATCTCCCCACCACCACCACTCATCCCTCCAGATGCGCCCTGCGGCAATCTGCCATGTGAAGACCCGCCCCCCCCACCCGACCCCAGCAAATCCCCAGGCAGCACGCGCACCGCCTCCCCAATCAAACTACTCAACCCCTTCCCCAACCGCCGCGGCTTCTCCCCCGCCTTCACCCCACCAACCGCGACATTATCGGACCCACCACGAACATCCTTGCTCGCCATACTCATCACTCCGTAAAACACCCTACCCACAAAACGCCGCCCCCACACCCACAATAACAACCCGCCAACTCGTTATCATCCCCTCATGCCCCCAAAACCAAAAAATGTGCCGCGCGGCACAATTCCCTCCACCCCCCCCCCCCCCCCCCCACCCACCCCGCACCCCCCCAAAAACACCACCGCCGAAATCGAAATTATCGCCCGCGCCATCATCCCCCACCCCTCGGGCTACCTCCTGGTCTGCCAAGCCCTCAAACCCGACGGTAGCCCGAACTACGCCTATCTCCCCGGCGGCCACGTCGAGTTCGGCGAAACCGCCGCGGCGGCGGTTTCGCGGGAGCTCGTGGAGGAAACTGGCCGGCGGGTGCGGGGTGGGGGGTTGTTGATGGTTGGGGAGCATCGATTTCGGAGTCGTAAGCGGGTACACCATGAGATAAACCTGGTTTTTCGGGCTGTTTTGACGGGGGCGGGGCGGGGGCGGGGGTTGCCTGGGGTGGAGAGTCGGGAGAAGGGGATTGGGTTTGCTTGGTTGGGGCGCGACGAGTTTGCGCGCGCGGATGTGCGGCCGGGAGATATGAAATCGTGGGTGCTTGAGAACTGGGATGAGGTTGTTTTGGGTGAGGCGGGTGGGATGGATTTGGGGTTGCGCTCGGCTGGGTGGTGAGGGCGTGGGGGTCGCAAGGTGAGGGGGGAATTGGTCGATGGCAGGGCTGTTGCGCGTGGCGCGACGGTCTATGGCGCGAGCTGGCGAGTATTCAGAGCGTGAGGCGAGCGGCGGCAAAATTGTGCCGCGCGGCACAATTGCGCGCGCGGGGATGACGCCGGACCGGGAAGGGGGTTTGCTCGACGAGATCGCGTCGCTGCAGGAGCGGCTGGCGGAGGCTGAGCGCTTGGCGGTTTTGGGGCAGCTCACGGCGACGATTGCCCACGAGTTCAACAACTTGCTGACGCCGGTGTTGAGCTACAGCGAAATGGCACTGGAGCGCCCGGATGACGCGGCGTTGACGAGGAAGGCGCTGGAGCGGGCTTATGAGGGGAGTTTGAAGGCGGGGCAGATCTCGCAGGCGATCCTGGGTTTGGCGGCCGGGTTTGGCGGGCTTGGTGGAGTGGGGGGTGTGGGTGGCGCGGAGGTCGCCGGCGCGATGGATGGGGCGCTGCGGTGTTTGGGGCGGGATTTGATCAAGGACCGGATTGTTTTGCGGCGCGAGATCGGCGATGGCACGCGCGCGACCATCTCGGCGATCGGGCTGCAGCAGGTGCTGCTCAACCTGGTGCTGAACGCGCGGCGGGCGATGCTGGGTGGCGAGGGGACGCTAACGGTGCGGAGCTGGGTGGTTGCGGATGCGGATGTTGTTGCAACGATGTCTGTTGCAACGAAGGAATGGAGTCGCGAGGGCGGGGCACAGGGCCACATGGCACGTCAAGGCGGGGAAGGGAGCGGGGTGGCTGGGTGGGTGGTGGTTTTGGTGGGGGATACTGGGGGTGGGATGACGGCGGCGGAGGTTGCGCGGGTGATGGGCGAGGGGGAAGGAAGTCGCGAGTCGCGAGTTGCGAGCCGCGAGTTGCGAGGGTGGGGAGGGGAAGGCAAGCCGGGCGGAGAAGGGCAAGGAGCACTTGCAAGCGGCACGTTGCCACATAGCACATCGGAAGGGAGTGGGGATGTGGGCGTGAGTCGTGGTGGGGAGATGGAGGGTGGGCGAGGGTTGGTGGAGGGGGCGGTGGCGCGTGGGGGCGCGGGGTTGGGGCTGATGTTGTGTCGGAAGTTGGTGGCGGCCGCGGGCGGGTGGATGGAGTGTGTGAGCGAGGTGGGGCGGGGGACGGTGATGGGGGTGGTTTTGCCGCGGGGGGGGTGAAGATGGCGACATGGCACGAGGCGGCGCGGCACAGCAGGAGAGGTGGGGTGTAGGTGGGTATTGCGGGTTGGGTGAGGGTCGGCAGGCACTGATCTCGCGGCGGGATCAGCGGGCGGTTGATGCAACGCTCCCGTGAAAGAGGCTGGCCGACCCGGCAGGGGCGGAGGAGGCTGGCGGACGGCGTATCAAGGCACCAAGTCATCGGCACCCACCGATCACGGACACGCTTCCGAGCGGGTTGGCGTGTTCTTCCGCTCATGCCAGCCCCTTCATAGGGCCGCTGCCCGCGTGTTCATGACACGTCCGGCACCTCACCCGCCAAGAGGAAGACCGCCCGCCGCGCTGGTCGTGCGCTCCGAGTGCCTTGAGCGGGGGTGCCTGGGGCGGCAGGCCCGGCGGATCATTGCCGTCCGAACAAGTCCTTCACCTCGCGGACGCAGAGCGCGGGAATCGCGAGCGTTGCGAGATCGATTGTGGCGAGTTTTGCGAGGCATTCTTCGGGGGATGCCTCGTCGGGGAATTGGATCTTGTCACGCAAAGCGAGTGCTGTACCGCGTGACAGCCCGAGGGCGATCAAGTTGAGCGCGATCCGGTCGGAGGCCCCACATTCTAGGTAAACGTGAAACGGTTCGAGCGCATCAGCGGTGGCCGTATCACCCACTTCGCGTAGGACCAGGTCGAGCACGCTGTTGTACGCCATGTAGTACTTGACGAGCCGGAAGCGAATGGCTTCTTCGAGCGTCTTTAGGAGTTCCCGGATCGATGCCGTCAAGGACTGGTTGGAGTCTTGACTTTGCAGGTAGGCCAGTCGGGAAGCGATGATGCTTTTCAGCGGTGTGTTGTAAATCCATTGGATCGCCAGCCACTTGTAAAACAGGTAGCTGTTGTTGTCCACGCCCCCAAGGGTTTCTTGAACAATCTGAATGATTGTCCCCATGCGGTCGTTCGATCCGGCCAAGCCTGGGTGAAGAGGCGCCAGCGCCGCTGGCGCCTCTTCCTTCTTCAGTCGCTCGTACAACGCCTGCATGCGGTCCGGTCGGACCGAGCGATTCGCGTTCAGCACTTCGGTCGGCAGTGTGATCTGAAGTTCGGTCACGGCCTGTGCCGTCGCGGCCAGCACTACGGCGTTTGCATCGGTCTTCCACGGCGACTCCGCGAGATCGCGCTGCCCGCGCACGAAGTCGCAGTAAACCTTTCCGAGGGTCGCCTCTCCGTAGTCCAACTCCTTGCCCGCGACTTCGTTCTTCAAGACCTTCTGGACGATTGTCCCCCCGTCCGCCATCGCCTCGTTCATGGCAGAACGGATTTCAGTAAGTTGCTCGCCCTCATACGACTTCTGCTCCCACTCAGCGGGGCGGAGACACCATACGTTGCCGTGAAACTCTCGCAGCAAGCGGCCCGCCCGACCGGCGAGATTCAGGAAGTCGGCGCGAGTCATCCCGTCGTCACGGCCGCGCTTTGGGTTCTCGATGATGATGTGCCGCGCCGGGAGATTGACGCCTTGAAGAAGCGTGCTCGTGCAGCAGACGTACTTCAACTTGCCGTCCCGGCAGAGATCCTCGACGCGAGCTCTGACGATCGCCGGCATGAACCCGTAGTGGTACGCAACCCCGTGGGGAAGGCACTGGATTAGCGGGTACTCCGCGTGAATGTCCGAGCGGATGAACTCGATCAACTCGCGGATGTCCGAATCAGGCGTGGCTGGTGCCTCCCGCCCCTCAATGAGCGCCGCGGCGAGCTTCTCGGCATCCGCAGGCGTGTTCGCATAGATAAGGGTGCTCTCGTCTGGTTTCGTCACTTCCCGGGCGAACAGTGCGCGGCTTTCGAACGGCCCAACATTCATCTTGAACGGCAGCTCGCGGCGACCGAGGGTGAGCGGTTGCTCGCCCCCGACCAGTTGGCAGTCGACTAATTTAGGTTTGTTCCGTACCGGAGTGACCAGGATGATGTTCTGCGACACGGGAGAGAGCGTGCGGACAAAGTGCCGCCCGGAGTCGCGTCGCTGGACCACGTCTAGCAAGAACTCCGGGTTAGAGGCGAGGGGACTGGCGAAGTGGACCTCCGCCTGCGGCCACTTGATCAGGACCGCTTCAATCGCCGTTTGCAGAATGACG
>JBBRUT010000166.1:0-7133 GCA_038247555.1 Phycisphaerales bacterium | reverse complement strand
TCGCCATCGCCACCGCCGTCATGCTCTTTGGCCTCTCCTCGGGTGCTGCGCTGGCGACGGTGGTGGGCGTGCTCATCGAGGTGCCGTTGATGCTGATGCTTGTCGGCTTCTGCAGGCGGACATCGCACTGGTTTGCGCGCCAGACATGATGCCCGCGCCTCGCTAGTGCATGCCCACGCACCTACGCTTCCCCCGTGTGCTTCCGCGCAATGGCTCCGCGCGCATCCGCTCATTGCGACCGTCATCTCATCGCACCCGCAATCGCTTCGTCACGACGCAAGCTGACAAGATGAGCGGATACTTATCGCGCGATCAACACTGTCTCATAGTTGTTTGGTGTTGTGGCCAGCGCCGATTGTCGGCGCGCACACAGTGCCCCCGCAATCTTGCGAATCTATGCTGGGGCTCATGCCCGCACAACCGAACAACACATGGCATTCGCTGCCGCCATCGGACAGGGTGCGAGAGCTTGAGTCTGATGATCATCGCGGCCTCACCAGAGCCGAAGCCGCTGCGAGGCTCGTGCGCGACGGACCCAATGTCATCACCACCCGCCCCGGACGCCCGTGGTGGGTGCGGCTGCTGCTGCAGTTCCACGCGCCGCTCATCTACATCCTCCTGGTCGCCACCATCGTCACGCTTCTGCTGCGCGAATACACCGACAGCGCCGTCATCTTCGCCGTCGTGCTCGTCAACTCGCTCATCGGCTTCGTCGAGGAGACTCGCGCCGTCAAGGCGATTGACGCCCTCGCCAAATCGATGAAAATGGAGGCGTCCGTGCGTCGCGACGGTCGGCGCGACCGCGTCGATGCCGCTGACCTCGTTGTCGGCGATATCGTGCTGCTTGAGGCCGGCGACAAGGTCCCTGCCGATCTCCGGTTGCTCACGCTGAAGGAACTCCACGCGGATGAATCCGGCCTCACCGGCGAGAGCAAGGCCATCTCCAAACAAACCGGGCCGTTGGATGCCGCCACCGTGCTCGCCGACCGCCGCAACATGGTTTACGCTGGCTCGCTGATTACTCGCGGCTCCGCAACCGGCCTCGTCGTCGCCGTCGCGGACCACACCGAGGTGGGCCGTATCAGCGGGCTCATTGCTTCCGCCGATGAACTCGCGACTCCCCTCACCCGCAAGATCGCCTCTTTCAGCAAGCTCCTGCTCTGGATCATTCTTGGCGTCGCCGCGATGGCCTTCCTTCTCGGGGTGGTCCGCGGCCGGTCCGCCGACGAAATGTTCATGGCCGCCGTTGCGCTCGCGGTTGGCGCGATCCCCGAAGGCCTCCCCGCCGCGGTCACCGTCATGCTCGCCGTCGGCGTTGCGCGCATGGCCCGCCGGCGCGCCATCATCCGCAAGCTCCCCGCCGTCGAGGCTCTGGGCAGCACGACGGTCATCTGCTCCGACAAGACCGGCACGCTCACACAGAACCAGATGACTGTTCGCTCCGCCTGGCTCTGCACCGCGACCGGCGGCGCAGAGTTCGAGTTCAGCGGCGCGGGATACGACCCCGCCGGCGACATCCGCGCCAGGAGCGACAACCAGTCCGCGGCGGCATCGCCGCACAGCGCGCTGGCCGATCTGCTCTGGTGCGGCGCGTTGTGCAACGACTCCGCGCTGCGCCTCGCCGAGGAGCAGACCCCCGGCGCGCCCCGGCAATGGCAAATCCAGGGCGATCCGACCGAGGGTGCGCTGATCGTCGCCGCCCACAAGCTCTCCGATGCCGACCTGACCACCGAGTTGATCGAGTCGCGCTGGCCACGCATCGACACGATCCCGTTCGAGTCTGACCGTCAGTACATGGCGACGTTGCACGCCGACGGCTCAAACCCTGCCGCGCCCGGTATCGTCTGCGCGAAGGGCTCCGTCGAGCGCATCCTCGGCATGTGCGTCGATGCGCGCGGTGCCGACGGCGCATCCATACCCCTCGACCACGCCGCAACTCTTGCCGCGTCCGCACGGCTCGCGGGCGAGGGCCTTCGCGTCCTTGCCTTCGCCCACCGCAAAGCCGAGCCCGGCCAGACCACACTCTCCCCCGATGAGCTGGAGTCCGGCGAGTCGCTCACGTTCCTCGGCCTGCAGGGCATGCTCGACCCGCCCCGCCGCGAGGCGATCAAGGCCGTCGAGGCGTGCCAGATGGCGGGAGTACGTGTGAAGATGATCACGGGTGATCACGCCGCGACCGCGGCCTCCATCGCATACGCGATCGGGATCAACGGCTCACGCGACGAATCGGGTGTTCCCCGCGTCATCACGGGCGCGGAGATGGCTGAGATTTCCGACGAACAGCTTCCCGAGCACGCCGAGACCACCGCCGTCTTCGCACGCATGACGCCCGAGCAGAAGCTCCGTCTTGTCAAGGCGCTCCAGTCCCGCGGCCACATTGTCGCCATGACCGGTGACGGCGTGAACGACGCCCCCGCGCTCCGTCAGGCCGATATCGGCATCGCCATGGGCATCTCCGGAACCGAGGCCGCCAAGGACGCCGCGGACATGGTGTTGGCCGATGACAACTTCGCGTCGATCCAAGCCGCCGTCGAGGAAGGCCGCGTCGTCTACACCAACCTCGTCAAGTTCATCGTCTGGACTCTCCCCAGCAACGGCGGCGAGGCCTGCGTCATTCTCGCGGCGATCGCGATGAACTCCCCTCTGCCGATCCTCCCTCTGCACGCGCTGTACATCAACATGATCACCGCCATCCTGCTCGGGATGCCGCTGATCTTCGAGGCCAAAGACCCCGCCACGATGTCCCGACCGCCGCGAGACCCTCGGAAACCTCTGTTTACCTTCGAGATGTTCATGCGCACCGCTCTCGTCTCGGTGCTCCTGTGCATCGGCTCGATCGGCCTCTTCCACTTCGAGCTTGGCCGCGGCGAGTCCGAGGAGACCGCACGCACCGCCGCCGTTTCCGTGATCATCATCGGCGAGATCTTCTACCTCTTCTCCAGCCGCGCATTGCTGCGACCGGCCTGGTCCGTCCCACTGTTCTCAAACATGTACCTCTGGGCGGGCATAACGGCGATGCTCGCGATCCAGTTGGCCTTCGCCAACCTGCCCTTCATGAACCGTCTCTTCAGCTCCGCACCGCTCGATTTCCAGGGCTGGCTCCGGGTTGTCGCGGCGGGCGCGATGGTGCTCGTCGTGGTGGAAGCCGAGAAGGCTATCCGTCGCCTGCTGATCCGCGACGCCATCGACCAGCACACTTAGCACGCCCTCATCACGCGGATCGACATCACGCCGCGCTGGGCCGAATCTCACCGCCGCGAAGCCGCGAGATCGCGTGCGTCGCCTCCGCCCGCAGCAGCACAATAACGCTGGAGTAGTACACCCACACCAGCAGCGCGATCAGCCCGCCCGTCGCCTGGCCGTAGTTCTCTCCCACCGCGCCCTCCTGAAGATAGATCGAAAGCACGCCCTTCCCCGCGTTGAAGAGCAGCGCGGTGATGCACGCCCCCATCCACACATCGTGCCAAGGGATCTCGGCGTCGGGGAGGAACTTGAACAGGGCGGCAAAGAGCAGCACCGCGACGACAAACGAAATCGCGAACACCGCTACCCGTCCCAGCAGGGCCGCCCCATCGCCCGCATTCGGCAGCACCCACTCGACCGCGGCAGAAAGCACCAACGACGCCAGCAAGATGAACATCGTCAGCACCATCCCCATGGACAGCACACGTTTGCGCAGCCAGAGCCACCACCCCCGCCATCCCGACTTGGAAGTGGGCACCACATCCCAGACCCGGTTCAGCGCGGCCGGTAACTGCGCAAACACACCGCTCTCCCCCGCCACCTCGCCCCGCAGTCGTCGGTATCATCATCTCGCCTCGCGCAAAGCCCGCGGGTAGGCGGCCGCGCAGCCGCTCCACACGCTAAACTTGGGCCTCGCGCGGGGAATCAACCGAACCGCGCCCCTCAGCGGCGATTTCAAGGACGGGTCCCGATCGATCCCATCCTGATTCCATCGCAGAGTTTGGCGCAATGTACCACTTGTTCTGGGTGGCCATGGACAAAGGAGTTGGCATGAGCAGGAAACAGGTATGGCGGACGATTTCCGCGGCGTTCACGCTGGGCGCAATCTGCGCTGGCGCGTACGCCCAAGATGGTGCACCCCCGACCCCTCCGGAAGCAGGCGGTCCCGGCGCAGCCGCGGCAGGCGAACGCGCCAAGCCGGAGTTCCCCCCCTTCGCCGAAGTCTCCAAGGACTATGAGAAGGTCGTCTCGACCTCCGATGGTGCCGAAAGCCTCTACACCATCTGGCGGCGCACCAAGGACAACCAGCTCCTGGCCGAGCTTCCCCGCGGCTACGCCAATCAGAAGCACTTTATCGCCATGACTGTCGCCGGTGGCGACATCTGGGCCGGCCTGCAGGGCGGCGATCAGGTCTTCTATTGGCAGCGCTACGACAAAACGATGGCGATGATCGCCCCGAACTTCGACACCCGTACATCCGGCGATGCCGAATCCAAGGCCGGTGTCGGTCAGCAGTTCACCGACACGGTGATGCTCGACCTGCCCGTTGTAACCACGGGGCCCGGCGGCCAGCCGGTCATCGATCTCGATGCGCTCCTCGTCGGCCAGGCGGGCAAGTTTTTCGCCGGTCAGGCCGCGGGCGCGAACCCTCGCCTCGCCACCATCCAGAACGTGAGGGCGTTCCCCGACAACGTCGAGGTCACGATCCAGATGCCCGTCGGCGGCGGCCAGCTCCGGACCTTCCATTACTCCATCAGCCGCCTCCCCGAGACAACCGGCTACAAGCCGCGCGAGGCCGATGAGCGGGTCGGCTACTTCACGACTAGCTACCGCGATCTGGGCAAGTATCGCGACGATCAGAAGTGGGTCCGCTACATCAACCGCTGGCACATCGAAAAGCGTGAGCCCGGGCTCCGCCTGAGCCCCCCCAAGAAGCCCATCGTGTTCTACGTCGAGAACACCGTTCCCGTCCGCTACCGCCGCTATGTCCGCAACGGCGTTGAGTACTGGAACAAGGCCTTTGAGAAGATCGGCATCCTCAACGCCATCGAGGTCGAGTATCAGGACCAGTCGACCGGCGCGCACATGGACAAGGACCCCGAGGACACCCGCTACAACTTCATCCGCTGGCTCTCCAACGACATGGGCACCGCCATCGGGCCCAGCCGCACCGATCCTCGCACAGGCCAGATCCTCGACGCCGACGTCGTCCTCACCGATGGCTGGATCCGTCACTTCTGGTTCCAGGCCAACCAGCTCCTGCCCGAGATGGCCATGCAGGGCTTCAGCCCCGAGACACTCGCGTTCTTGGATCGCAATCCCGACTGGGACCCGCGCATCCGGCTGGCCAACCCCGGTGATCGCGACTACCTCCTTGCCATGCGCTCACAGCGCGGCGTCCTCCGCTACGGCGGCCACCCCGCCGGGAGTGTCGATACCGCGCTCTACGGCGACGATGAGTTCGACGGACTCGCCGGACGCACCAGCCAGTTCAACGGCATGTGCCTCGCCGCCCGCGGCAAGGGCTTCGACATGGCCATGATGCGCATGCACATGGAGCTCGAACTCCTCGCTGACGAGAGTGAGCAGCCTCCCCCGCCCCCCCCCTCCGCGCCCGGCGATGAGCCCGAAGCCGGCGACAAGGATGCGCCCAAGAAGGACGACAAGCCCAAGAAGGAAGAACCCGAGCTCCTCGACGGCATCCCCGAGTGGTTCGTCGGCCCCATGCTCACCGACCTGGTCGCCCACGAGGTCGGTCACACGCTCGGCCTGCGTCACAACTTCAAGGCCTCCTCCATCTACAAGCTCAACGACATCAACTCTGACGCCATCAAGGGCAAGAAGCCCTTCACCGGCTCGGTCATGGACTACACCCCGGTCAACATCAACCGTGAAGCCGGCCCCATCCAGGGCGACTACACCATGATCGACCTTGGGCCATACGACTTCTGGGTCATCGACTACGGCTACGGCAGCGATCCCAAGAAGGCGCTCACCCGCGTCTCCGAGCCCGAACTCGTCTATCTCACCGACGAAGACCTCGGCGGGCCCGATCCCCTCGCCCGTCAGTACGACTTCTCCGCCGATCCGCTTGACTACGCAACCAATCAGATGCGGCTGGTGAAGTACTACCGCGAGCGCCTGCTTGCCAAGTTCGTCAAGGATGGCGAGAGCTGGTCCAAGGCTCGCCGCGGCTACAACCTCACCCTCAACCAGCAGCTCCAGGCCATCAACATGATGGCACCGTGGGTCGGCGGCGCACACGTCAGCCGCGACCGCAAGGGCGATCCCGGCGGCCGCCCGCCCATTCAGGTCGTCCCGGCACAGACCCAGCGCGCTGCGCTCAAGTTCGTCATCGACAACGCATTCGCGGATGAGGCCTTCGGTCTTACCCCCGAGATGCTCAAGTACATGACCGTTGACAAGTGGTGGGACGGCGGCGGCCGTTCCGAGATCATGGAAGATGCCACGTGGGCCGTCCACGACCGCATTCTCGGCGCGCAGGCCTCGGCCATCACCATGGTGATGAACCCCACTGTCCTCCGCCGCGTCTACGACAACGAGTTCCGCGTCCCGGCTGATCAGGACATGCTCACCCTCCCCGAGCTGATGAACTCCATCGCCGGCGCCATCTGGACCGAGATCGAATCCACCCCGGCCTCCGGCTACACCAATCGCAAGCCCTACATCTCAAGCCTCCGCCGCAACCTGCAGCGGGAGTACCTTGACCGCCTCATCGACCTCTCCATGCCCGGCACTGTCCGCGGCGCAGCCGGCAAGCCCATCTCCAACCTCGCCACCGCCAAGCTCCGCGACATCCGCGAGCGGATCAAGCGCGTGGTGGACTCCGACGCCGCGAGCCGCGTCGATGATTACTCCAAGGCCCACCTTGCCGAGGCGGGTCTCCGCATCGACAAGGTGCTCGATGCTTCCTACATCTACAACGCCGACAAGATCGGTGGCGGCGGCGGAGGAGGCCGATTCTTCTTCGGCCAGCCCGCTCCCGCGGCCCAGCCCGCCGTTGCCCCCGGCATTGGCGCTTCGGAGCCGAACTACTACGACATCCACTCTGAGATCCCGCCGCGGTAAGCACGACGCTTACTTGCTACTTCACTGAATCCAAGGGCCCCGGACGCGCTGTCCGGGGCCTTTTTCGTTGGAGTCGCGTT
>JBBRUT010000165.1:0-7149 GCA_038247555.1 Phycisphaerales bacterium | reverse complement strand
ACGCTTATGAGCACAACCGCATCCTGATCCTCGTCGGCGACAGGCAGACCGAGTCGCTCGAAGAGAAGATCACCCTCTCCCGCGGCGTAGAAGCCACGTTTCTCCGTCTCACTCCGCTGGTGGGGGGGTGAGCAGTGGGGGCGGTCTACACCCTTGAGTACCTCGAACAGCAGCGCGCCAAGCTGCCGCAGCACCCGCCAACCGTCCCGCAATTCCCGGCGTTCGATGGCGATCCGCTGGTGCCGCTCTATGAGTTGGCGATGGAGTTTGCGCGCGACGGTCGGCAAAGTCGAAGGCGGGATAGGAAGCCGAAGGCCTTCGAGGCAGGGCGGCGACTGCTCTCGCATCAACCGCGGCACGACTCCTTCCTGGCGGCGATGCGTGCCCTGGCGTGGGTTCGCCCAGTATCTGAATGGTGCACGGACAACACACCAGAGCTCTCCTGGGGACTTGCGTGCTGTCACCTGAGTGAGCTGGTCGATGCACTCGGCCGGGGTGATTCTCGACTCTCTGAGAATGAAGTCGACGAACTGCTGGGACTTGCGCCACTCAGTTGGGGAACCGGGGGCAGTGAGATTCCTGCTCGCGCAGTCATCAACGCGTTGTCCTTCGCCGCAGCTCGTCAACCGCTTCCCGACTCCGCCTATCCGATCCTGCAGAAGATGCTCACCACATCTCTTGCTGGAGGCCGGGCTGAAATTACTGCTACATATCGAAAGACGGTTCGACTCATCGCGAGTCGACCGTCGGCAGCGTGCACGGCTTCAGAAACTCCATCACCCGACACTCGCTCCGAAGGCAAGCGGTTGTTCGACGAGTTCTTCGGAGCCTACCTTGACGGGGTACGCCCCGAGGGCCCGGTCGCGAAGACGCAGCCTCCCCGCGACTACTCCAAAGTCATTCTGGCGGCGCCCACCACGGTCCAGGCCATCGTGCTGTGCGAAGCGACGGAGCGCCTCGCGTGGTGGGGCAGTCACAATCCACAATGGCCAAGCGCGGCCAGTTGGAACAAGCACCACGTCAACCAGTTCTTCTCGGAGATACGAGCACTCGCGCTGACTCTGCTTGCGAAGGACCCTCGCCTCCCGCGCGAAGACCTTCATGCGACAATCGGGCAGCTCGCAGAAGTGTCCCTGTCACCGCTTTTCAGTCTTCTCTCACTTATCGACGGCTATTGCCGCATGATCCATCGCGCCTTGCCGCGGCCGCTTGACAATGCACTTCACCACAACCTCCGTCGGATCCAGACGAATCTGCAGGAACTTGGCAAGATCATTCCTTCTCTGGAGGCCCTCTTGTCCGAGCCCCGACCCTTCCCCATCGAGAACGGAGATGTCTGGGCCGACCGCGCCATCACCATGCTCCGCGCCCTCGATCACGATGCAGCGCAGAAGTGGTCCGCCCTCATCAACCACGCCAGGTCCGGATCCGGCTCAGCACCCTCCGCCAAGTGGCTCAAACTCGCCCGCGAGCACGCCGCGGCAGCCGGTGCCGACAAACTCCGCAACGCGCTCATCGAGTGGTTCCCCCTCGCCGACAAACCGCGCCCTAGCCTCGAAGGCCTCCCCCACTGGCGGCGCCACGAGCTGCTCATGACCGACGACAACCTCGATGCGCTCAAAGGCCTCTGCTGGTTCGCGACCATCCTCCCCGACAAGGACGGCAGCCTCTCCCGCGCCCTCGGCAGGCTCGCCATCTCCGCGTACCGCAAGGTCCCCGGCGTCGGCCCGCGCGCCGTCAAGGTCGGCAACGCCGCCGTCTTCGCCCTCGGACAGATCCCCGGCATGGACTCCCTCGGCCAGCTCGCCATGCTCCGCGTCAAGGTCAAGTTCGGCACCGCGCAGAAGGGCATCGAAAAAGCCCTCAACGCCGCCGCGGCCCGCGAGAACCTCCCGCGCGATCAGATCGACGAGCTCGGTGTCCCCAGCTACGGCCTCACCGAGGTTGGCCGCCGCGCCGAACAACTCGGCGACTTCACCGTCGAGCTCATCGCCTCCGGCATCGCCGACACCGAGCTCCGCTTCACCAAAGCCGACGGCAAACGCATCAAGTCCGTCCCCGCCGCGCTCAAAGAGGGCCACGCCGACGAACTCAAGGAACTCAAGTCCGCGGCCAAGGACATCGCCGCGATGCTCCCCGCCCAGAAAGACCGCCTCGACTCCCTCTTCCTCGACAACAAGCTCTGGCCGCTGACCACCTGGCGCGAGCGCTACCTCGAACACCCGCTCATTGGCGTGCTGGCGCGCCGCCTCATATGGAACTTCGGCGAAGAGAAAGACCCCAAAGGCTGGAAGTCCGCGGCATGGCTCGACGCGCATGACAATACGCCCGCTTCCCTTGTCGATCACACCGGCGCACCCTTCGATCCGCCCGCCGATTGCTCCGTCCGCCTCTGGCACCCGATCGAATCCCCCGGCGGCCGCGATGAAGTGCTCGCATGGCGCCGCTTCTTCGAAGACCGGCAGATCCGCCAGCCCTTCAAGCAGGCCCACCGCGAGGTCTATCTCCTCACCGATGCCGAGCGCAACACCAATACCTACTCCAACCGCTTCGCCGCGCACATCATCAAGCAGCACCAGTTCAACGCGCTCTGCGGCATCCGCAACTGGAAGAACAAGCTGCGGCTGATGGTCGATGCCGAATACCCGCCCGCCTCGCGCGCACTCCGCCCCTGGGGCCTCCGCGCCGAGTTCTGGATCGAAGGCATAGGCGACGACTACGGCGTCGATACCACCGAGTCAGGCTCTTACCACCACCTCGCCACCGATCAAGTCCGTTTCTACCCGCTCGATGCAGACCAGGCCACCGCGCACGCAGGGGGCGACGGCTACGGCGCAGGCTGGCGACAGGAGACACTCGGTCAGGGCATCGCCCTCGACGAGATCCCGCCCCTCGTCCTGAGTGAAATCCTCCGCGATGTCGATCTCTTCGTCGGCGTCTGCAGCATCACCAACAACCCCGAATGGCAGGATGGCGGCCCGCAGGGCACGCACCGCGAATACTGGTGGGGCCGCAGCTTCGGCGATATCTCAGAAACCGGCATCGGCCGCAAGGACCTGCTCCAGTGCCTCCTGCCGCGCCTCAAGATCGCCGCACAGTGTTCCCTCACCGACAAGTTCCTCATCGTCAAGGGCTCGGTCCGTACCTACAAGATCCACCTCGGCTCGGGCAACATTCTCATGGAGCCCAACGACCAGTACCTCTGTATCGTCCCTTCCTCGCGCGATGCGAGTAGCGCCAGCGCCACCGGCGTCTTTCTCCCCTTCGAGGGCGACCGCACGCTATCCATCATCCTCAGCAAAGCCTTCCTGCTCGCCGCGGATGACAAGATCACCGATTCCACCATCACCAGCCAGATCGGCAAGCGGGCGTGATCGCCGTTTCACCAAGAGAGGAATGCGGAGTGGCGATGGGTGCGCAGCGGGCGCGCCACCTTGGCAGCTGGATGCAATGAGGCTCGCGCTTGATGTGAAGATTGGCGCGGTCAGATGCGATGGCGTGCTTCGACCAGAAGCTCCGACGCGAGGTCGAGCGATGCGAGTGATTCGGCCTCGACCTCATCGGCCGCGGCGGACCATGCCCGGTTGATCGCCCGTTCCGCGCTGGCGAACGCGTCCATCAGTCTGGCGTATCCGCCCAGCCCGAGGCGCGCGGTGATCTCGGATCGAGCCGCGAGGAACGAGGCGATGTGCGTCTGCTGCATCCGACTGATCTCGGCGAGGATTGTTGACAGGCGATCGGATTCTGCTGCCATCGTCGTCAGCCGGCTTCGCAGGGAGTCGACTTCCGAATGCAGTGCGTCGAGCGTTTGCTCGGGCGAGAGCCGCGATGCTCCAACGGCGTCGGCGCTCGCCGAGCGCGTCGCGGCGATCGATCGGTTGGCCGTTCGCATCAGGAAGGCACCGACTCCGAGGCCCACACACCCCAGCACAAACACCCACCACTCCGGCCAGCGGCCCAGCGCGAACTCCTTCACCCGGACCCGCTCCACGCCTTGATCGCGAAGCGAGGTCAGGATCTCCGGCGTCAGTTCCGTCCGCGCCGGAGCGATGGGGGCCTTGTCGCGCGGGTCGATGGTGGCCTTTCCGGCCGCGGCGTTGAGGGTGAGGCCCACCAGTTGCTCGTTGGGGAGCGACAGCGGCGGCAGATAGGCGGTGATCGCGCCGATGACGCCGACGCAAAGAGAGATGGTGATCAGCAGGAACGCGGCGAGTTTCATGGCTTATCCCCTCAGCAGAACGATGGCGTTGATGACCAGCGCGAGGATCGCCTCGCCCACGATGAGGCCCGCGCAGAACGGTACGCCCCATTCCTCCGCCCACGCCCGCCCCTTGATCTTCCCGACCACCATGTTGGCGACGCAGCCGATGCCGTACGTCAGGATGTAGTAGAACGGCAGGTACATGGACAGGCCCACGAGCACGCCCAGCCCGGCGAACGCCCCGAGCCCCAGCAATGCGCCGAGCGCGGCGCCCAGCCCGTACAGCGTGTAGGGCATCTCCCCACCCTGCACGCCGGTGATGACTGCCTGCAGAGCCTGGGCCTGCGGCGCAACCGTCGGCGTCCCCGGGCCGATGGGCACACCGAACTGCCGCATGTTGACGCCGGCGATCAGCACGATCGTGGACATGGTGATGACCGGGCCGATCGCGGCGGTGGCAATTTCGAGGATCTGCTGTCGCCTGGGCACTCCGCCCACGATGTACCCCGTCTTCAGGTCGGCCATCATGTCCGATGCACAGGAGATTGCCACGCACAGCGCAGCGCCCAGCAGCACGGCGGAGATGACATCTTCTTTGCCCGCCAGCAGCATCACGAGTACAACCGTGAGCAGGGCCATGCCCGAGATCGGGGACCAGTCGGTCATGCCCGTGCACTGCGCGATGATGATGCCCGCGAACCAGATCCACGCCGCGGCGATGAGCACGATCAACGCGCGTGCAAGCCACACGGGGAGGCCGCCGAGCCAGCCGGTCATGGTGCCAGCGCCGCCCTGGCCCGAGAACTCCGTGGCGACCAGCAGCAGCACCATCGCAAGTCCGCCGATGATCAGCAGCGAGCGCAGGCTCATTTCATCGGGCGTGCGATTGGAGACTGCCGTGGAGCGGCTGTTGGGAGCGACTTTGCCTGCGGCTCCGATGCTCTTGATTGCTTCGCGGATCGCCGGCAGCGATGCGATTACCCCCATCATCGCCCCGCCCAGGAGCAGGCCGATCCCCAGGGGCCGATTGAACGCGCCGAGGGCATATCCGGCGACTTCATCTGCGCGTGTCGTTGATGGCACATAGCCCAGGCTGAATGCCAGGGGGTTGAGCAGGAAGTAGGCGAGGATGCCGCCCGCCAGCACCAGCAACCCGGCGCGGCCCGTGAGGTATCCGGCACCAAGGGCAAAGGGCGCGATGGCAAAGACGAAGGCCATCTGATCGGGCAGGCCCAGCACACGCCCCGCATCGATAGTGTCATCCACGACCACCAGGTCCGGTCGGTTGTTCCCATCACGATCGGTCGCGATCGACTCCTTGCCATCGGCAGCCTTCTTCGACCCCAACCGCAGCCCAAGGTCCTTATATCCCCGCATCGGCGCCATCGCCCAACCGGTGTCCGGCGCGCGGAGGCGCTCCCATGAGCCCTTCCCCGCGCTCGCTTCATAGGCGGCGATGCAGAGCGCCGCGTTGTATCTCCTCGACGCGGGATCATCGGTCATTGCCTTGAGCGCGGCATCCATCGCTTCGACGCGCTGTTGCACCGAATCGTCGTCGGGGCTCGCCGCCAGCTCAACGTGTGCCTCCCGCGCCGCCAGCGTTGATCTTCCGCGTTCGATGACCGCGTCCGGCGCATTCTCCGCCTCGATCCACCCCGCCACCTCCCGCGTCAGCGCCGCCTCCGCCGGAGTGATCCGCTCGCGCTCCACCAGCGAATCCAGTTGATCCAGCCGCGCCGGGTTCTTGATCGCCGGCAACCCCACCGGCAGATAGATCAGCATCGATACCACGATCCCCACCGCCAGCACGATCGACTTGGCCGCGCCCGCGCCCGGCGACTTCAGAATCGCCGCGACCGCCACCGCGCTTGGGAACCGCAGCCGATCAATATCGAGCATCTGCTTCCGCAGCGGCACGATGAACACGCACCCCAGCAGTGCTCCCGCGATGCACGCGAGCGTGATCATCCAGAAGTCCAGGCTGTCGAAGCGCAGCTCAAAGCCGGGCAGGGTGCCATTCTGTGCAAGCAGCAGCAGCACCGGCACCGTGAAGATCACCCCCGCGTTGGTCGTGTTCACCGCGCTGGCGATCGTCTGCCCGATGTTCGTCTCAAGGATCGACCCCCGCCGCAGCAGCCCCCGCAGCACCCCGAACCCCAGCACCGCCGCGATCGCGCTCCCCACGATCGTGAACCCGATCTTCAACCCCGCATATGTGATCGCGGCGTTCATGATCGCCCCGACCACAATCCCGAAGATGATCGAGCTGACAGTCACCTCGCGGTACGCGCCCGAAGCGGTTACGCGACGGGGGCGGCCAGCTGGTGGCGGCGCAGAATGCGAGATCGGGGGAGGCGGCGGTGTGGAAGCGGGGGGGGGAGGCGGGGTGGTGGCCATGGCGCGAGCTCCGAATGCCCCGGCGTATCAGCCGCCGGGGGCGCACAGTGTGCCGGAAAACCCGCCGCGGCACAAGTTCAGGCTCCGAGTGCCAGCTCTCCGGCGGAACCCCCGCGGTCGCGGGGGGCTAGGGAGCTCGCCACGAGCGAAACGTCTCGCCTCGCCACTCATCCGCCCAATCGTCGTCGGCCTCGCCTCTTCACCCCGTCCGGAGGGCGGATAGAGAGCAACCCAGCTTCACGGTCGATTCCTTTGCTCAACAGTCTGCATCGCGAGCGACCGGTGAGTACAAAGACGCAGGTGCATTTGGACGGCGAAGCAGGCCACGTCTTTCGCCCTGAAGCATCACGTCAGCGACAAGCAGCTAGCGAATCGTGACGCTACCGAAGTGAGAGTCCAAAGCTCACCTTGGACCGTCTCTCAAATTCCTCCAAGAAGCGGATTACACTCTCTAGGGACACCTGAACAACCGCTTCGGCGTGCGGCGTGATTGCCTGTGACGGCGTGACTTCCGATTCGGGTTCATCGATCGCTTCGATTTTCTCGCCGGT
>JBBRUT010000164.1:0-7208 GCA_038247555.1 Phycisphaerales bacterium | reverse complement strand
TCGCCGAGCGGCTCCATCGCCAGGCCGGCCTGGAGGACCGCGGATTCGAAGAAGGGATTGACGAGCATGCGGACTTCGTGGCCGCGGGCCGCCAGCGCTCGCCCTACGGCGATGAAAGGATTGACATCCCCAGAAGATCCGACTGTGGCGATGAGCACGCGCATGGGTAAGCAGGGTAGTGGCGGCGCGTCCCACAAGGGCCCTTCCTCCGGCTTACTACGATTGGCGTCTTGGCCAGTCCCTTCCTGATTCCAGCTCTTTCGCCTCGCTGCCTTACTCCTCTCCCGTGCTGGCGGCTGCCTTTCTTCTCCGTGCCCTCTGCGTCTCCTCTGTGACCTCTGTGTACCTGCCTTCCTTTGCATTTGCGTGACCAGCCACCCGCCCATCATCCTCGACCACAACGCCACAACGCGTCCCGCGCCCGAGGTTGTCGCGGCGATGCAACAGATGCTCGCCGAGCTGTGGTACAACCCCTCCAGCATTCACCGGCCGGGCCAATCCGCGCGGCAGAAGCTCGATCTTGCGCGGCGCGCGGCGGCGGAGCTTATCGGCGCCCGCCCGCGCCACATCACCTTTGTCGGGAGCGGCACCGAGGCCATCGACCTTGCGATCCGCGGCCATCTGCTGGCCCGGGGGCTAGTGGGCCGGGCAGCCGAGGCGGCGCACAAGCCCCGCGCCACGATCATCATCTCGCCGGTTGAGCACATCGCTATCCGCGACCTGGCGAAAGCGCTGGAGCGCGAGGAGAACGTGCGGGTGCTGACGGCCGGCCTCGATCCTTCCGGCCGCGTGTGTGAAGAGTCGGTTGCGCGGCTGCTTGATGAGCATCACGCGACGAACGCGGAGCCTTCGCGGGAGGTGTCGCTTGTGAGCGTGCAGTGGGCCAACAACGAGACCGGCACGATTCAGCCCGTGCATGCCATCGGCGCAATCTGCCGCGACCGCGGCGTCACGTTCCACTGCGACGCAACGCAGTGGGTGGGCAAGATGCCGACCAGAGTGCAGGGTGAAGCCAGCGAGGGTTTGGTAGTAGGAATCCAAGATTCAGCGGAACGAGGGAGTGGCGAGGGAGGCACAGCAAAGGCAACCGACTGGGCGGAAGTCCCGCTGCTTGTCGACCTCCTGACTTACTCCCCGCACAAGTTCCACGGGCCCAAGGGCATCGGCGTGCTGTACTCGCGCCCGAGCATCCGCACCGCCACGCTCATCCACGGGGAGCAGGAGCTTGGCCGGCGCGGCGGGACGGAGAACATCGCCGGCATCGTCGGGGCGGGTGTCGCCTGCCGACTCGCGGAGACCTGGCTCGCAGACCCCGCTAACCGCATCCGAGGCCGCGAACTGCGGAACCACTTCGAGCGCGAACTGCTGACACTCATCCCCGATGCACGCATCAACGGCCCGCACGGCGATGGGGAGCAGGGCGAGCGCGACCGTCTCTGGAACACGACCAGCATCGGCTTCCCACGCCTGGAAGCCGAAGCCCTCCTCCTGCTCCTCTCCGAGCGCGGCATCGCCTGCTCCGCCGGCGCGGCATGTTCCTCAGGCTCGCTGGAAGCGTCTCCCGTGCTGCAGGCGATGAAGATCGACCCTGCGTACGCGCACGGCACGCTGCGATTCTCGACCTCGCGAGAGACCACGCGCGATGAACTCGACCGCGCAGTCCCCGTCATCGCCAACTGCGTCGCGCGACTCCGCCAGTCGATGAGCCAGCTTTGAAGGTCGGAGGGGAGTTCTCGCGCAGAGGCGCAGAGCCGCGGGGGAGATGGCCGCAGATCAACGCAGATAGACGCAGATCAGAAGAGGTGGGAATGCGGCTACAGGTGTGCCCCGATGAACATCACCCCGCCGCGCCGCCGGCATACTCCTCGACGAGTGATCGCCATGCCGCGGCGAGCTTTCGGCCCACTGGCCCGGGCGCGCCTTCGGCTTCACCGCCCAGCGTGCTGCCTTCGATGCGCACGACCGGCAGCACGCCCCATGATGAGTTGGTCAGCAGCACCTCATCGGCCTCGAGCACATCCGCCACAGACAGCATCTGCCGCTTGACGGTCATGCCCTGATCCGCGGCCCAATCCAAAGCCCACGCCCGCACCACGCCCGGCAGTACCGGGCTGGGCAGATACCCGCCCTTGATGGTTGGCATGGGCAGTGGCGGCGCATCGGGGTCATCTGCATCCATTTCTCCGGCGGGCCGCGCTCCGCCTTCCTCGCCGCGAGCGATCGGGGTCAGGATCTCATCGCCACTCACCAGCAACACGTTGCTCACGCACCCTCCGACGAGATGGTTGGTGACCGAGAGCACAAGCGCTTCCGCTGCGTCCTTTCTCGATGCCGCTTGCAGCTCACGCAGACGCCACCAGTAGTTCAGCGTCTTGTGTCCCTCCATGGGGCTGAATGGGTTGGCCCGCGCATCGGCGATGCACACGCCTACGCCGCGATCGAACATGCCCGCGGGATACTCAACGGCCTGCTGCGCGACGATCAGGATCGTGGGATCGTGTTCGACCTTTGCGCCGGCACCTGCACTGGCCCGCGTGAGCAGGTTGAGGTCCCCGCCCGACACCGTCAGCCGGATTCGCGCCCGGGCGAGACCCGATTGCCGAACCGTTTCGGCGACTGCTTCGGCCAGCGCGCCGGCGCGCAACGTCTCGCTCAGCCCCAGCTCCCGCGCCGACGCCGCCAGCCGCGCCAGATGCTCATCGATGCGCATGCACCAGGCCGCGCCCGCATCACTGACGCCGCCGAGCATGGTCTCGAACAGGCCGACGCCGTGCTGAAAGCCGGCATCGAAGGGGGAGAGCGCAGCGCGGTCGGCTTCCGGCGATGCGGCGTCGAGCGTGAAGAACTTGCCGTTAAGGAAGACGGATGTGGGCACAGGTGCTCGCACAACCTCCCCCCAAGGGGGAGGTGCCGCCGAAGGCGGCGGAGGGGGCTTCGTGTCTTTGCTTCGATCTTCTGCTCGGCCTCGTACGCCAACCACTCGGAACGCAATCCGACTCGCGCGCCTCTGTGCCTCGCCCCCTCCATTCCTTCTCTACTTCTTGTCGTCCTTCTTCTTCGGGATCAGCCCTTCGAAGACCTTCTTCGCATCGTCGATGGCCTTCTCGCCCTGCTTGGCTGCATCTTCGACCTTCTTCTGCACCTCATCGACCGTCTTTGTCAGGTCTTCGACGGTTGCTTTCGCATCGCCCAACACCTTGAGATCGAGCTTGCTGAGGTCGCCCAGCGATGCCAGCTTGCCCTGCAGATCGCCGAGGATGTCCACGGGGATCAGGCCGCCGCCGTTTTCTACGGCCGCGGCGAGAACCGCCTGGACAATGATGTTGGTCAACTGGCTGATCGTGACGCCCGAGCCCGCGACGCCATCGCCGGTCTTGCCGACGTTCTGCAGCTTAATCTCATCGATCGGGACGGTGACCTTCGTCAGCGCGCCCAGGGCATTGCCCAGCGCGGCGGGCGCACCGCCCGCGCCAAAGACATCGACGTGCACGACCACCTTGGTGATCGACAGGTCGGTGATGATGAACTTCTTCTCTTCGCCCGGGGCGGGCTGAGGCGCGGGCTTGTCGCCGCTGCCGCCGCTGACCTTCTTCAGGTTGTCGAGGATGACGTTGTAGTTGGCCGCGCCATCCTTCTTCTCCAGCCGCACATCGATGCTGTCGAGGTGGAGCTTGGGCAACACCACGGTGGGTTCGCGGAGCGACTCCAGCGAGACCGCGACCGACGCATCGCCAAGGGTCAGGAAGTGCGGAGCGGGATAGCCCGCCACGTTGGCGACCTTGAGGTCGTTCATGGCAAAGGTGCCACTCATGATGCCGACATCCGCCCCGCCGAGCGTCGTGTCGACGCCGAGGGCGTAGGTGCCGCCCTTCTCGACTGCGCGCTTAGCGATGGTGTCGACGTAGGAGAACGCCGCGACCCCGGCGATAGCGACCAGCAGAACGAGCAGGACAACCAACACCAGGAGCAGCTTGATGATCTTCATTGTGTACCTCTTCGTCGTCGCCCCCCCCGCCCACCCCGTGCTTCCGGCAAGGGCATGTGCAGGAATAGTAAGGCCGATACGGGCTCTTCTCTCGTGAAACCACCGCCGGCCGGGCTGCCCGGAACCCGAGCCCCGGAGCTAATCTTCGCCCCTATCCTCGAAGCGTGACCACCTCCCTCTCCCCAGCGCTCGCTTCCATGCATGCTGCGATGTCCGCTGCTGTTGCCGCGGCGTCATCGGTGTGCTCCGCCGTGCAGGCAAGGCTCGAGCAACTCCGCGCCATTACCAAGGACGATAAGTCCCCGGTGACCATCGCCGACTTTGCTTCTCAGGCGGTGGTCGCCCGCGCGCTTCGCGCTGCGCTTGGCGATGACCTGCTGCTGGTGGGCGAGGAATCCTCTTCCTTTCTGCGCGATCCGCAGCACGCAGTGCAGCTGGAGGCGACGCTTGCCGTGCTGCGCGATGGCGACAAGCCCGCCTGGCCGGATGTGACGGCCGACTCTCTCTTCCACGCGATCGATGGCGGCGATGCCGACCCGCTCTCGCCGCGCGCTGTCGCCGCGGGGTTTTTTACGCTCGATCCGATCGATGGCACGAAGGGCTTTCTGCGCGGCGGGCAGTATGCCGTCGCGCTGGCCTTTGTGCGGGACGGCGTTCCCCAGCTCGCCGCGATGGGGTGCCCCAACCTTGCGCCCGACCCGACTGTCAGCGCCGAGACGCCGGCGTTATCGGGCAGCCTGTTTTGCGCGAGCCGCGCGGGCGGATCCGTGACGCAGTCGCCGCTTGGCGGCTTGTACGGCCGCGGCGGCGGAGACCTTGCCATCTCGCCCGCGTCGCGTGCGGCGTTTGCCCGCGCGCGTCGGCACCCGGTCCTTGCCGAGAGCGTTGAGAGCGCACACTCTGATCAATCTGCTTCGGCGATCATCATGCGTGAGCTTGATCCTGGGTACACGCTGGTGCGGCTCGACAGCCAGTGCAAGTACGCCGTGGTGGCCCGTGGGCAGGCGGATGTGTATCTGCGGCTGCCGAGCAGCAAGGGGTATGTTGAGCGCATCTGGGATCATGCCGCGGGCGCGCTCATCGCCGAGGAAGCCGGGTGCATTGTCTCGGATGTCTTTGGCAAGCCGCTCGACTTTGGGCATGGCCGTGGCCTGGAAATGAACAAGGGCATTGTTGTTGCGCCGGCGGTGCTGCACCCGCGGGTGATCGCCGCGATCGACAAGCACCGGCCCCGCGACTGACCCACCTCCCCAACCCCCAACCCACCCCCCGGAGACGTGGCGAATGTCGTGGCAGGCCTGGTTTACCGCCGCGGTGATCGCCGGGCTTCTCGCCGCGCTTGCTTCGGGCCGCGCTGCGATGGATGCGGCGGTTTTGACTGCCGTGCTCATCCTTGCGCTGGCAGGTGTGCTGGAGCCCGCGGAGGCTGTGCGCGGCTTTGCCAACCCGGGCGTTCTGACCGTCGGGTTTCTCTACGTGCTTTCCGCAGGCCTCAGCCAGACGGGGGCGCTGACCATGCTGACGTCGCGCCTTCTGGGAAGGCCCCGCGGCATTGTCGAGGCACAGTCTCGCCTGATCTTCCCTGTTGCCGTCGCCAGCGCGTTCATCAACAACACGCCGATCGTTGCCATGTTCCTTCCAGTGCTTGCGGGGTGGGCCCGGCGCTCGGGTCTCCCTCCGTCTCGGCTTTACCTTCCGCTGTCCTACGCCGCGATCCTTGGTGGCGCATGCACACTCATCGGCACATCAACCAATGTCGTCGTCGCGGGCCTTGCGCGTCAGCACGCCGCGACGCACCCGGGCTCCGGCCTTGAGAGCATCGGCATGTTCACCATTTCGGCCGTTGGTGTTCCGGTCGCGGCGGCAGGGCTGATCTACATCCTGGTGTTTGGTCGGAGGCTTCTGCCCGAGCGCGTCGCGGCCGAAGCTCCGGCGGTTGCGGGGCCGCGCGTCTTCACCACCGCCATGCGCGTGGATGCGGTCTCGCCGGTGATCGGCAGAACCGTTGAACAGGCTGGGCTTCGCCGCTTGCCGGGCCTGTTCCTCTCGCGCATCGAGCGCCCTTCAGAATCGCTTATCGCGGTCTCGCCCACGCAGGTTCTTCGCGCGGGCGACCTGCTCGTCTTCGTGGGCAATCTTGATTCGGTGGTGGATCTTCAGCGTCTCCGCGGACTCTCCCCCGCGGCGGATGAAGACACAGGCCCCGGCGAGGCTTCATCGCCGCGCCACGGCCGCAAGCTGACGGAGGCGGTGATCTCGCCTGACTCGCCGCTTGTGGGCCGGTCGATCCGCGAGGGCGCGTTCCGCACGCGCTACGAGGCGGTCATCATCGCCGTTCACCGGCACGGTCATCGCCTGACGGGCAAGATCGGGGACATCGTGCTTCGGCCGGGGGATACGCTGCTCATCGAAGCGGAGCCTGATTTTGCACGGCGGCACCGTGGTTCATCGGACTTCTACCTGGTCTCCGAGCTTGAAGGCGACGCGACCCCCCGCCACGATCGCGCGTGGGCGGCGATCGGTGTGCTCGCGCTGGTCGTCGCGCTGCTGTCGTTCTCCGGCGCGCTCGTCCCCGGGCTGGGCGTGCGGATGCCCGCGGAGGTGATTGTCGCGATGGGGGGCGCAGCGCTAATGGTGCTTTTCCGCTGCTGCTCCGCCGCGCAGGCACGCGACGCCGTGCACTGGCAGGTGTTGCTGGTGATCGCTGCATCGATGGCTCTGGGCATCGCGATGGAGAAGACGGGCCTGGCCGCGCACCTTGCGGGTTCGATGTCGGGCCTGCTGGTTGCGATGAAGGTTCAGCACGAACCCTGGGCCGTGTTTGCCGTGATCTATGCGGCGACGTGGCTCTTTACCGCGATCATGAACAACAACTCGGCGGGCGTACTGATGTTCCCCATCGCCGTGCGTCTGGCCGAACAGTCGGGAGTTGCGCCGGTCCCCGCGGTGCTGTGTGTCATGATCGCCGCGTCTTGCGAGTTCATCTCGCCCATCGGCTATCAGACGAATCTCATGGTCATGGGCCCGGGGGGCTACAGACTCAGCGACTATGTTCGCTTCGGCGGACCGCTCAACATCGTTTGCGGGATCATCTGCGTGATTGCGTGCACCCTGCTCAACGGAGGCTCCTGAGAGGGGCCAGCGTTAGTGCTGCCCTCCCGCATCCGCTTTGGCAGTGTCCTTGGGCTTGGTGCTCGCGGCCTTCTTGGCGGGCTCCTTCTTG
>JBBRUT010000163.1:0-7224 GCA_038247555.1 Phycisphaerales bacterium | reverse complement strand
TGTGGGTCCTGGCAGGGGCGGAAGCCGGCGGCCAGCCGGGAGGCTACGGGTGTGTTGTTTGGGGTGCGCAAGGGCGTTTGGCCTCCGCCGCCCTTCCCCCCCCCCCCCCCGCCCCAATCTTCAGTGCCAGCCGCGACTGCCGTGGTTGTTGCGCCGTCCGCGAGATTGAAGACCGAGGCTCCGGCGGAAGGCCCGGCTGGGTCGGCGTCGAAGGACTCGGTCGACGCGGTTGAATCGCATCCGCCGCGGGGGCCAGTGGCATGACTTTCCTCGCGCCGGCAGCAGGGATCGTGGCGGCGGCGATCGCTCTGCCCTTGCTTGTGATTCTGTATCTGCTGCGACTGCGGCGTCGGCCGCTGCGGGTCAGTTCGACCCTGCTGTGGGAGCAGGCGGCGCAGGACCTGCAGGTTAACGTTCCACTGAGGATGATTCGGTGGTCATGGTTGTTGCTGCTGCATGTGATGGCACTGTGCTGCTTTCTGGTGGCCATCGCCAGGCCGGCGGTCGGGACTGATGGGACCGTTGGCAAACGGGTGGTCATCATCGTTGATCGCTCGGCCTCGATGAACGCGACCGATGTTGAACCGGCTGCGGCAGGGGCAGCGAGCCGAACGCGGCTTGACGTCGCGAAAGCCCGGGCTGTGGAACTGATCGGCTCCATCGGAAGATCGGGCGCTGGAACCGCGAGGCCTCGCTGCATGGTGGTCTCGATGGCCGCGACCCCGCAGGCGTTGACGGGATTCACGACGGACCTGCGGGCTCTACGGGACGCGGTGGAAGCCATCACACCGACCGACCAACCAGACGACTTTCCGGCGACTCTTCAACTCATCGATGCGATGACGGCGAAGGGAGAGGCCGCGGACGATGATGTCTCAACCAAGCCGACGGTGTTTCTGATCACCGATGGGGTGGTGGAGCCGCCCCAGAGTACTCAGTATCGCGGGCTGAACCCTTCTGTGCTGCTTACGGGCGAGACGCCGGGCGGGGCGCAGCGGGCTGCGTTTGTCGACAATGTCGGCATCGTGGCGGTGAGCGCGCGGCATGACCCTGAAGATTCCGGACTTCTTCGCGTCTTCGCGCGGCTCGTGAATGCCGGGCCAGCATCCGTCACGACGGCCGTTCGCTGCACGGTCGATGGAGAGTTGCTTGCGGGAAGCGTGCAGAGTGTGAACATTCCGGCGGCTTCGCAGGACGCGGACGAAGGCACGGTGACCGGGGAGGCCGCGGCGGTGTTTGCTGTGCGTCCTCCGCCCGCGACACGTCCTCGCACGGTGGTTGTGTCCATCTCTCGAACGGATGTTCTGGCGGCTGATGACGCGGCGGGCGTGGTGGTGCCGATGCCTTGGCGACCGCGGATTCTGATCGTTGCACCGGACCCGGTGCCGCCCTCGGAGAACCCCGAGGCCGATGTGTTTCTGTTGCAGGCGATGGACGCAACGGAACCAGCGAGCATCCGGGTCGTGACCGAGGCGTCGACGCGATCCGCGGCATCAGTGCCGGGTGGGGCAACGGCGCCAAGCCCGTGGGCCGGGGTGGATGTGGTCGTGTTCGATCGCACCGAGCCCCCTCCCCCGCCGGGGACTCTGCCGGGTGTGCCGACATTGAGCGTCGGAACAGGGCTGCGTGCCCTTGGCGTAGAAGTGGAGCAGGTGGAAGCGGACCGAGGCTCGACTCGCGCGCTGGCCTGGCGGCGAGAGCACCCCGCGCTGCGCTATGTGGGGCTCGACACGCTGGTTGTCGCGCCGGCTTCGTGGCTCAATCTGCCGGCAAGCGAGTCTACTTCGGGGGGTGCTACGTTTTCATCGCTTGTTGACGGTGCGGCCGGGCCACTCGTTGCGGAGGTGATCGAGCGGGCCCCTGATGGCAAGCGTGTACGAAGGCTCGTGGTGTCGTTTGAGCTTTCCCGATCCAACTGGGGGCCGGACGTTTCGTTTCCGCTGTTCATCGGCAACGTGGTTGAGTACTTTTCCGCATCGGGAGAAGGATCCGACGGCGGTGCGGTCGGCCACAGCACGACTTCGACGATCAATGTCAGTACACCGCCGGGAAGCCGGGGAATTGTTGCCACCGGCCCCCAGCGACTGGAGATTCCCCTTCCGCCGCGGCAAGACGGAGCGGGCGGGGCATCCGGGCTGGGAGTGGCGATCGGCGCGCTCGATCGAGTAGGGGTGTACACCTTGCGATCGACCGATGGTCAACCTGTGTCACCGGCGACGGTGGTCATCAACCTGTCGAGCGAGCGCGAAAGCCGGCTCACCCCGCGGCTTGGGACTGAGGCCACAACCCCCGATGGCCTCGCCCAGTTCGGATCGGGCGGCGGACCACGGGAAGTCTGGCACTGGTTTATTCTGGCCGCGCTCGTTCCGCTCATCCTCGAGTGGTTCGTGTACGCTTGGCAGATGCGGGGATGACCCCGGCTGCCGGGTGGGTTGCCTGCAAGCTCTGTCTGATCCAATCATCGCGACAATGTTGAGCGCCTGAACGAAAGCGCACAAGGAAGATGATGTTCAACCATTCAATCGGGATGTTCGTTACGGTGGTTTCGTCGGGCGCTGTCATCGCGAGCGCGGGTGCGGCCTTTCAACCCGAGCCAGCCGCGACGGAAGCCGCCGCGGACACAGCCGACCAGCCCAAAAGAAAAGTCGCGGTGCCGCCGGTAGAGAGCCCTACGCAGTTTGTGCCGCGGCCATCGAGCTGGGGGGAGAAGCTGGTGATCGATGTGCGGCCACGCTTCGAGCACGCGTTTAAGTCTTCCCTTGATGACTCGCCGACGGATGTGTCGGTGACGCGGACGGGGCTGATTGCGGATGTCGCCTTTCCGGTCAATGAGCGGTTGAGGCTGTCACTCAACACCGACTTTGAGGCCTCGTGGTATGAGTTTGATTCTGATGCCGGGGTGGGGCTCTTTGCCGACCCGTTCAATGACGTCTATCGAATCCGCGTTGCGCCCGGATTTTTCTATGCGATCAATCAGCAGTGGGGTGTGCTGGGCGGGGGCATTGTGGAACTTGCGGGGGAGTCTGATGCGGATGTTGGTGATGCGGCGACATATGGGGGATATATTGGCGCGAGGTACGCTTTCAGTGAAGATTTCGCGATGACGGGAGGGTTTCAGGCCAAGACGAGGATCGAGGACAACGCGCTGTTTCTGCCGATTCTGGGCTTTGAATGGCGTGTGACGCCGCGGGTGACACTCGCGACTTCGGGGCCGGGGGTGGGGCTTCGGCTCAATGCCATGTTGAACGAGGAATGGTCGTTCTCTATTGGCGCATCGTGGGAACCACGCGATTACCGACTTGGAGATGAATCGCCGATCCCCGACGGCGTTGCAAGAGATGAGCGGGTGCCGGTGATTGCCGGCTTCACATGGAAGCCCAAGCCGACGATTTCGCTGAATCTGTACGGCGGCGCGATTGTGTGGCAGCAACTGACGCTGGATGACTCGGATGGAGATGAACTCGCCGAAGATAACACCGACCCCACCGGCTTCTTTGGCTTCACCGCATCCTTTCGATTCTGAGGCCGGACATGCCCGCGACGACATCGACATCCATCGCTGACACTTCCGCCGATGCCGCGTACCGCTTCACGCTTCTGCGCGCGGGGCGATTCAAGCTTGACGGCGGTTCGATGTTCGGCCTCATCCCGCGGGTGGTGTGGTCTCGTCACGTGAAGGTTGATGAAGTGGACCGCATCACGGTGCAGCACAACTGCCTGTTGCTGGATCGTGTCGGCGATGGGCCCGCAGGATCACCGAAGCGGGTATTGATCGAGGTCGGCACTGGTGACAAGCTCGATGCGAAGATGCGAGCGGTCTTTGACCTGGAGGACCGATCGATCCTCGCTGCGCTCAATGAGGTTGGTGTCGCCCCGGAGACGATCGACGCGGTGGTGGTGTCGCACCTGCACTTTGATCATGCCGGCGGACTGACGCGGCTTTGCAGAGAAGGCGAGACGCCGGATTGGAAAGGCGAGGATGGCGGCGGCGGCTCGGCGGCGCGGGGAGGCTGCAAGCTGAGCTTCCCTAACGCGAAGGTGTATGTGCAGGAGCGGGAGTGGCGAGATGCACTCACGAACCGGTCGGTGATGACCAAGACCTATTACCCGGATCACCTGCTTCCTGTTGAGGGGCAGGTGCGGCTCGTTGATTCGCCGCGGCCGTTCGTGCCGGGGTATACGCCGGAGCGCGATGAGCTTCCGTCGGTCCCGCTTGCGCTGCGGGAGACACGCCTTTGGGACGGCGGCGGAGTGACGGTGTTCAATGTGCCGGGGCACACATGGGGGCAGCAGGCGGTCAAGTTTTGTGAGCCAGGGGCGCCGCACGGCAAGGGGCGAACCGTTGTCTTCACGCCGGATGTGATGCCCACCGCCGCGCACCTGGGCGCGGCCTATTCGCTGGCGTATGACGTCGAACCGTACACATCCATGATTTCCCGGCGGTGGCTTTTGACTGAAGCCGCGGCTCATGATTGGGTTCTGTGTCTGGATCACGAGCCGGATGAACCATTTTTCAGAGTTCGAGGGAACAGCAAGGGCTGGTTCGACCTCCTCCCTGAACCGGTTTAAGCTCTCAGAAAAAACTCAAGGCGACCCATCGAGCCCAGAACAAAGCGGGGTCCGCGAACGGATATGATCTGGAACGTTCAGGAGGAACCTGCCTGGTGAGTTCGACCGCGACAACCAATGCGACCGACGAGGCCGCCGGCGAAGACGGGCAGGCACTGCCGGCAACTTCGGCGGCGATGTCTGCCTCCGACGACGCGGCGGTGGATGCCCAGCTTCGCACTATGGAGATCACTGATCGCGCGTTGGCCAACCCCACGGCAAAGGGGCGCGGCAAGGGCACGCTGTATGACCGGATCGAGGCGTTCCTGTCTCGGCTCTCGACCCGGAACAACTTCTGGCATCGGGTGTGCAGTCTCATCTGGTTGCCGTTTGCCTTTCGCAGCGGCATCATGATGAAGCGGGTCGATGAGAACACCCTGCAGGCGGTCCTGCCGTTTCGCCGCTTCAATCGAAACTGGTACAACGCCATGGCCGGCGCAGCACTTCTTGGGAACTCCGAGATTGCCGGCGGCATGTATGTATTCGGGGTCTGCGGCGGGGATTACACGGTTGTCTGCAAGGAGCTGACGTACCGCTTCCTGAGGCCATGCTTTGGCCCCGCGCTCTACCGAATCACGCCGCGAGAGGACATTCAGGCGCATCTTGCGCACCGGGGCGAGTTCAACATCACGGTCGATCTTGACATCGTGCAGATCATCGGCAAGGCCGGCAAGCTCGGCAGCACGCCCGAGCGCGAGCGGAGGGTCGGACGCTGCGGCGCGACGTTTCACGTTACCCCCAAGGCTCATCACAAGAACAAGGCGGAGCGGAAGGTCGAACCCAAGGCCGAACCGAAGCCGTAGCGACGATACACTCGCCCCGTGATTGCCTTGGTTTCCACACCTGGTAAAGCGCCGCCGCGAGCCGCATGGCTTGAGGTCATCCTGTGGGCTGGGTATCTGGCGTGCTCGTGGACTTGGTGCATCGGGCTGTTTCTTCCGGTGCTGCTGGTTCGCGACTACGGAATCATGGGCTGGGTCGTGTTTACGATACCGAATGTGATCGGCGCGGCGGCGATGGGTTGGGTGCTGCGCGAGGGCATGAGCGAGCGGATTGTTCGGGACCATGCCCAGGCGATCGAACTGTTCCGTCTGGTCACGGTGGTGTTCCAGCTGTGGTTCTTACTGGCATACCTGATGCCACCGATGGGCAACGACGCCATCATTTTGCCAGCGGGAGGAAGGCTCGCCATCGTCGGTGCGCTGCTCGCCGGATTGGTTCTGGGGTTAAGACCCGGGCTGGGCGTGGTGGCGTGGATCTTCTCGATCGGCTGCGCGGCGTTTGCATTCTCCAAGGGCGACCTGGCGTTGCCTGTCGCTTCACCGGAAGCCTCCGGGCTGGGGCTGTTGTGGCTGGCGCCCGTCTGTGCCTTCGGCTTTGCGCTGTGCCCGTATCTGGATCCGACGTTTCATCAGGCTCGTCAGGCCACTCGGGGCGGAACGGCCCTGGCGGCATTCACCGTCGGGTTTGGTGTCATGTTCCTGGCGATGATCGTGCTGACGCTGTTCTATGCCGACTGGGCGCGGGCGATGGCATCCAATGCGGGCGGGATCGCGGCATCCGCGGCCGTGTTCATCGCGATGCACATCGGCTTGCAGCTCTCGTATACGTGCACCGTTCACGCACGTGCCACACCCGGGCACGGCACGTGGTCTGCCTCACGTATCGGCTTTGCGATGTTGCTGGCCGGGGCCGCCGCGCTCGCGACGGCGTACCTGCCGGATCACTCTGGACTGCAGGCTCGAGAGATTGTGTACCGAGTGTTCATGTCGTTCTACGGATTGGTGTTCCCGGCGTATGTCTGGATTTGCATGGCGCCGCTGACGAGCGGAGTGGGTGGCAACACGGCGCGGGAAGCAAGCGGTGCAAAGTCGGCTTCCAGTTCCTTCATGGGGCTGCCTCGCCGAACGCTGAAACTGCTGTGCGTGACGATCGGCATGGCATTGCCGTTCTACTGGATGGGTTTCATCGAGCGACAGGAGTTGTGGCTCGCGCCAGGGCTCGGGATTGTGCTTGCGGGACGCTTGCTTGTCCGGGGCCGGTCCGCGGCGGACGGGACTGGGGCGGCGGACGGGGCAACGTGAACTTCAGGCAAATCGCGATGCGATCTGCGCCGCCGTCTCGCGGATGACCTCGTCTTCTGCTGGATCCTCGGCGAGTTGCGTGATCCGAGCACGCAGCGCGGATCTCTGGGTCCCTGTGATGTTGCCGCGGAGCGCGTTCCCCGCGGCGATGATTGCGTTGCGTTTGAGCATGGTCAAAGAAAGCCGCTTCGCCGCAGAGAGCGTCATCACGCGGGATCGATCCGCTTCGCTCCACCCGAGCACCTCGAGCAAGGGGAGCGATGAACCGACGCCGCGGCCCGAGGAGTACGCCTCATTGACTGTTGACGTCATGCCGCCCTGGTGGCGGGGCAGCGCGTGAGCATCCGCACTATTGAACGGACAGACTTCCTGGCACACATCACACCCGATAAGTCGATCTCCCACTCCCGAATGAAGAGACGGATCGATGGGGCCGTCATGCTCGATTGTGAGATAGGACACACATCTGCGCGCATCCACCGAATATGGCGTGATGGCCTGCGTGGGACACGCGTCGATGCATCGCGTGCAC
>JBBRUT010000162.1:0-7228 GCA_038247555.1 Phycisphaerales bacterium | reverse complement strand
GGATGCTCGAGACGGCGCGGGCGGCGTGGTCCGGAATGCCGGATCAGCCGCGGGCGGCGTTCATGCTCGGCGATCTGGCGGAGACGACGTTCGCATCGCGCGACGGGCTGGAGCGGCTCATCGAGCAGGCGATCCAGAGCCCCTCGCGCCGGGAGAACTTGTCGCGCGGAATCGCGGCGAGAGTGCGCGAGCATTACTCCACTCAGAAGGCAGCCAGCGGGATCCTGGAACTGGTGCGAGGTGCGCTGGTGTGACCGAGTTGGACGCGGCGGCACACGGGGTCGCACAGGGCCGTAAGGAGCGCGGAGGATGCGCCCGCTCAATCCCAGATAGCTTTGAAGTCTTCCGGCTTCTCGCCCGCTGTGGTGAAGATGCCAAGGAAGGTATTGGCCTGCGCGGCGTCATCGGGCTCATCGAAGAAGATGGCGTCGAGGCGCGGCCCGGCGGCTGTGGAATAGGTGGGAGTCGCCTTCGCGCCGGAGGGCTTGAAGGGTTTGAGACTGATGATGAACTCGACGTGGCCGTCGTTGAAGGCGATGTAGCCTTCCCAGGTGGAGCGGCCGCCGTGAATGAGGAATGTGTTGCTCGCCGGGTTCTTGATGACAGGCGAGTAGCTCGATTCCGAAGTCGGCTTGCCGGCGAGGTTGACGGCGCTGAGCTCCGGGCTTCGGTTGCTGAGGATGGCTTCGCCGGGGTCGAAGGTGTCGCGCCACTTCAGAAGGCGACCGGTTGGTTTCGCACCACTCACGCCCCGTGTGCCCGATGACTGAAGATGGGCGTAAGAGAAGTTGCTGATGTTGCCGTTTGTGAAGTCCGCGCTGAAGGCGGGGTCCCAGAGCGCGTTCGCCGGGTCGATCGCCGTGGGTGGAGCGTTGTACACGTAGTCTTCATCGCGCTGCAGTCCGCTCGTGTTGGCTTCTGCGGGGCTGATGCTGATCTCGGGTGAGATGAAACCGTTGAAGATCAAGGTCGAGAAGATGTTGGCCGTCGTGTCCTTGCCGCGGCCCTTTTCTGCGACCGTCGAGTCGGTGATGTCGATCGCGGAAGGGAGCGGGTACTCGCCGTTATGGTTGTTGGCCCAGACGACCATGGACTGGGCGAGACCGCGTATCTGAGTGGAATCCTTTGGGTGGCGATTGTTGATGCGGGGCTTGCCCAGTGCGGAAAGCAAGAATGCCGCAAGCACCAACGCCACAAGGAGAACCACAACCTACTCAACAATGGTAAAACCGCGTCGCATGTGACATCCCCTGAGAGTGGCGGGTGGAGAACCCGCAAGACATAGAACTGTTCGAGGGGATGGAGCGGTGGGTTCCTGGGAAATGCGATGCTGGATGGAGCCGGGACGGCGGTATGCGATCCCGCCAATGAAAACCGCGGCGTGCCCGTAAAGACACGCCGCGGGTCGTTGTTCTGCTCTCACATCCAACAAAGGAGTTCTGCGCGGCCTCCATGGCCGCGACGCCGCCCGGTTTAGCGGCGGCTGGTCGTGCGCTTCGCGGTGCGACGCGCGGGCGACTTGCGGGTCTTGCTCGCCGTGCGGGTCGCGGTGCGCTTCGCGGTGGTCGTGCGCTTCGCGGTCTTGCGGGCGTGCTTGGCAAAGCGGCTCTTGGTGGTCGTGGTGCGCTTGGTCGCGGTGCGCTTGGCGGTGGTGCGCTTCGCGGTCGTGCGCTTGGCGGTGCGGGTGCGACGCGTGGTCTTGCGGGTCGTTGCCATGATTCAGTTCCTTGCAGAGATTGCGGGGGGAAGGTGAGGTTCGCCGCGAAACGCGGGTGTTCAGTCGCGATGGCGCCCCGCGCGCCACATCGCGATCCCCCGCGCCCGCAACACCATCACAGGCGTTAAACAAGCACGTGGTTCTGGGCCATCGGCCTCCATCACCGCTCGCCTGAGTCTTTTCGGGGTTTTCCGCGCTTTCTTTGTGAAGCGCATCCTGTGCGCAGTGTCGCATCGACTGCTTCCGGCCGAGGGCGGAACGGCCGATACCATCCCCCACATTGCACCGCGATACCTCTCCTATGAACTTTGCAGCCGCACAGAACTGGTCGTCGGATTCCTGGAAATCGAAGCTGCACGCCCAGCAGATCGTGTATTCGGACCGCCCCGCGGTCGACGCGGCGGTCGCGGCCCTGCGCTCCTTGCCCCCGCTGGTGACGAGCTGGGAGATCGAAAAGCTCAAGGGCGCAATCGCCGAAGCCCAGGAAGGCAAGCGCTTCCTCCTTCAAGGGGGCGACTGCGCCGAGCAGTTATCCGACTGTCGCCCCGAATCGGTCGCCGCGAAGCTGAAGATCCTGCTGCAGATGTCCGTCGTGCTGATCCACGGGAGCAAGCGACCGGTGATCCGGGTCGGCCGCTTCGCCGGTCAATACGCCAAGCCCCGCTCCAGCCCGACCGAGACCCGCACCGTCAGCGGGCAGAGTGTGACGCTCCCCTCGTACTACGGCGACCTGGTGAACGGCTCGCCATTCGACGCCGCGGCACGAACCCCCGACCCGCGCCGACTGGTCGAGGGCTATCTGCACGCCGCGGTCACCCTGAACTTCATCCGCTCGCTGCTCGACGGCGGGTTTGCGGACCTTCATCATCCCGAGTACTGGGAGCTGGGGTTCATGCGGAACGCCGGCCTGCCCGCGGATCTGCGCGACGCCTATCACGACATGACCGAAAGGCTGGCCGACGGTTTGCGGTTCATGGAGGCGATCGGCGAGAAGAGCGTTGAGGACCTCACCCGCGTCGAGTTCTTCACCAGCCATGAAGGGCTCAACCTGCTGTATGAATCCGCGCAGACGCGGAGCGTGCCACGCCGTGAGGGCTGGTTCAATCTGTCGACGCACCTGCCGTGGATCGGCGAGCGGACGCGCGCGATTGATGGCGCGCACGTGGAGTACTTCCGCGGCATCCGCAACCCGGTGGGTATCAAGATCGGCCCCGCCATGAAGGCGGATGATCTGCTCCAGCTGCTGGATGTGCTCGACCCGGCGAACGAGCCGGGCAAGATCGTGCTCATCACGCGGATGGGTGTGGCAAATGTGCGCAGCGCGTTCCCGCCGCTGGTGAAGCGGCTTGCCGATGAAGGCCGGCGGGTGCTCTGGGTCTGCGACCCGATGCACGGGAACCCGGTGACGACATCGACGGGCACAAAGACGCGCTCGTTTGACCAGATTGCGCAGGAACTTGAACTGTGCTGGGAAGTGCTCCGCGATGCGGGCGGGCGGCTGGGCGGGGTGCACCTGGAACTCACGGGCGAGGATGTGACGGAGTGCGTGGGCGGACGAGGCGGCAACGGCGTGACCGAGGCCGACCTGTCGCGGAACTTTGCCAGCCCCTGCGACCCGCGCCTGAACTACGAGCAGGCCATGGAACTGGCGTTCCTGCTGGCGCGGCGGATGAAGGGGTGAGGAAGCGACCCTGCATGCTTCGGTCCTGAGTCCTGAAGGAGGACACCGGCCAGCGGCTCAAGGCCCCGTTCCCGCGTCCTAACATCCGGCCTGATGTCACGCCGTCCGCCTTGGACAGTCTGGGCCTATATCGCCTCTGAGATGTGGCGGTTGATCCTGCTCACCACGGGCGTGTTGCTGTGCGTCACCGCGTTTGGCATCAGTGTGAAGTACCTTGCCGACGGTCGGCTTGGGGCAATGGACTGCCTGCGGGTGATGTTCCTGGCGATGCCGCCGATGCTGCACTATGTGCTGCCGTTCTCGGCGTGTTTCGGTGCAACCCTCGCCTACCACCGACTGGCATCGGATAACGAGGCCATCGCCTGTCACGCAGGGGGCATCAGCCACCGGGGTCTGCTCGGACCGGCGATCGCGACGGGGCTGGTGCTTTCGGCGGGGCTTGTGGTGCTGAGCAGCAGCATCATCCCTCGGTTCCTCGAGAAGATGGCGCTGGTGGTCAGCGAGGATGCAACCCGGTTGATCGTCGCGAGCATCCAGCGAAAGGAAGCAGTCCGGCTCAACGACACGTGGGTGTACGCCGATGCGGTCGCGGAGCTTGGCCCGGATGAGAAGTCCGGGGCGTTCCAGCGGCTCTGGTTGAAGGGTGTGATGGTCGTGAACATGACCAAGGAAGGCGAGGTGCGCGATCAGGGGGCGGCGCGGGAGGCGAAGGTCTGGCTGAGCCGTGTCGCCGGGAGCGAAGAGGATGTACGGGGGGGGCGGGCAGGACGCAATGTGCGCGGCGCCGGCGGACCGATGACCCAGGTGATCATCAAGCCCTCGCACTATGTCGGCAGCCAGCAGGGCACCCGGAGCCAGGGCGAGTCGACCCTGCTCACCTACGCCGTTCCGAACACGTTCAGTGATGACCCCAAGTTCTTCACCTCCGCCCAGCTTCGCGAGCTCGATGCGCGGCCCGAAGGGATCAGCGCGGTGGAAAAGCGGCGGATGGACCTGGCCCTCGCGCTGGCCCACCGCGAAACCATCGAAGCGATCCGTGCGAGACTTCAGGAGAAGGGGTACATCGAGCTCGTCGACGCCATTGGCGAGCGGTCGATCCTCCGCGCATCGGACGTTCGCCTGCGTGCGCCGGCGCGCGCGCGGGAAGAGATCGATGAAAACCTGCAGGGGTGGTACTGGGTGGAGCCGCTTCGGCGGGGTGAGCCGGTGATGGTGGAGACGCAGCTCCCCGATGGGAGCACCCGCCGCCAGCACGCCAGCACGGCATGGCTGAGTCTCTCCCGCTCGGATGTTGCGGGACAGGACATCGCCATCACGCTCCAGTTCAACGATGTTTCCGCTGAGGATGTCGCCGCGGGAAGGGGAGATGTTCCGCCGCAGGATGATCCGGCAAACGGCGAAGGACGGATGGGCGCGGCGGAGGGCCGACGTTGGACGGGTCTGGCGCTCCTTGGCGGGAGCGGGGTCGAGGTTGTGAACGAATCGAGCGCGAACCTCATCCGCGCGGCCGAGGCGCGGCTTGAAGCCCGGCCGGGCGATGCGGGGCTCATCGCGCCGCCTCTTGCAAGCCTGACGAACCGAATCCAAGATCTGCGTCGCGAGATCTTGAGCAAGCGGCACGAGCGCATCGCGATGTCGATGGCGTGCCTGGTGATGGTGGTGCTGGGCGCGGTCATGGCGATGCGGCTGCGGGACAGCCTGCCGCTCACGATCTATCTGTGGGCCTTCTTTCCCGCTCTTGGCGCGGTGCTGACGGTGAGCGCGGGACAGCAGCTCACGCACGAGCACGGCATCCCCGGGCTCTTCCTGCTGTGGGGAGGAATCGTCGGGCTGGGAGCGTACACGCTGGTTGAGTTTTCGCGGCTGGCGCGCCACTGACTCTTTGCTGAATGTGACGATGACGAGCAGTGATGGAGAATCCGGAGCGCGATCACCGCTGGGCGAGGCGCTCCGCCCCGTGATCATCATCGCGCTGGCGGTCACCGCGCTCCGCGTGCTGTACCTGTTGCTGCTCTGCCCCTACGACCTTGTCGAGGATGAGGCGCAGTACTGGCTCTGGTCGCAGCACATCGACTGGTCGTACTACTCCAAGGGTCCGGGTGTCGCGTGGATGATCGGGCTCTCGACGTGGCTGCTGGGCAATGGCGAGTGGGCGGTCCGGCTGCCCGCGGCGATCTCCGGGCTGGTGGCGATGGTCGCCGCGGCGGGGCTGGGAGCAGAAGCAGCCATCGCGGCGGGCGCGGGTCGTCGCAGCACGCGGCGGGCGGCGATGTTTGCCCTCGCGGCCTTTGCGCTTGCGCCGGTTTTTCAGATGACCGCGCTGCTCATGACCATCGATGGCCCGCTGGTGGCTAGCTGGCTGATCGCCGCGTGGGCCGCGTGGCGCGCGATGGGTCGCGGATCGAGATCCGCGTGGGTCGTGCTCGGCGCGGCCGTCGCGGCAGGGTTCCTGTTCAAGTACACCATGCTGTTGATCTTGCCGGGGCTGATCGGCTTTGCGATCGTGCGACGGCGCGACCTGGTACTGACGGCGGGCTGGCGTGTGTGGGCGTGCGCCGGGGTTCTGTTCGCCCTGCTCGGGCTGGTACCGGTCGCGGTGTGGAACGCGCAGCACGACTGGGACACCGTCCGGCATTTGCTGGGGCACCTTGGCGCAGCAGGAGGGGACATGCCGGTCGCGTCAGTGGGGCAACGGAAGTGGAGCCCGTGGTGGTCGTTTGAGCTGATCGGGATGCAGATCGGACTTGCCGGGCCGGCATTGCTGCTGGGGTTGATGGCCGCGGTGCGGTCGCGTCGGGGCGCAATGGGGCCGGGCGCATCACTGCTCATTTGGTGTGCGGTCCCGGTGCTGGTGTTCTATCTCGTGGTGTCGTTTTTCGCGGAGCCCGAAGGAAACTGGCCAATCGCCGGAGCGACGACCCTGCTGGTGCTGGCCGGCGTGTGGATGAGCGCCGCAAGCCCAGTTGCGCATGGGCCCGTTCCACCGGCCACCCGGTGGTTCAGCAGGCGGCGGCTCGTGTGGAATCTGGCGATGATCGTGGGTATCTGCGCAGCGCCGGTGTTGCTGCGGGCAGATATGGTCGCAAACGCAGCGACATGGGCGCTGCGGATGGCCAGGCCGGACGCCGCGGCGATCCGTACGGGTCGGCTGATCGGCGCCCGGGTGATGGGCGAGCACGCGGCGAGGATTCTCGCAGAACTCGATGCTGCGAGGGCCGCGGCTGCGGATGGATCGCACCAGCCGGCAGTGGTGATTGTCGAGCATTACGGGCGCGCGAGCCAGCTTTCGTACTACCTGCGGGACGATCGCGGCGGCGGGCGGACGGTGTACTGCGCATCCGCGGCGATGGGTGGCCGCAAGTCGCAGTTTGATCTGTGGCCCCGGACAGATCTGCGCGATCCGGCGCTGCTGGGCCGCGATGCGCTGCTGCTCTCCAACGATAAGCCGCACACGCAGGAGTTCTGGGGATCAATCTTCGAGACGGTCGAGATGATCCCGGAAGTGAAGCTCGACGGGGAACACAAGCGCGATCGTGTGGCATACATCGGCCGCGGGTATCGGGGTCTGTCAGCGCGAGAGGCCCGGCCATGAACGAACAGACTCCGATGACCCTGGTCAAGTGGTCGTGGCTTGGCGCGGTGCGTCGGTGTGCGCCGTGGGCGGTCGGGCTGGGGATCGCGATGTGCTGGGACCGCGCGGTATACCTGTATGTTCGAGTGGGAGGCGATGCGGCAACGGCGGAGGCCGCGGCGATGGCGGTTGAAGCGATGGAGCGCAAGGGCTGGTACAAGTTTCTGTGGGTGATCGGAACAGTTTGGCCCTGGTTGAT
>JBBRUT010000161.1:0-7252 GCA_038247555.1 Phycisphaerales bacterium | reverse complement strand
GGGCTCATGACGATCGCATCGAGCTCGGCGATGAAGAAGGGGTGGACCTGCTCAAGTGCCCACAGGCCGCGGAGGGCCGCGCTGCTGCGCTGGAGGCCGACTTCTGCTTCGAGCTCGCGCAGGGCGCACTGCACGGCGGTTTCGCCTTTCTCGCAGTGGCCCATCACGGGCTGCCAGGTGTTGCTGAGCGGGTCGCGGGCGCGGCAGAGCTGGAGGAAGTAGACCTCGCGCGCGGGGTCGGCGCCGGTGTCGGGCGAGGCGCCGCCCCAGGAGCTGGAGGTTGCGCTTGCGCCGACGACGGGGCGCGGCGGCGTGCCGGCGCGCTGGAAGATGTAGACATCGACGATGTCGCTGCGGATGCGCGGACCGCCGGCGGGGGTCACGCGGTAGGAGTTGTCGTCGTGCGCGTGGAGGGCGGGATCGTTCATGGGGTCACTCCTCGTGAATGTCGGCGATGCCGCGCCAGATGCGGGCCTTGATGAGGGTCTCGCGCCATTCGGCGGCGGGGTCAGAATCGGCGACGATGCCCGCGCCGACGCCGTAGCGCACATTCCAGAGTTCGCTTGGCGCGTCGGCGGTGTTCGCACCAGCAGCGATTCGCGCGGCTTTGGTGAGCACGGCGGTGCGGATGGCGACGCTGAACTGAGCGCGGCCGGAATCTGAGAGGAAGCCGATGCAGCCGCAATACGGGCCGCGGGGAAGGGGTTCGAGCTCGCGGATGATCTGCATGGCGCGGACTTTGGGCGCGCCGGTGATGGAGCCCGGGGGAAAGGCGGCGCGGAGGAGGCCGCGGAGCTGCTGGTCGGTGCGGACTGTGCCGCTGACGGTGGCGACCCCTTGCAGGATGCCGGAAGATGCGTCCGCGATGTCGCGCGTGCCGTTGGCCACGCCGTGGGATTCGACTTCGCGCGGTGCATCGACGCTGAGTGAGCCGAACTCGCAGACGCGGCCGAGATCGTTGCGCATGAGGTCGACGATCATGTTGAGTTCGGCGGCGTCCTTCTCACTTGCGAGGAGTTCCGCCACGGTTTGCTCGCCGGCGCGGGTGCCCTTCATGGGGCGCGTGACGGCGCGGCGGGAGGCGGCGTCGTAGTCGAGGAAGAGTTCGGGGGATGCGCTGGCGATGACGGCATCGGGGGTTTCGAGGAGTGCGCCGTACCAGGGTGAGGCGGAGCGGGCGAGGGCGGCGAAGAGAGCGCGGGGGGAGCCGCGCATCTGGCCGATGAGCGTGTGCGCGAGGTTGACCTGGAAGACATCGCCGGCGCGGATGTACTCGACGGCGCGGGCGACGGCGCGCTGGTAGGCGTCGCGGCCGGATTCGCTGCGGAGCGGGGCGGAGAAGGAGAAGGAGGCGGAACTGTGCGCGGCGGCGGACTGGAGGGCATCGGCGGCCGGGAGCGTTTGGGGATCGCCGATGAGCCACCAGCGATCGGCGCGGTTGTCGTGGACGAGCGCGCTGTCGCAGCGTGCCCAGCCGCCGAGGGCGGGAGGTGAGCAGGATTGAGGAGGGGCGGCGGCGGGCTCGAGCGCTGCGCCGAGTTCGTAGTGGAGGGCGCCGATCCAGCCGCCGGTGAAGGTGGGGAGGTCGGGATCGGTTGGGGGGCTTGCGCTGGGCGGGGCAGGCGGGAGGATGTCGGCGGGGGAGCGGATGGGTTGCCACGCGCTGGGACGGGCGAGGATGCTCCAGCGGGAGCGCGTGGCGGCGGAATGGGGAGCGCCGGAGAGGATGGCGGCGAGGGGAACATCGGCAGGCCAGGCGCGGAGAGCCTCGAGCGGGGAGAGGGGCAGGGAGATGGGGCGCGGGAGCGCGGCGGCGGGCACCGGGGATCGTAAGAGCGCGAAGAGTGGACTTTGTTGGGAGATCTTCACACGGGGAAGGCACGCGGGATTCGTCAATCCCCCCGTGGGCCTCTATGCTTTTGGCCTTGTTTCGCTTGGGCCTGCGAGGCCGGAAGGCGAAACGACCATACTGACCGAACAACATCGCCGGGCCACACGTTTTGGGGAGGGCTGCCCGGCCGGAGAGGCTCACCCAACATGGCCGCACGATCCAGCAAGTCCGCCCGCACGCACGCCGCGGGCGCGGTTTCCAAGAAGGCAGTCCGTCGTTTGGCTCCGGCGAAGCCTGCGAAGGGCGCAACGGCAGCGTCGAACGGGACGGCCAACGGCTCGCATGGCGGGAAACCGGGCAAGCACGTGTACTACTTCGGCAAGGGGAAGGCCGAGGGCAACACCAAGATGAAGCTGCTGCTTGGCGGGAAGGGCGCGAACCTTGCGGATATGACGAGCATCGGGCTGCCGGTGCCGGCGGGGTTCACGATCACGACGGATACGTGCGCGCAGTATTACAAGGCGGGGAAGCGGATTCCGCATGGCCTGATGAACGAGGTGCAGGCGAACGTCAGCAAGCTGGAGAAGGATTCGGGCAAGAAGTTCGGCGACCCGGCGAACCCGCTGCTGGTGAGTGTGCGGTCGGGGGCTGCGGCATCGATGCCGGGGATGATGGACACGATTCTGAATCTGGGCCTGACTGACGCCGCGGCGGAGGGGCTTGCGAAGTCGACTGGGAACAGGCGGTTTGCGTATGACGCGTATCGCCGGTTGATCAACATGTTCGGCGATGTGGTGATGGGGGTCGATCACCATCACTATGAGGAAGCGTTCGACAAGATCAAGGCGAAGTACAAGGTTGATCTTGATACGGATGTTCCGGCTGAAGGGATTGTCGAGCTGTGCGAGCTCTATAAGGCGGTGTATCGCAAGTGGGTCGGGGAGGATTTCCCGCAGAACCCGTTCAAGCAGCTTGAGCTGGCGATCGAGGCGGTGTTCAAGAGCTGGAACGCGGATCGGGCGATTTCGTATCGCCGGCTGGCGAACATCCAGGGGCTGAACGGCACGGCGGTGAACGTGCAGGCGATGGTGTTTGGCAACATGGGTGAAGACTCGGGCACGGGCGTTGCGTTCACACGCAACCCGAGCACGGGCGACAACATCTTCTACGGCGAGTTCCTCATCAACGCGCAGGGCGAGGATGTGGTCGCGGGCATCCGCACACCCAAGCCGGTGAGCGAGATGACCAAGTGGAACAAGAAGTGCTATGACCAGCTGATCAAGATCAAGGGGACGCTGGAGAAGCACTACAAGGAAATGCAGGACATCGAGTTCACGATCGAGCGGAACACGCTGTACATGCTGCAGACGCGGACGGGCAAGCGGACGGGCTTTGCCGCGGTGAAGATCGCGTGCGACATGGTGAGCGAGCGGCTGATCGATGAGAAGACCGCGCTGCTGCGCATCCCCGCGGGGGACCTGACGCAGCTTCTGCTGCCGAGCTTTGACCCGGTGGCGAAGAAGGTGGCGCGGGTGCTGACGCGTGGGCTTCCGGCATCGCCGGGCGCGGCGGTCGGAAAGCCGGCGTTCACGGCCGAGGAGGCCGTGAAGCGGGCCCGCAACGGCGAGAAGGTGCTGCTGGTGCGCAAGGAGACGAGCCCCGAAGATGTCGAGGGCATGCACCTGGCGGCGGGCATTCTGACCTCCACCGGCGGCATGACCAGCCACGCGGCGGTGGTCGCGCGCGGGTGGGGCAAGTGCTGCGTGGCGGGCGCGGGCGAGATTCACATCGACGCGGCGGCGGGGACGTTCACCGTCGCGGGTCGGCACTTCACGCGGGAAGATGTGATCAGCATCGACGGATCGACGGGCGAGGTGATCCAGGGCGCGCTCTCGACTGTTGAGGCGAAGCTCTCGGGTGACTTCTCGAAGATCATGCGGTGGGCGGATAAGTATCGCACGCTGGGTGTGCGGACCAACGCCGATACGCCCGCGGATGCGAAGCGGGCGCGCGACTTTGGTGCGGTGGGTATCGGCCTGACGCGCACCGAGCACATGTTCTTTGAGGGCTCGCGCATCAAGAGCATGCGGAAGATGATCCTCGCGGAGACGACCGAGGCGCGGGTGAAGGCTCTTGATGAGCTGCTTCCCTACCAGCGGGACGACTTCGTCGGGATCTTCACGGCGATGAAGGGGTATCCGGTCACGATCCGGCTGATCGACCCGCCGCTGCACGAGTTCCTGCCGCACGATGAGAAGAATCAGAAGGAGATGGCCGATGCGCTGGGTCTGCCGATCGAGACGGTGCGGCGGCGCGTGAGCATGCTGCACGAGGCCAACCCGATGCTTGGCCACCGCGGCTGCCGCCTGTGCGTGACGTATCCCGAGATCCTGCGGATGCAGGTGCGGGCGATCGTCGAGGCGACCATCGACTGCCTGCGGTCGAAGATCCGTGCGCTGCCGGAGATCATGATCCCGCTGGTGGGCACGAAGAAGGAACTCGCGGTGCTTCGCGGCGAGGTGGAGCAGGTGATTGCGCAGGTGAAGCAGGAGCAGGGATTCAAGCCGCGGCTGGATATCAAGATCGGCACGATGATCGAGATTCCGCGTGCTGCGTTGACGGCCGATGAGATCGCGGGCGTTGCGGACTTCTTCAGCTTCGGCACCAACGACCTGACGCAGATGACGTTCGGGTTCTCTCGCGATGACATCAACACCTTTCTGCCCGACTATCTGCAGCGGGAGCTGCTGCCCAATGACCCGTTCCAGACGCTGGATCAGGAGGGCGTTGGCCAGCTTGTGAAGATGGGCATTGAGAAGGGCCGCGCCACGAGCCCAGACCTGAAGATCGGCATCTGCGGGGAGCACGGCGGCGACCCGGCGAGCGTGCACTTCTTCCACCGTGTGGGCATGGACTATGTGTCGTGCTCACCGTTCCGCGTGCCGATCGCACGGCTGGCGGCGGCGCAGGCGGCGATCATGGACAAGAAGTGAGTTGGTGATTTTGGATTTTTGGGATTGCGGATTTGGGATTGAAGAAGTGAGTTTGAGAAGGCCCCGGCGAAGGCTGGGGCCTTTTTTTTCGTTGGGAACAGCTGTCGAGGGATCTCTCCAGCCCTGAAGTGCCACGGATCCCACTTGCTTTGAAGTGGGGTCCGTGCGCTGCCCGCCCTGACTGCACCGACGATTGATGGCCATACGTTGGGGCAACGGTGGTGAACGGGTCGGCGTACCGAAGGTCCACGACGAGTGGAATGGTTGACGTTCCTGTGTCTTGATGAACCACGGTTCACGCCGGGGATGGTGCGCTGCATTATGGACTTGAAGAATCATGCTACGAACACTTCGTGCTCACTTATTGTCGGCAGCCGACGCAGCATGACGCAAGGTTTGTGCAATGGGATCGTCCGATGAGTCGTCGAGACGACTGAGGTTCAAAAGTTGGATATCGAGCGGAATCAGAAGGCGTTTTAATCCCCACGCATTGGTCCAGTCGTAACGCGTCGCCAAGAAAATGTGATCGCCCGCCTGAATCACGTACATGCTCGATCCGGGCGATCCTGTCCTGCTCACACCCGGCGCGTTTACGACGGAACCTCCCGGCGGTGGGTATCGACCGACCGCCAGCGAGTTACCGACCACCGGCAGTCCGCTGTATTGGTCATTGATCTGCAGCGATACCGACCCCGTTCGCACTTCAGCTCGCTCCACAGCACCCGGACGGGAAGCGCCCGACCAAAACATGGTTGCCCAAAGCAGCTCAACCGGCGGGATCATGGTTTGATTGTCGTCCGAAGCCGGAGGGGGTGTGGCGTACCGAAGTTGAAGCGCAGCGACTCCGTCCGGCAGTTGAAGGATGAACGTATCCCCAGGCCGGCCAGAAATGTATCGCTGGTCGGCAATGATGGGTTCCCGCAGTTCCAGCCACGCATGCACCCGTTCGCGCCAGCCTGACAAGTTACGCGACACGACGGCGAGCACGCCGCCCGCCAGCAAGCTTGCTATCAGGGCCAATGCAGCGGTAGCGCGAAAGGTGGTCCGGCGTCCGCGAGCTTGCCACCACCCGACATCCGTTGCGGTGCCACACTCTGGGCACAGGGGTGCGTTCAACCCCTGCAGCGCGTAGTGACAGCGGAGACAACGCTTACGGAAACACACCAGTGACTCGCTGGTCACCGAGAATGCCAGCACGTAAGCCAACACAAAGCTGGCGGATCCGGCAATCGCCATGATCATCGCCTCCTCCCCAGTAGGCGGCACCATGTAGTAGAGCAAACCGCGAACCCGCTGGGTACGGTCGTACCGGACATACCAGATGAACGCACTTACGAACGGCAGGACGGAAAGGCCTGCCACCGCTGCGATAGTCGCGATTCGCGTGCCTTGCAAGCAAAGCACGCGAATAGCGCGCGTGTATTGCTCCTTGCCACGCGCAAGGACAACTACCGCCAATCCCGATCCGGCGGCGACAAACATCAGGAGCACCAGCAGCGTCAGCGCACCACGCTGGAGGAATCGCAGGGGCATCGAGACCAGCTCCCCGGTCGTCGCATCACGTATGGCCATGTACGGGATGCCCGCGGTCCGATGCACGTGTCCCCGTGCGAAGGCGAGCTGGCTGCTATCCACCGGCGGGAGTGAGTACACATCGCGGATGAACGCGGCCGCCGTTTGGTCCGCACCGGTGGTGCCGTCAGTCGTCAACCCGACCAGTCGCTCGACCCGATCCAGTCGGCGAATGGTGAGTTCTGTGAAGCAGCCATGCGAGAGCCACACGGCCACCGTGGCGAACAGAGTTGCCACAATGAGGCAAGCTCCCACTCGTGCAGTTGAGGACCTGAGGCGAAACTGAAAAAACGCGAGGATCATGGACGTATCCCGTTAAGAAGCAGCCCGGACGGATTTCTCCGACCGGACTGCATCAAGTTTTGTGCTTTTCAGTAGAAGTACTGGCTCGGCGTTCCCGGTGGTGGCGTCGGAGCCTGTGGCGTCGCGGGACATGCACCAGGTGTTGACGTTGTCTGGTCCTCAATGATCCTGAACGGAATGGTGGCTGGGATAGGCGGGGTCGCGAGCCCCGGAGTTCGATATGATCGCCATGTGCAGACGCATGCCACTGGCAGGGCCTGCTGGAAGCAGCCGGTCGGCGTAGTACGTCCGGGTGTCCCGGCTGGCGTTCCTGGCGGCGCGCCAGGCACAGGTGGCTGAGGAATCCAGAAACCGGGAGGAAAACCGGCTGGAAGAGTGGGATGCCAACTTGGAGCGACGACGATAGGACAAGTGCTCGCGGCTTCGTGGTATCTTACCGTCGTCCCCGCAACGTACCCGCTGTGCACCGCCAGGAGCACCGTCGCATCCAGCGGCGATGCCAGGTCAAACGGTCCATCCACAGCACCGTTGGTTGAATCCACCAGCACGAACG
>JBBRUT010000160.1:0-7296 GCA_038247555.1 Phycisphaerales bacterium | reverse complement strand
GTTTTCAATCGCGCACTGGTGGGCGTGATGAGCCTGCGACGCATGCGTAAAATTCCTTTCAAAATCCCCGGTTCGGGGAATGGCGTTGCATCCCCTGTTTCTGTTACGGTGTCATACATCCCACGTCGGTGGGAGTTCTGAATCGTGACGGTCGCGGCGATCTTGGCACTTGGTGCTGGCAAGCGCGACGCTGGATGGGAGAAACCGTGCAATCAAACCTTGTCGCTTTGGCGATCGCAGCATGCTTTGTCGCCGCGCCTGCGGTGTTTGGATCGATCGCCAAACCGTCGGAGGATCAGGCACCGGTGGTGCGGCGGTTTCATCCGGAGGTGCCGATCGTTCACCCGGATCGTGGCGGGGGAATGGGCGGGCAGCGCTCGACGCTGCTGGAGCGGTCGATCGATGTCAGCCTGATCGATAGCAACACAACGATCGGTCAGATCCCTCCTGCCGCGCCGGCGAACCGGGTGCTGGACTTGCTGTTCCCGCCGGGCACGCAGGTGCGCGGCTACGCCAAGGGCGCGTATGTGAACTCCATGTACCCCGACTGGACGCCGACATCCCTGGTGCCGGGACTGCTGATGGCCAATGACTTTGCAATGGTCTTTGCGGTGCGGAACACATCCGGATCGACAACCGGACAGTCGACGCCGATGTGCCGCGCGGACTTTGACCGCTCGGGACAGATCGGCGTTGCGGACATCTTCAGCTTCCTCTCAGAATGGTTCTCCGGCTGCCCATGACCCAAACCAGCAGTCGGACTACAGGGCCAATCTGAGAACCTTCAGACCCCCGGGTTGCCACGTTCCCGGGGGTCTTTTGCTGCGCGGAGCGCACCGCTCAGCGGCGAATCATGCTCTCGCGGACCATGTCGATCTGCAGGCCCTCGATGTGCATCGCCTGCCAGTCGCCTTCGGCCGTGCTGCGCCAGGTGATGCGCCACCACGAGCGATTGGCCATGCCATCCACCTCGACTCGGACACGGACGAGCGTTTTGCCCATGCCCGCACGGTCCACGTGGGCGGTGAGATTGGAAGTGGAGTGTTGCTGGACCCGGTACTGGCTCCCCATGTACAGATCGACGAGGCCGAGAATGCCCTCCTTCGACTCCCGGAACGGCACACCAAGGACGTTCAGGCCGATGTCGCTGGCCATCAACGGGCGGAGGTCGGAGATGTTGGCGGTGGCCGTCGCCGCGATGAGCGAGCGTGTGCGATCGGCCAGCTTCTCGCGGTCGGTAGTGACGACGAAGGAGGTCAGGACGCAGATTCCGGCCGCCAGAATGAGAACTCCGGCGATGATTGCCCCTTGCCGGGCCTGAGAGCGGGAACGCATCACGTAGAACACGATGACCGCTGCGGCGGCGAGGGAGATGGCCGGTGGCCAGGGGTTCTCGAGGAGCCATCGCTCCAGGATGGGGGTTGTGGGGAGGGGTGGCGGGACGTATGGGCCGCGATCGGCTTGCGCGAGCACGAACGGACCGAGCAATGCGGCGAGAGAGTTCATGCGGTGTTGTACCGGAAAAGGGGAGAACGGGGGCACGCCGGACCGATGCACAGAGATCGCGGGCGGAGAGCCCGCCGCTGTGTCATGCGCTCCGGCGCGGCGAGGTGTTCCGCCTCCGCCGGGCAGGCGATGGAGCAAACCCGCGGAGGCGGGCGAGGAGTATTTGTAGATGCCCAGCACCGAGCAGATGACCATCAGCGTCGGCACGACCGTTCTTGAACGCAATGTGGCGGTGCTGATGCGGGGGAGCCCGGACACCTGCGCGCGGGTGCGGCTTGCCCATGGGCGAAGCGATGCGCGGGTGATCGCGACCGATGACGGGGTGCTGGCGGTTGAACTCCTCCAGGAGAGCGGAACGGTGGCGATGTGCAGTCGCCGACGGCCGCTCGATGAGGCCCGGCGGCTGATGGAGGGTGTGGATGTCGCCGCGGCGGCGATCTTCGTGGTCATGGGGTTTGGGGCGGGGCATCACGTTGCGGAGCTTGTACGGCGGGTGGGCAAGAGCGGGCTGATCGTGGTGTTTGAGCCGGATGCCGAGCTGCTCCGCACCGTGTTTGAGCATATTGATCATTCGTCGTGGCTGGCCGAGGCGAACGTCGTGATTGTGACCGACCCCGATGATGCGGGCGCGATGGCCGCGGCGGTGCAGGGCCTGGAGGGGCTGGTCGCGCTGGGCGTGACGATGGTTCCGCATCCGGCGAGCGAGGGGCGGCTTGCGCCGGTGCGGAAGACTTTTGATGAGACATTCAGCCGGGTGGTCGAGGCGCTCACGCTGACGGCGCGGACATCGCTGTTTCAGAGCAAGGTGACGCTACGGAACCTGATTCAGAACGCCGAGCACTATGCGCTGCGGGCGGGCGCCGGGGAGCTGAAGAGAAGCTTTGCGGGAAGTCCGGCGGTGGTCGTGGCGGCGGGGCCGAGCCTTGAGCGGAACATCGAGCTGCTGTCGCGCCCGGGGGTGCGTGATCGGGTGGTGATCATCGCGGTACAGACGGTGCTCAAGACGCTGCTGGCGCGGGGAATCCGGCCGCACTTTGTCACCGCGCTTGATTACAGCGAGCTGAGCCTTCGGTTCTACGAGGGATTGACGAAGGAAACAGTCGCGGGCATCACCCTGGTCATCGAGCCGAAGGTGAACCGCGCGGTGACGGATGCGTTTCCCGGAGAGATCGTGTGCACCGATGAGAAGCACCTCAACACGCTGCTCGGCAGCAAGCTGGTGGGCCATCGCGGCGATGACGGCGGGATTGTTCCGTGCGCAACGGTGGCGCATCTGGCGTATCACTGGGCGCGGTTCCTCGGGTGCGAGCCGGTGGCGGTGATTGGTCAAGATCTGGGCTTCACCGACGGGACGTACTACGCATCGGGTGCTGCAATCCACGACACCTGGGCGGGCGAGCTCAATGAGTTCAACACGCTGGAGATGATGGAGTGGCAGCGCATCAAGCGGATGGGTTCGCAGCTCATGCCCGCGGCGGATGCGGCCGGCCAACCGGTGTATACCGATCGCCAGATGAACAACTATCGTGTGCAGTTTGAACGGGACTTCAAGGCCGATGCAGAGCGCGGTCTGGGGACGTTTGACTGCACGGAGGGGGGCGTGGCCAAGGGGCACACGAGGGTGTGTGCGTTGAGCGAGTTCCTCGACACGTTTGCAGCTTCTGATGTGGGATGTGGGACGTCGGATGCCGGATGTACTGACCGCGCATCAAGCAGTCCTCCTGCGATGCCGAGCAAGGCCGCGCTGAAGGACCGCCTGCGCGCGGTGCGAAAGGACGTGTGGCGCATCGGCGAGGCAAGCCGGAAGACCGCCGTGCTGCTCAGCGAGATGAGCGAGCATCACGCCGACCAGGCGAGGGTGAATCGCATCATCAAGCAGGTGTATGCCGCGCGGGATGAAGTCATGGGGCTGGAGCCCGCGTTCACGCTTGTGCAGCTTCTGGATCAGAAGGGCGGTCTGAACCGCGTCCGCACCGATCGGGCGATCAATCTCGATGCGACGCTTCCACCCATGGAGCGGCAGCGACGGCAGATCGACCGGGACGCGGAGAATGTGCGGTCGCTCGCGACGGCGGCGGATGAGCTTGGCGAGATTCTGGATGCGGAGCTTCGCGCGCTGGATGGTGCACGGCGGAACACGCGCGATGCGGACATGGTCCGGCAGAACGGCGATGTCATCGGGATGAGCTGGGTTGAGTCGAGCGTGAAGATCAAGGCTGCGGCGATGATCCCGATCGGTCGCGCGGATCTTTCGAACGCGCTTCGGGAACTTGTGCCGGGCACAAGCGTGCTGGGGTTGACGCTGGCGCGGCTTGCGCGGTGCAGCCAGATCGAGCGCATCGTGGTGGTGTGCGAGGATGACGGGGCGGTTCAGCAGGCGTTGAGGGGGATGAAGCTCGACAAGCCGGTCGACTGCATCCGCGTAATGGGCGAGGTGGGCGCGCCGGGGTTCATCCGCGCCGGCCGTCTGCTTGCGGGGGCATGCTGGCGCGGCGGACTGGGCGGGGCGAGCGTGTATGACGAGGTACTCGACCCGGCGCAGATGTCGCCGATCATGGAAAGGCTGGGGCTGGACGCGGCGATCGTGGCAGGGCCGACGTGGTGCTTTGTTGATCCAGCGATCTGCGATGAGGTGATTCGCAGGCATGCGCAGAACCCCGAGCAGCACCGGTATGCGTTCTCAACCGCCGCGCCGGGGCTGGGCACGTGCGTGGTCTCGCGCAAGATGATGGGCGAGCTCGCCAGACTTCGAGCAGAAGCGGGTGTGCTGGGCACGCTGGGCGCGGTGCTCGGGTATCTGCCGCCGGCGCCGATGTCCGACCCGCTGGGTTCGCGCATCTGCATCGGCGCTGCACCGGCGGTGCGGGATGCGGGCTTCCGGTTCATCGCGGATTCCGCGGCGGCGTGCGAGCGTCTGGGAAGAATCGCACACGGATTGGAAGGCGAAATCGCCGCCGCTGATGCCGCGAGCTTGGTATCGCTGTACGAACAGTTGATCGCTGCTGCACCTTCGGCGGGACCGGGCTCGCTCGAACTGCTCATCGCGCCGAGCCAGGTGGGCAGTTGGCGGCGCAGCCTCATCGAACAGACTGCTTCGCTTCGGGATGATGTTGTGCTGACACTGAGCGGCGCGCAGCGGCGGTCGCACGGCCACCCGCGCGAAGAGGTGCTGCTGGATGCAACCCTGCCGGAACTGGTTCGCGCTGCGCGTAACGCGGGGATGCGCGGCGTGCACGTCAGGACGGGACTGCGCGCGGGAGCAGAACAGATTGATGCGCTACTGGCCGCGAATCCGGACATTATCAGTGTCGACCTGCTCGCCGAATCGGCGGGTGTGTATGCCGCGGTCTCCGGGGAGGATGCGATGACCTTGGCGTGGGCGGGTGTTGAGCATCTGCTGCGCAGGCGCGGTCAATGGCCTGCGGGCAATGGCGCGGCGGGTGCTACTGGTCAGAGTTGGCGCGGGTGGATTGTGCCGCGGATGACCAAGTGCGATGCGTCGTATGCGGAGATGGAGGGGTTCTATGACCGGTGGATCATGCTGTGCGGCTGGGCGGTGATTGATCCGCTGCTCGCGCCACTCGGCGGCCAGCGGATTGCGCCGCTCCGCACGCCGCGGAGCAAGCAGGTGCGCGATGCGCGATCGAGGATGACGGTACAGCCGGGAGGCGTGGTGCTCGGCCCGGATGGCGCAGTCATTGGCGATGTATCACACGAGGCGATTGGCAAGGTTTGGAAGAAGCTGTGGGACTCGCGGCGAGCGGAAGGGTTGATCTGATGGCCGACCACGAGCGGAGCGCCATCGCAATAATTCTGGGCCGCGGCGGGAGCAAGGGCCTGCCGCGGAAGAACTTGCTGAACGTGGCAGGCAAGCCGTGCGTGCAGTGGACGATCGAGGCGTCGCAGCGGGCGCGGTGCGTCCGCGAGGTCGTGGCTTCCTCGGATGACGCCGAACTACTTGAGCTTGCGCGCGGGCTGGGTGCGCGGGCAGTCGCAAGGCCGGGCGAGCTGGCGAGCGATACGTCGACTGTTGACGCCGCGGCAAGGCACGCGGTAGGGGAACTGGAGATCGCGGCAGGGAAACCGTTCCTGGCATCACAAGCATTTGTAGTGCTGTATGCGAATGTCCCGGTGCGTCCGGAGGGGCTGATCGATCGCGCGGTGGAGCTGCTCATCGAACAGCACGCGGACTCGGTGCAGTCATACGCACCGGTCGGCAAGTATCACCCGTGGTGGATGGCTCGAATCGATCCAACTGGCGCGGTGCGTCCCTGGGAAGGTGATGTGCTCAATCATGGCATCTTCCGAAGGCAGGATCTGCCGCCTGTGTTCGTGCCCGATGGCGGCGTGATTGTCGTGACGCGCGAATCCCTTATGCTCGATATCACCGGCATCCCCCCTACCGAAGGTCCGCACGCGTTCTTCGGGCGGGAGGATCGTCGCCGCGGGATCATCAATTCGGAAGGCAGTGTGATCGACATCGACTCCAAGATCGACATGATGGTGGCCGAGGCGATGCTCGCCACGCGGCCGCGCTGAACGGATTACCCTTCAGGATGTTCATTCGTGATCGACAGATCGGCCTCACCACTGCCGGCTCCCGACCGTACGTGATCGCCGAGCTAGGCGTCAACCACGATGGCTCCGTGGAGAAGGCGCTCGAGCTGGTGCGTGAAGCGCACGGCGCGGGCGCCGATGCGATCAAGCTGCAGCTCTTTCGTACGGACCTGCTGATGAGTTCCGCGGCGAAGCTCGCGGCGTATCAGCACGCCGCGGGCGAGACCGACCCGATCAGCATGCTGCGGCGGCTGGAGCTGAGCCCGGTGCAGATGATGCCGGTGCTTGCGCTTGCGCGGCAGCTGGGCATTCACGCGATCGTGACCGTGTTCTCTGTCGAGCTTGTGCCCGAGGCGGAAGAGGCGGCGCGGGTGCATGACGGGTGGGACGCTTACAAGACGGCATCTCCGGACATCATCCATCGGCCGCTGCTTGATGCGCTCGCCGCGACCGATCGGCCGTTGATCGTGAGCACGGGCGCGAGCACGATGGCGGAGGTGCAGCGTGCGGCGGAGTGGCTGGGCGCGCCGCGGCGAGAGAAGCGGCTGGCGGTGCTGCAATGTGTCAGTTCGTATCCGACACCGGAAAAGGATGCTGCGCTGGAGGGGATCAGTGCGATCGCGAGCGCACTGCCAGAAGTGCCGATCGGTTACAGCGACCACACCGCTTCCGAGGTGATGGGCGCCACGGCGGTGGCGTGCGGCGCGTGCATCCTGGAGAAGCACTTCACGTATGACCGCACCGCCAAGGGTCCGGATCACTCAGCCTCACTCAACTTTGCCGGATTGAAGCGGTATGTCGCGAACGTGCGCGCGGCGTATGAGCAGCGGAAGTATTGCAACCCCTCGCCGATCCGGCCCCTCCAAGCTCCTGTGAGCACTCTGTCTTCATCCACTGTGCGCGCGGGCGGGAAGCACGTGCAGGACCGCGAGCGCGATGTCCGCGGCGTGTCGCGACAGTCCATAGTTTCGCGGCGGGCACTGGCGGTCGGCCACCGTCTGACGCGCGACGACATCACCTTCAAGCGCCCGGGAACCGGTGTGCCGCCGTTCGCGCTCGAACAGGTTGTTGGCGCGTTACTCGTGTGTACTGTCGAGGCCGACATACCGATCACCTGGGCTGATGTTGGGCGCGATGCGCCCCCCGATGGACTCAAAGCATGACTGCGCCGCAGCCCATTCGCACCGTCGCTGTCGTCACGGGCACACGCGCCGAGTTTGGCCTGCTGCGACC
>JBBRUT010000159.1:0-7372 GCA_038247555.1 Phycisphaerales bacterium | reverse complement strand
TCGAGATCAATGTCGAAGTCTGAGTCGCTGAGGTCGTCGAGCAGGCTGTCGATCTGCGCGAGCTCATCGTCCTTGCGGATGGGCTTGCCGGGCGCCGGCGCGGCGGGCTTGGTGGGTTTGGCCGCGGCGTTTCCGCTGCCGCCCCCCCCGCCCCCCCCGCCCTGCTGGCTGCCCCATTTGGGGACGCCAGCGATTGCATCGGCTCCGCCCCCCCCCGCATCGCCGGGCACGGCGACGGCACCGGAGGCGAAGGATTCAACCGCGTCGATTTCTTTGGGGTGGCCATCGATGCGGACGACGAAGACGACCGGGCCGACGGCGAGCAGATCGCCGGGGACGAGTTCGCGGCTGGAGACGCGGTCCTTGTTGACGAAGGTGCCGTTGGAGGATTTGAGGTCTCGGACCATCAGCTCATCGTCATCGATGAGGAGTTCGCAGTGGTTGCGGGAGACGCTGGCGAGGGGGACCCTGACCTTGCAGTCGTCGCCGCGACCGATGATGACGGGGAGCGATTTGAGCGGGACTTCTTTAGAGCCGCCGTCCTTCTGCACCATCAAGAGGGTCACATTCACGCGTGGACCTACCCTTCCGCGGCGAGAAAAAGCCGCCTGTGTCAACCATGGATACTTCGCAACATATCCGCCTACTGGTATTGGGGCAACCTGCAGAGCCGGAAGTGGTGAGATTGGCGGCCGAAAGTGGGCATCCGCTGGATGAGCGGGAGGTCCGCGAACCTGTTCGGTCGCTGTACATCCATGTGCCGTTCTGCTCGCACAAGTGCCACTACTGCGATTTTTATTCGTTTGTGGATACGCGGGATCAGCAGGGGGCGTTTGTCGAGCGGTTGATCGAGGAGCTGGAGTTGCTTGCGCCGCACGCCGCGGGCGCGCCGCTGAGGACGATCTTTGTTGGCGGGGGAACGCCCTCGCTTCTGGAGGCGGCGTTGTGGGAGCGGGTGCTGGAGCGGCTGGGGGCGTTGTTTGATCTGTCGTGGATGGGAGGGGCGCGGCACGGGGAGGAAGTGGCGCGTGGGGAGTTCACGGTTGAGTGCAACCCGGAGAGCGCGACGGGGGAGCTGATGCGGGTGCTGGAAGCGGGCGGGGTGAACCGGGTGAGTGTGGGGGCGCAGTCGTTTGAAGCGCGGCACCTGAAGACGCTGGAGCGGACGCACAACCCGGAGAATGTGCCGCGGGCGCTGGAGGCGGCGCGTGGGGCGGGGATCGCGCGGGTGTCGGTGGATCTGATCTTTGGGGTGCCGGGGCAGACGCTCAAAGAGTGGGAGCGGGATGTGGAGCGGGCTCTTGCGCTGGGGACGACGCATGTGTCGTGCTATGCGCTGACGTATGAGGCGAACACGCCGATGACCGCGCGGATGAAGCGCGGCGAGTTTGCGGCGATGGATGAGGATGTGGAAACGGCGATGTTTGAGCGGACGGTGGAGATGATGCGGGGAGCGGGGCTTGCGCGGTATGAGGTGAGCAACTTTGCGCGGGCGGGGCACGAGAGCGCGCACAACCTGGCGTATTGGCGGCAGGAGCAGTGGCTGGCGGCGGGGCCGAGCGCTTCGGGGCACGCGTGGGCGGGCATGTCGCTTGGGTCAGGCCGCGGAAGCTGGCGATGGAAGAATGTCGGCAGGCTCGGGGATTATCTGGCAAAGCGGGGACGATCGCCGGTGACGGATGTGGAGCGGCCGGATGCGGCGCGGCTGGTGCGGGAGCGGATCATGACGGGGCTGCGCATCGCCGAGGGGCTGGATGGGGCGGCGGTGATGGGGGATGCGGAGGTCGCAGCGCCTGGGGCGGGAGCGAAGGTGGAGGCGGGGGTGAAGCGGTTTGAGGAAGAGGGGTTGATGGCCGCGAAAGAGGGGCGATGGGTGCTGACGGATGCGGGGTTTCTGCTGGCGGATTATGTCGCGGCGGAGCTGATGGGGCGGGTGTAGGGAAGGGACGAAGCAGAGAACTGAATACGACTCGGCGCGATGGGATCAATCGGCGTCGGCGGAATCGTCGACGTCGGCGAGGTTGGCCGCGGCGGCTTTGGCGTCGGGCTTGGGGGTGCTGGAGAGCTTGAAGTCTTTGAGGACGCGTTTGAGGTCCTTGGGCCAGTTGGTGTGGACATCGACGACTTTGCCGGTGAGGGGCTGGGTGAAGACGAGGCGGTGGGCGTGGAGGGCGAGGCGCGGTGATGCCCCCTGGACACGGCGCGGGCCGTAGAGCACATCGCCGAGGATGGGGCAACTGATGGCGTCGAGGTGGAGGCGGACCTGGTGAAGGCGGCCGGTGACGGGGCGGGCCTCGATGAGGCAGCCGTGGTCGGAAGAGTCCAGCACGCGGTAGGCGGTGAGGGCGGGCTTGCCGCTGCCGGCGCGGGTGATGCGTGCGAGCTTCATGACGCCGGCGCCGGAGCGGGCGGCCTTGGGCGCGGCGGTGTTGGGGGATTCGATGATGGGCATGCGGATGACGCCGGTGAGCTTCTTGGGCAGACCGGAGCAGATGGCCCAGTAGAACTTGCGGACGCGGCGCTGCGCGAAATCTTCGCGCAGGGTGTCGTAGGCGGCGGGCTTGAGCGCGACGAGCAGGAGGCCGGAGGTCTCGCGGTCGAGGCGGTGGAGGAGGCCAAAGTCGCGCGACTTGCCGAGATTCTGGAGCTGGTTGGGCCAGCGCGCAAAGAGTCCGTTGAGCAGGGTGTCGGCGGCGTGGCCCTTGCCGGGCTGGGTGGCGAGGCGGGTGGGCTTCTCGACGACGGCGACATCGTCGTCTTCGTAATGGATGCCGAAGGTGATCTTGGCGTTTGGTTCGACTGAGAGGCTCATGGGGTGCGGCCTGGGGTGGAAGGTTCGGGGCAGGCCGCGTGGTCGATGTACCAGCGGAGTTCGCCGGCGAGGGGCTGCACGGCGAGGATGGGGAGGTCGGCGGGATCCCGCGGAGCCGCGCCGGAAGCGGAACGGGAGATGCGGGTGAGCATGTCGCGCTTGGGGCTGCCGGTGACGAGGACGGCGACAAAGCGGCTGGCGTTGATCATGGGGAGGGAGAGGGTGACGCGCTCGGGCGGCGTGACGGCTGGGCCAGAGTTGAAGCGGACCAGCGCTGGGCGGTCGTGCAACGGAAGCAAGGCCTCGGCGGGGTCGGGAGAGAGATCGGCCATGAGCGCGGGTGAGCGCGGAAAGAGCGAAGCGGTGTGGCCGTCGGCGCCCATGCCCAGCAGAATGAAGTCGAGCCGGTCGTGGCCCTTCTCGCGCCAGCCGAGGTGCTCGCGCAGCTCTCGCTGATAGGCGAGATCGGCATCGTCGGCGAGGGCGTGGATGGGGTGGAGCTGCTCTGAGGGGATTCCGGAATGCTCGCCGATGGTCTCTTCGATGTTGCGGAAGTTACAGAGGTCATCGTCGAAGGGGACGCGGCGTTCGTCGACGATCCAGACGTGGGTCTGGGCCCAGGGGAAGTTTCGGAAAATGGGATCGATGAGGAGTCGGCGGTAGAGGGGGAGGGGCGTGGAGCCACCGGAGAGGGCGAGGTGGAAGGAGCCGAAGACACGGATGCAGTTGAGGGCGTGGAGCGTCATGTCGGAGGCGAGCGCGCCGTTGACGGCTTCGACATCTTCACGGAGTACGGCCGCGCCGGGGAGGCGGGGCGCGATGGGCTCGGGGCTGAGGTCGTAGGTTTCGTTCATGCGGGGTATTGTGGGGGGCGCGGGGGGCGGGTTCCAGCGGGAAAAGAAAGAACCCACGGACTTGGGGTCCGTGGGTTCGGGGGTGAGGGAGATTGGGGAGGTGAACGCAACACCGCTCTGAAGAGCGGTGCCATCAAGAGCGGTGCCACCAAGAACGCTTAGTTGCAGCCGGCGAACCACGCGGAGAGGAAGGCGAAGATATCGGGGACGGTGGGGGATGCGCCCTCACCATCAAAGTTGGCGGAATCATCGCCGGCGAACCACGCGGAGAGGAAGGCGAAGATGTCGGGGACAGCGACGGTGTCATCCTGATTGAAATCGGCGCGGCAGCAGGGCTGAGTGTTGTTGCCGGGGTCGTTGCAGACGGTGCCGACGCCGGCGAAGCTGGTGTTGGGGCCGGTGCACTCGGCCTGGGTGGTGACAGCGCAGATGCCGCCGGTGCAGCATGCGCCGGTCGTTGCGCCGCCGCAGGGGTTGGGCTCGCAGGCGGTGAGGGGTCCCTGCCAAGTTGCGCCGGGGATGGCGAGGCAGTTGGCCTGGGTAAGCGGGAAGCAGAAGTTGGTGGCGGAGCAGCACGCGCCAGTGGGCTGGGGGCAGTTGTTGGGGGAGCAGGAAGAGCCGACGCCCTGGAAGGCTCCGCCGAGGCCGACGCACGCGGGGCCGGAGAGGCCGGCGGTGCAGGAACCATCGGGCAGGCAGCATGCGCCAAGGGGGCAGACGTTGCCAGCGCCGCATGCGACGCCGAGGCCGATGAAGGTTCCGCCGAAGCCGGTGCATGCCGCGGGCTCGAGGATCTGGCAGGAGTTACCAAAGCAGCAAGCGCCGGTGGTGGAGGGGCAGGGATTGGGAATGCAGGAGGCGTTGAGGGTCCAGGTGCCGCCGGCGAGCTGACACTCGGGGCTGGTGGTGATGGAGCAGACGCCAGAAGCGCAGCAGGAACCGGTGGACTGGGGCTCACAGTTGATGCTGGACCAGGTGGCGCGCATGACCCAGTCGCCGGAGGGGCGGCAGAGGACATTGAGATTCTGGAAGGTGGACCAGCCGCCGTTGGCGGGGCAGCCGAAGGTGCCGCAGTTCACGCCAAAGAGCCAGTTGCGCGTCGCCTGCTGGAGGCCGCTGGTATCGGTGCAGGGGAAGGCGTTGGAGCTTGAAGGCGGAGCGGTGAAGCAGGGGTTGGCGGTCTGGTTGTTGTGGACATCGATGCGGAAGCCGATCGTGAAGGTGTTGCTGCCGCCGCTGTTGGTAATGAAGATCTGCTCGGGGTCACCGGGATCGACGGACACCTGGATGTTGAGGCCAGCGGTGCCCGGGCCGACGCGTGCGTGCGCGAGGATGGTGTCATCGGAGGAGTACTCGGCGATGAGCGTTCCGGTGTTGGGATTGCCTTCCCAGACGAGGACGGACCACTGCGTGATCGTCTGCACGGAGGCGTTGCTGGTGGCGAGGATGAACTCCATGAGATCGATCTTGACGGGGAACGCGGCGGCGGGCAGTGTGTAGCTCGCGGCGGCGACTTCGTTCTGAGCGAAGCCGGCCTGCACGACGAAGCTGCCACCGGTGAAGTTGGCGTTGGTGTGGGAGACGATGGTTTGCGGGCAGCCGGGGCCGCGGAGTGTGCCGGCTTGCGACGGGCGGAGGACCACGGGCATGACGTCGAGGCGTTCGAGGCCGACGGGGATGGGGAGGGCCTGACGTTCGGGCTCGAAGGGCGCGGCCTGCTTCTGGGCGAGGGCGGCGGGGGCGAGAGAAAGGGCGAGCGCGAGGGCGGAGAGGGCGCGACTGGAAATGCACTTCATGGGCAGAGTTCCGAAAAAGCGGACTGAGGAGCGCGGAGGGACAGCTACCCCTTGGTCACGAGTCTGTCACTGTGTGAGTGTGCCAGCAGAACGCCGGTCCTACAAGGCGAAGGTCGCAAACGGACACTGAAACGTGCGCTTGTTGGGCGGGGTCGGTTCCTGGGAAATGCGGTGGTGGGCGTTGCGGGCGGCGCGGGGGATTCTCGGGCGTTGAGGGACCCCCCTCCCTCCTCCCCTTACCCATCCTCCTGCTATCACCAAGCCCGGGGCACATTCAGCGGACTTCATCGGCGCGGGGGTTGTGCCACTCGCGGCCATCGCGCGCGAGGAGGAGATCGGCCGCGGGCGGGCCCCAGGAGCCGGGCTTGTAGGTTTCGATGGATGCGCGGATCTGCTCGTTCTTGATGAATGGTTCGCAGATGCGCCAGGAGCCTTCGACTTCGTCGCGGTGCTTGTAGAGGGAGCGATCGCCCTCGATGGCGTCGAGGATGAGGGGGCCGTAGGCCTCGATCTGCTCGCCGCCGAAGGCCTTGGTGTAGTCGAGGTCGAGCTTGGCGGAGGCGATCTTGAGGCCGCCTCCGCCGCCGCCGGGGACCTTGGCATCGACACGGAGAGAGATGCCTTCGGAGGGGGCGATGTTGATGACGATGCGGTTTTGTGAGCCGCGATCCGCGGCGGAGGGGACGCCGAGTTTGCCGAACATGTTGGTGGGGGCGGGCTTAAAGGTGATGACCACTTCGGTGAGCTTGCCGGCCATCTTCTTGCCGGAGCGAAGGTAGAAGGGGACACCGTTCCATCGCCAGTTGTCGAACTCGACACGGATGGCGGCGAAGGTTTCGTTCTTGAGCTTGGGGTCAACACCCTTCTCATCGACGTAGGCGGGGTCATCGGGTCCCGGGCCTGCGCCGTAGCGGCCGAAGGCGGCGAGCTTGGGGACCTGATCCTGCAGGGCGATGACGGCGGTGCTGAAGATGGCGATCTTCTCTCGCATGATTCCGCCGGCATCGAAGACGCTGGGGGGTTCCATGGCGACGAGGGCGAGGACTTGGAGGAGATGGGACTGGACCATGTCGCGGAGCGCGCCACCAGCGCCGGAGTCGTAGTAGTTGGCGGCGCGGGAGCCGACGCCGACGGTTTCGGCGGCGGTGACCTGGACGTGGTCGACGTAGTTTCGATTCCAGATGGGCTCGAAGATGGTGTTGGCAAACCGCATGACGGCGATGTTCTGGACGAGTTCCTTGCCGAGGTAGTGGTCGATGCGGTAGATGGCGACTTCCTCGAAGACGCGGCCGAGGGCGCGGTTGAGGGAGGTGGCGGAGGCGAGATCGGTTCCGAAGGGCTTCTCGATGATGATGCGCTGCCAGGCGGAGTCGCTGGGGTTCAGCGAGCACCAGCGCTTGCCCTCGGTGACCATGCCGGCAGCGCCGATGGATTCGACGATGGGCTCGTAGAGGTCTGGCGAAACGGAGAGGTAGAAGAGGATGTTGGGTGAGCCGCCTCCACCCTGGGGCTTGGAGATGCCGGCGCCTGCCGCGAGGTCGTTGATGCGTTTACTTAGGGCTGGATAGGCGTCGACATTGGAGGCATCGCCGGGGTGGTAGTGCACGCGCTGAGCGAACTTTCGCCAGCGGCCGGTTTCGAAGTGGGCAGAGAACTTCTCGACGCTTGGGGCGAGCTTCTCGCGGAACTGGTCATCGGTAAGCGGTGTGCGCGAGACACCGAGGATGACGGTGCCCTTGGGGAGCACACCCTGCTTCTCAAGGTCGTAGAGCGAGGGAATGAGCTTGCGGTGCGTCAGGTCGCCGGAGGCACCGAAGATGACGATGACGCAGGGTTCGGCGGATGCCGCGGGAGTGGACATGTGGGCATGGTATCGGGAAGTGGGAAGTGGGAAGTGGGAAGTGGGAAGT
>JBBRUT010000158.1:0-7488 GCA_038247555.1 Phycisphaerales bacterium | reverse complement strand
GAAGGCCGCTGAAGCTCGCGGTTGGCACAGGCTCGAGCCACACCGTCTGCCAGATGCCGCTGGTGGGGGTGTACCAGATGCCGCGCGGCGAGAGCCATTGCTTGCCGCGGGGCTGGCCGCCGGTGTCGGTGGGGTCGGTCACCGTCACGACGAGCTCGTTGTCGGCGTCGGGTTTGATCGCCGCGGCGATGTCAAAGCTGAACGGATCAAAGCCTCCCGCGTGCTCACCGATTCTCTTTCCGTTGATGCTCACCATGCATTGCCAATCGACTGCGCCAAAGTGCAGGAGCACCGTTGCGCCAAGGTTCCAATCGGCGGGGACGCGGAAGGTGCGGCGGTAATGCAGGGCCTGCTCGGGCTTGAGTGCGCGGCCGACGCCGGAGAGTGCGGACTCGATGGGGTAAGGGACGAGGATCTTGCCATCCGCTCCCCTTTCCATCTCCGGCATCGGCGCATCCTTCCCCGTGATGGCATAGTCCCACAACCCGTTCAGGTTCATCCACCGCTCTCGTTGCAGAAGCGGACGCGGATACTCCGGCCACGGGTTGGCAGGGTCGACATCCTTCGCCCAGCGCGTCATCAGCTTGCCGGGAACCGGTTTCCATGGCTGCACATCAGGCGCGTCACCGGAAGTGGCGGGAGTACAGGCACCAATCGCCACCGCGATACATGCAAGAGCGAGCATGATGGGACTCCGCAGAGTGTGTTGTCCAAGCAGCAGCGCAGTGTAACGAAGGTGGACGTTGCCCGGCGGACTCGTCTGCCCCGATGGAAGTGACATGTTCGGATGTCCGGAGCGCAATCGCCGCGAGTGTGAAGATGTGCCGTTAAGTCAGGCAATCTCGGCGTCGATAGACGGCTCGGCAATCTGTACCACGCGGGTAAGCGCCGGAGGTCGGCGCGCTGTCCGGGCGGTCAATTGATCGGGAAGTCACGCATGCCCGGGGTAAACGGCCAGCACACCGCAAAGGAATGGGCGAGCAAGCGGATCTTCACCACCGGCGAGGCCGCGGAAGTCTGCAAGGTCTCCCAGCAAACCATCATCCGGTGCTTCGACGCCGGTCGTCTGGGCGGCTTCCGCGTCCCGGGTTCCAAGTTCCGCCGCATCCCCCGCGCCGAACTCATCAAGTTCATGCGGGCCAACGAGATCCCGGTGGGCGCGCTCGATCACGGCGCTCGCCGCATCCTCGTCGTCGATGACGATGCCCAGATCATCGAGATGTTCAAGGACCTCTTCAACAAGAACGATCGATACGACGTCAAGTTCTGCTCGACGGGGTACGACGCGGGCCTGCTCACCGAGCAGTTCCGTCCCAACCTCATCATCCTCGATTTCATGCTCCCCGATGTGAACGGCAGCGTCGTGTGCGAGCGCATCCGCTCGCACGAGGAGCTGAAGGACACCCGCATCATCTTCGTCTCAGGCGTGGTGAAGCCCGAGGACATCGACTCGCTGCGAGCAGCGGGCGCGGATGACTTCGTCTCCAAGCCCTTTGACGTAGGCAACCTGCTGCGGCGTATCGATGAGCTGACCCAAGCGGCCTGAGGCAGTGTGCCCGGAGCCGTTGTTCAAGTGCGATCTGTGCACTTTCAGTTGGAGCGAGAAGCACACCAATGGCTCGTTCGCGTGCCAGAACCAGGGCGGAGGAGTTCGGACCCGCCCGTGGGCGCGGCGCCGGGCCCCGCTTCCTCATGGACCCGCTCCTCTCCCGCCGCACAGAACTCGTCCTGCGCGAACTCGGCGGCCTGCCCACGCTCCCCGCCGTCGCGGCGAGGCTGCTGCAGCTGGGCGCACAGGAAGAGCCCGATCTCCGCGAGATTGTCCGTCTCATCGAGGCCGACCCCACCCTCACGGCCCGCCTGCTCTCGCTCTGCCGCCGCGCGGCCAACCGAACGCGCCACCCCATCACCACCGTCGAGATGGCCGTGGTCATGCTCGGGCTCGATGCCGTGCGCTCCCTGGTCCTCAGCGTCGCCATCTTCGACTGGTCCGGCAATCTCCCGCGCAAGGCGTCCGCCAAAGCCTCGCCCGCCCCCAACGCCGGCTTCAACCGCGTGGGCTTCTGGCAGCATTCGATCGCTGTCGCGTGCGCGGCGGAACTCATCGCCAAGGAAATGCCCGAGCCCGGCTTGCACGCCGAAGAGTGCTTCGTCTGCGGTCTGGTGCACGACATCGGCAAGCTCGCCCTCGAAGTCGTCCTTCCCCGCGCCTACGGCCGCGTCATCGACCTGACCGAGATGCGGATGGGGAACATCGCCGACTTCGAGCGTCCCATCCTGGGGATGGATCATCACGTCGCCGGCGCGCACATCGCCAAGCTCTGGGGCCTGCCCGAGGCGCTCAGTGCCACCGTCGAGCTCCATGGCACACCATACGACCAGTTGCCCGAGATCGACTCGCGCCGGGTCGTGGGCATCGTCGGCGTTGCCGATGCGCTGTGCCGACGCCTGGGGCTGGGGTGGTCCGGGAACATGGCAACCGCCCCCGATGACCGCGACCTCGCCGCGCGCATGGGCCTGAACGCTGATCGAATCGAAGGCTTGATCGCGCGGCTGTATGAAGCCACCAGCGCACGCTGCCGCGACCTTGGCCTGGGCGAGGAGCCCAGCCAGCAGCTGCTGGTGGAGTCGATCCTGCGCGCCAATGGGCGACTGGGGCGGCTGAACCAGGAACTCGGCGAGGCAAACCGCGCCCTCGGCGAGGCCCAGCAGCAGCTTGCCGAAACGCGTGCAATGGTCCGCCTCGGCGAGATGACCGCCGGCGCAGCGCACGAACTGAACAATCCGCTCACGGTCATCTCCGGCCGCGCCCAGTCCCTGCTGTCCCGGCTGCGAGACGATTACGACCGCCAGACCGCCCAAGCAATCGTCGATGCCGCAGGACGGCTGAGCGATCTGGTTGCGCGGCTGCACCGCATCGCCAACCCGCCCCGGCCGGATTGGCGGCCCGCAGACCTGGCAACGGTGATGGATGATGTCATAAAACGCGCCAAGGCGCGCTGCGTCGGAAAGGCAGGGCCCTCGGGTGTGTTGGGGATAAAGCTGACTCTGGCCGACGGCCTCGATACCGCCAGGCTCGATGCTGGCCTCATGACCGATGCGATCGTCGAGATCGTGGTCAACGCGGTCGAGGCCTCGCCGCGATCGCCGGTTGAAGTCCGCGTTCAGGAAGATGCCCAGGAACCCTCGCGCCTCCTGATCCACGTCATCGACGATGGCGCAGGCATGAGCGAGCACGCGCTCGAGCACGCGGTCGATCCCTTCTTTTCAGAGAAGCCCGCCGGTCGCCAGCCCGGGCTTGGCCTCGCACTGGCGCACCGGCTCGTCGGGCTCCACGGCGGAGAGATCCAGCTCGCCAGCAGGCCCGGACGCGGCACAAGCGTCACGGTCGCGCTCCCCGACTATCGCTGGTCACGCGATCCATCAGCAAACCAACTCCTGCGCGGCGGAGCGCAGGTCATCGCTTCCGGCGACGGCGTGCAGCGCGCCGCCTGAGACAATGTTCCGTACACCGTGTACACCATGAACAAAAAAACGAGGATCAGCTCCATGGCTCGAGCAGAAAACTCGTCGGGCGACGCCGCCGCTGCGGCGAAGCCTGTAGAGGAAATCAGCACCCAGCACGGACACGTCGAGATGAAGCCCCTGCGCCCGCGTGTGGACCGAGAACACGATCTCAGTTATCCGCGCGTGCTGATCGTGACACGCAACCCCAGCCTCGCCGGCCGTGCGATGCGGGCCCTGGGCGGCCGCGCCATCTGCCTGCTCGCGCGCGATGCTGTCGAGGCCCTGTCCATGATGCTCGGAGTCGAACGCGGCAGGCGCCCGCGCATCCACGGAGCGCTCATCGATCACGAGTGCTGTGTCGCCGAATCGCTTGATCTGGCGGGAGAACTCGCTAAGCGCGGCACCGGCGTCCTGATGATGTCCGCGGAGCGAGGACCGGAGTTTCGCCAGCTCGCCGCCGCAAAGGGTTGCCTCGCGGTGATTGCGCGAAACTTGCGCGTCCACGAACTCTCGCGTTTGCTGCTCAACGCAGCGGGTATCCGACCCCGGGCAGGCGCCAAAGCGCGCGGAGAAGAACGGCTGCGAAGGCTGGATCGTCTGTGCCGACGCACCGAGCGCGGAGCACGGCCCGCAGCGCGAGAGCCTCACCCGGAATCCACCGATCAGGTTGGCGGCAACATGGAGTGCGCTGCCGCTATGAACCAGGTCACCACCGCAACCGAGTTCAAAACCCTCATCAAGCATGAGCTCGATATCGAGCAACTGCTGCGAACCACGCTCGAGTTTGTCCTCGCCCGATCCGGGCCGACGAACGCGGCGGTGTTCCTCCCGACAACCAGCGGGGACTACTCCCTGGGGGCATACGTCAACTACGACTGCCCCAAGGAAACTGTCGACATGCTCCTCGATCACATGGCCAACACGGTCGCGCCCAAGTTCGAGAAGTCGATCGGCATCCTCAACCTCGGCGATGCCCGCAAGCTCGAAGAGTTCGCCGGCGCCGATGCGGCGTGGCTCGGAGACTCCGGCGTCATCGGCTTTGCGTGCCGACACGAGGGCGAGGTCCTGGCGATCGTCATGCTCTTCCGCGACCGCCTCTCCCCCTTCGGGCCGCTGCTGGTCGATCAGCTCAAAACCATCGGCGAGCTCTTCGCTTCCCAGCTCGCCAGGGTCATCCACGTCCATCACCGGCACTTGCCCAAGGACAAGTGGGGCTGCATCGGCGACCCCCCGGAATGTGACGATGAGGACCTCGCGGCCTGAGCCCGCCGGGGCCACAGGATCGCATTCCCGTACCCAGCAGAAGTTCCTTAAGGCGTCGCGGCCCGCGAACCCATAAACTGCTGCGATGCGTAAGGGCCGTACCACATCCCCGCCCCTGTTGATCCTCTGCGCCATCGGTGCAGGAATCGCTGCAAGCTGCGGCTGTGGAGGCTGCGCTGCGCCCGCCGCAGATGCCCGGGCCGCTTCAATCGCGTGGCTCCAGCCCGAGCGCCTCGCCATTCATCCCCTCACGCGCATCGGTGTCGATGGCTCCGGCGACCCGGTGATCGTCTGCCACTTCGAACTGCGGGATGCGTTTGCGCAGCCCGTCCGCGCCCTCGGCATCGCGCGGGTGGAACTCTTCCGCCCAGGGTCGGAGTTCGCAGACGGTTCGCAGACCCAGGACCTGGTGTGGAGAACCAACCTCTCGACGCCCGGGGACAACGCCCTGCACTATGACGGCCTGATCACCCGCACCTACACCCTCTCGCTCGGTGCGCTGCCCGAGTGGTTGCTGGAATGGCGATCAGGTGTCGGGGGCGCGGGAACCGTGTCGCCGACGCTGCGCGTGACCTTCTTCACCGATGAAGAGTCCGCCGAGGGTCGCCTGACGGATGTCTTCCGCCTGGGCCACTAGTTCTTCTACCGCTTCGCGCCGCCCGCCGGGGCTCCGCCGCCGCGGTTCTTCATCCACGGCTTGTTCCCACCGCCCCTGCCATTCATGGTCTCGACGGTTACCCCGCCCACAACGCGGATGCACCCCTCCCCCAGCCGACGCGACAACTCGGTAACCATCGACGCAGACAGCCGCACACGCATATGCGGCGAGGCCTCCAGACGGATGCGCTGATCGGGAAGATCCACAACGATGTCCATCGGGAACGCACTCGCGCGGTCCTCCGCGGAAAGTGCCGGCATCGGGGCCGCTACCGCCAGCCGCTCATCGCCGCCGCCGATCGATTCCCCCCGCACGATCGCGGCCAGTTCCTTCAGTGCGCGCGAGCCATCGCCGTTCAGCCGCTCCGCATCCAGCCGCACCCACAGCTTGCCCGGCATGAGCGGCACGCCATCGATCGGCACGACACGATCCACAATCACCTGAACATTGTTCTGCTGACCCCCTCCGCCCCCACCACCTGGCTTCCCCCCCGCCGCGCCCGCTGCGCCCGGGTCTTCGTCATTGCCGGGCACACCGTTCGCATTGCCGCCACCGGCGCGCGAGCGATCGATCCGTCCCACCACAAACACCGGGTTCCCGGGCTGCACCGTGGCCTCGAAATGCGCGTACCGGTCCGCAAAGAGCACAATCTCAATCGACCCGCTCTGGTCTTCAAGCGGCACGATCGCCATCTTCTGACCCGCGCTCCGCCCCGTCTTGACGATCAGTGTGCGGACCGAACTCACAAGCCCCGCCAGCACCACCCGCGAATCGTGCGGCAAAGCCTTCGCCGCGTCGCATCCGCCGGTCACAAACACCTTGGTCCAGGCGCTCCACTCTTCCAGCGGGTGACTCGAAACGTAAAACCCAAGGACCTCCTTCTCCTTGGCGAGCGTCTCGCTCTCACTCCACGGCGTGGCCTTCCCCAGCAGCGACACCTCGCGCGGTGCGGCCGCCGTCTTCTCCGCCCCGCCGCCCATGAACAGTCCACCCTGTCCCGCGGCCTTGTCCTGCGCCACCTTCTGTGCCGATCCCATCGCCGATTCAAGGCTCACCGTCATCGCCGCACGCAGCGACCGACCGCCCTCACCATCACGCTCGTGCAGCGAGTCCATCGCCCCGCACTTGATGAGCGACTCAAGCGTGGTCTTGTTCAGCAGGTTCGCCGTCCCGCCGCTCCCCGTGCCATTGGCCGCCGATGCCGCCGCCTGTGTGGCCAGCCGCGCCATCACCCGCTCGCAGAAATCAAAGAGCGAGCCGAACTGCTTCGTGCCGCTCTCTCGCTCCTCAACAATCGCCGCGATCGCTCGGTCACCCGCGCCCTTGATGGCCTTGAGGCCGAAGCGCACGTGCCCGTGCAGCGCATCGTGCGGCTCGCCCGGGTCAAACACCACACCGAAGTCCGCCTTCGACAGATTGACATCAGGCGGCCGCACTTCCACGCCGACCTTGCCGCTGAGATAGCGCGTCTTCTTGCAGTCTTCGACGTAGGGAATCCAGTCGGCGACCTTCTGCGCCTGGCTCTCAAAGGTCAGGAACGCCGCCATGTACTGGTTCGGGAAGTACGTCTTCAGGTAGGCCGTCTGGTACGCAACGATGGCGTACCCGGTCGAGTGGCTCTTGTTGAAGCCGTAGCCGGCGAACTTCAAGATCAGCTCAAACAGCTCATCCGCGGCCTGCTGCGTAAGCCCCTGCTTCTGCGCGCCCTCGACAAACTTCGGACGCTCCTTGTCGATCTTGTCGTACTTCTTCTTGCCGATATTCTTGATGAGCGTGTACGCATCACGCAGTTTGATGCCGCCAAGGCCATGCACGATCTGCATGACCTGCTCCTGATACACCATCACGCCGTACGTCTCGGCGGTGTACGTGTCGACAATGGGGTGAACCTTGGGCACCTCGGCCTGGCCGTGCTTGCGGCGGTTGTAGTCGGGGATGAGGTCCATCGGGCCCGGGCGGAAGAGCGCGTTGGCCGCGATCAGGTCTTCAAGCCGGTCGGGGCGCATGTCAACCAGCAGCCGCCGCATCCCGCCCGATTCAAACTGAAACACACCCGTCGT
>JBBRUT010000157.1:0-7514 GCA_038247555.1 Phycisphaerales bacterium | reverse complement strand
CGCTTTGCAAGATGGCGATGGCCGCGGGGCTGACCGCCGATAACGGCGTGGCGACGAAGCATCAGTCGTATCTGGGTTTGCTGGCGGCGGTGAAGGCGGGCGGGCTTGATAAGTACTGGAGCGACAGCGAGGTGTATCGCTGCAAGGGCGGGAACCAGCAGCTTGCGATGAAGCTGGCGGAGGGTTTGGGGCAGGGACGGATCGTCACGGGTGTGGCGGTGAAGAGCATCTCTGCGCGCGGGAAGGAACTGACGGTGGGCTGCGGCGATGGCCGCACGCTGACGTGTGATGACGTGGTGCTGGCGGTTCCGCCGCCGATCTGGAAGAAGATCGAGATGCAGCCGGGCCTGCCGGGCGCGCTGAACCCGCAGATGGGCACGAACGTGAAGATGCTGTCTCGCGTGAAGTCCCGCTATTGGGAGGCCGCGAAGCTTGCGCCGGACATGATGACCGACGATGAAGTGAGCATGACGTGGGAGGGCACGGACGGACAGCTTGAAGGCGCGGAGGCGTGCCTGAACTGCTTCTCGGGCGGACCGGGCGCGGAGAAGATCCGCTCTCGCGAGGCCGCGGACCGCATGCGGAAGTATTCTGAAACACTGGAGACGGTGTATCCGGGCTACGGGAAGAACGTCGATGGCACGCGGTTCATGGACTGGCCGGGGGAGCAGTGGACGGGCGCTGGGTATTCGTTCCCTGCGCCGGGACAAGTGACGACGGTCGGCCCGCTGCTTGCGCAGGCGCACGCGGGCGGGCGGCTGCACCTTGCTGGGGAACACTGCTGCTACAAGTACGTCGGGTACATGGAGGGCGCGCTGCAGTCGGGCCTTGTCGCGGCGAAGCGCATCGCGGTGCGCGATGGCGCGATGAAGTCGTAAGTGAGATCGTTACGAGCTGATCCACCGCGTGAGCGCGAGGCCGATGGTCGCGGCGAGGCATGCGCTTGCGAGCAGCCAGAGCGAGAGATCGCGCCATCCCAATTCCTGTCCCCCCCCCGCCGGGCTTTCGCTCGCGCGGATGAGGGTGAGGCGGTCGGCGACCTCGCGAGAGAGCCCGCCCGCAGTGCCGTGCGGACCATCGCCAGAGCGGCAACCGTCCTGAACGATGGCGATCACCAGGTTGGCATCAAACTGTCGCAGGCCGAGGCGCGTCGCCAGCTTGACGAGGTTTCGCCGCCGCTCGGGCGCGAGCACGCCGGCCCCGGGCGCGCCGGACATGCCGATCTCGCGGGCGACCTGTGTGGCGAATACCCAGCGGGCATCGAGGGCGGACATCTCCGCCGCGGCCCGGTTTTCGCGGGCGACGCTCGATCGCGCCGCCCCCCCACTGCCACCCCCGCCGCCGCCGCCAGAACCCCGCGCCGCCCCGGCGCGGAGGATGTTGCGATGTGGCGACAGATGCACCGCGCCGACCTCATCGGCGTGGACCAGACGCAACATCGGTTTGGCGGAGCCTTGCCGCATGACCATACAAAGGTAGTGGGCAAGACGTGTGCCGCCGCTCGTGAAAAGGGGCCGCGGTCGCCGATCTAGAGATCCCTACCGCATAACCGGACCTGTATGCCTACCGAAGATCGAACAAAGCAATCCGAAGCCCGACCGGTGACGATCATCGACTGCCCCGGCACGCCGGCGGAGGTCCTTGAGCGGCTGGACTCGGCGGCGCGGCGGGGGAAGCTGCCGGGGTTTGCCAAGGCCCAGAAGCCTGGGAGCATGTTCACGATCGCGGACTTCGGCGCGCCGTTTGAATCGGTGCTGGAGGCGCGGGGAGAGGCGGCGGGTTCGGGCACGAGGCTTGAGGTTTTGCCGCCGCGGCTGAAGCCGTTGTTTCCATGGGCGTTCGCGTTGATCCTCGCGCTGACGATCTGGCCGGGCGGGTGGCTGACGGATTCGATGATGCGGAGCTACTGGGATTGGTATTCGGCGGGGCCGTGGTGGATCACGTATATCTGGTACATGCCGCTGACGGTTCCGTTTTGCCCGCTGGCGATGCGGTCGGCCCTGCGGAAGTCTCGCGCTGCGGCGGCGGCGGAGATGCCCGAGCTGATCAAGAAGATCGTGGATGCGACGGGCGGGCGCGAGGCCGCGAGCCGGTCGTAAACAATATCCGAACACGGTGGATGCGCCGGCCCGTTGGAGGCCGCGGCGTTGTACCATGGGGTTCGGCAACTGAACGACACCAGGAGAACAGAACTATGCAGACGGGCATGATTCGAGCGATGGCAGGATTGGCGATGGTCGCGGGCGCTGCGCTGCTTGCGGGCTGCCCCCAGCAGGCCCCCACCACCCCGAGCAACATCATCAAGGTGGGGCATTATGCATCCATGACCGGCAAGGAGGCGACGTTCGGGCAGTCGACCGACAACGGCATCCGGCTGGCAATCGGGGAGATCAACGCTGCGGGCGGGATCAACGGCAAGCAGATCGAGATCATTACCTACGACACCAAGGGGGAGTCGAAGGAGGCGGGGAACGCGGTGACGCGGCTGGTGACGAGCGACAAGGTGACGGCGGTGCTGGGCGAGGTGGCGAGTTCGCTGTCGCTCGCGGGCGGCGCGGTGTGCCAGCAGTATGGCGTGCCGATGGTGTCGCCCAGCAGCACCAACCCCGGCGTGACGGCGGGGCGGGACATGGTGTTCCGCGTGTGCTTCATCGATCCGTTCCAGGGGTTCGCGGTGGCGAAGTTCACGCGCGAGAACCTGAAGCTCGACAAGGCGGCGATTCTGTATGACCAGGCGCAGGCATATTCCAAGGGCCTGCGCGACGAGTACAAGAAGCACTTTGAGTCGATGGGCGGGACGATCGTGTCCGATCAGGCGTACTCCTCGGGCGATCAGGACTTCAGCGCGCAGCTCGCGACCATCAAGGCGTCGGGCGCGCAGGCGATCTTCGTTCCCGGCTATTACACCGAGGCGGGGAACATTGCGCTGCAGGCGCGCAAGCTGGGCATCACGGCGCCGCTGCTCGGCGGCGACGGATGGGACTCTGAGCAGCTTGCGGCGATCGGCAAGGAAGCGATCGAGGGTTGCTACTACTCGAACCACTACGCCCCCGATCAGCCATCGGAGCAGGTGCAGGCGTTTGTGACGAAGTATCGTGAGACGTACAACGGTCAGACGCCCGACGGCCTGGCCGCGCTGGGCTATGACGCGGCGAAGGTTCTGGCCGAGGCGATGCGGCGCGCCCCCGGCCTGACGGGCGCGGAGCTGCGATCGGCGCTTGCCCAGACGCGGGATTTCAAGGGGGTGACGGGTGTCATTTCGATGGACCAGAACCGGGACGCCAAGAAGGCGGCGGTGATCGTGCAGATGAAGGGCGGGAAGCCGGTGTATGTGGCGACGGTGAATCCGGAATGATCTGCGACTTCGAGCGAACGACCCGTAGCCGCTTCGTTCGGTCGCGAGATAGAGAAATCGAATCTGAACCAGTAGCAGGCCGGAAGGAAGCAGATGAGTAGCCCGTTTCGCACAATTGTCACAATCACAGGAATGCTCTGGGTCGCGACATGCGCATCATCCGTTCTCGCGCAGACCCCGCCCGACTACGGCTTTACGTGGGCGACGATCACGCATCCGGGGAATCCGGCGTATCCCGGCAATCCGAACCCGCCGCCGGACCTGCCGGAGACTCGGGCAATCGGGCGCGGGAGCGTGAACTACGAATACCGCATCGCGACCGATGAGCTGTCGATCGAAAACTGGACGGAGTTCGTGAACACGTTTGCAGTGCAGGCGGATTTTCCGATCACACTTTTCGGCTCGGCGGCCTTTACACGGAGCACGCCCTCCAACATCGTTACCGACGGCAGCTACAGCGGACCGGGTAGGCGATACCGGTACGATGCGTGGCGGGCGAACAACCCGCTGTTTGGCGGGATCCGCTGGCGGGATGCTGCACTCTATTGCAACTGGCTGCATAACGGGAAGTCGAATGATCCGGCAGCGCTGTGGAGCGGCGCGTACGACACCTCGACATGGGACTCGGACGGACCGCCCTATACCGATGCGCTGACACACCAGCCCGGGGCACAGTTCTGGATCCCGTCGCTGGACGAGTGGATGAAGGCTGTCTATTGGGATCCGCAGCATGACGGCCTGGACGGCTGGTGGACGTACGTCAACGCCTCCGATTCCCCACCTGTGCCCGGGATGCCGGGCGAGCTGGGAGGGACGACCAGCGCGGGTCTGTTGTGGGGACCGAACTTCAGCCCTGAAGACATTGCGCTTGGGTCGTACCCGTTTGCACTTTCGCCGTGGGGTTTGCTGGACACTGGAAGCGGGAACTACGAGTGGTTAGAGGATTCCACTTCGGTGCTCGAGCTGTCAAATCGCCGGTACAAGGGGGCGAGAGCTGGGGCTGACCCCATTTTTTCATATGTTGGTGCCATGCAAAGCGACGATCCATGGTTTGGCCGCTCGGCGTCTCTTCGCCTTGCATCCTCGATTCCCACGCCAGGCACGGGAGCAGGACTTCTGGTAGCCTTGCTTTCGGGCGGGATGGCTCAAAGGAGGGTACGAGATGCAAAGGGCGATGGCGAGGTTGGGCGGCATGGCGGCAGCCGCATTCGTGACGGTAAGCGCGACTGCGGCTTTGCCTCGACTAGTCGTTGAGCAGTTTGACTCCGGGGACAATCCGGTCGGCACCGTCATTTACGACGATTCGCCGGGAACAGTTGCCGACATCACGCTGCACAGTAGTGCAACACGCGTGAACATCTGGTCGAGTACACGCCGGCGCCAGGCGAAGAACCGCCAGAGTCGATCGGGCACATCACCTTCGTTTCCGGCGGTAGTCTCCAGAGCCAAATCGACTTTGTGATTGGCGAGACCCTTGTAACATTTTCGACGGGAACCGACCAGGTGCCGCTTGAGGACGCCATGCGATGCGGTACATGGCGCGGACTCACTGTTCCATCTACGCCGAACTGCCGCCTCTTCGGACGCTTGACCGGCGACCTGATCGGCAAGAACACTTCTACAGACGTGACGATGGAGGGCATCGATCAAGTCAGCCGGTTCGATGTGGATGGCAGCATGGGAGCCGGCCTTTCATTTGATAGCCCGGTCGCCTCAACATTTGTCATGCATGTCGGCTCAATTAGTTCATTCGGCCGCATCTATCTGGATACCGGATCGATAACTCGAATCCAGGTCGCCACCAACATCACCGCGGGCGCGAGCACGCGATCTGACGCCACGATCGCGACCGGCGCAGGCAACATCTTGTTGGTCAACGCAGTCGGTTCGATCCGCGCCGACATCACCGCCCGCGGCACTCCCGGCAGCCCGACGCAGGGGCGAATCTTCGACATTATTGCGGGCGACCACATCGGCCGCGCCTATTCCCCGGGCACGAACGCCTACGGCGATCCTGACAGCGCGACCGCATTCCCCTACCTGAACCCGGGCGTCCTCAACGGCCCCGTGCTGTGCATTGAGGCAACCAACGGGGTCAACCTCGTCGAGGCGAACACGATGACCTGTCTCATCGAGAGCGACCGGCAACTGACGAGCACCGATGCGATTGGCAAGATCGAGTCGGTCGTCACACGTACCGGCTCTTTCAAGGGGATGCTCCAGGTTCAGGGGCTTCAGGACAACGATTCAGGTACCGGCGGGGCGACCGTGGATATCGCCGCCGACTTCCGCGGAAGAGTTCGCATGGACCCGACCACCTCCGCAGCGGGCGCGTTCATCGGTCTCTTCAAGGTGCGCGGCAGCCTGCTCCCTCTGACCCTGACCGACAACATGAGTAATACCGAGGTGCAGAAGGCGTTTGTGTTGAGGACGGGCGCCCTTCAAGGCCAAGTGATTGTCAATGCAAACGATGACAGCGAGGCGTGGTCTGCGGATGTGCAGGTCGGCAGCACCACCCTCACTCAGACCGGCGGCATCTACGCCACTCCATCTGCCGGCCTCGGCGGCGGCGCGGTCGGGCTTGCGCCGTTCCAGTTCTATGACGTCGATTGCTTTCCACCAAACAATGACCTCGACCACGCGGACAGCCCGCTCTCCAGTGACTTTGCATCGAGCGCTATCCCCGTCGTCATGCGGTGGTACGGCCCGGTGAAGCTGCCCACCGGCGTGACGGACCCGATGGACCTGCTCATCATCGAGGCGCAGGACCCGCGGCCCGGCAACGAATGCGAGTGGATCGATCTCACCAGCATCTTTACCGCCACGATGCACCCAGGCGGGGATGCGCGGGCCATCGGCATCGGCTCGATCACGCTTCCCCGCGAGACTGTCTATCGCGTCCGCTATAACGATGATGCGATCAGCGAGTCCATCTTCTTCGAGTGCGATGAGGTCGATGGGAATCCGCCCATCGACTTCAGCGTCGATGCGTGCGATTCATTCCTGAAGTCGTACATGTTCACGATCGTGCCAGACTGCAACAACAACGGCACCAGCGACGTTGTCGAGATCGCGGGGAACAGTTCGCTCGATGCCAACATGAACGGCATCATTGATTGCTGCGAGTTCATCGATCCCTGCTCATGCGACTGGGACGACAACGGGGTCCTCGGCGTGCCCGACATCTTCGACTTCCTGTCCGACTGGTTTGCCAACGACACCACCGCGTTGAACTTTGGCGGGACCCCCGGTGTGCCCGCTATCTTCGCGTTCCTGTCCTGCTGGTTCGCCAACGCCTGTGAATGAGCTTGGGCGGGAACTTTGCACGGAGGCCTTTCAAGCACGGCACTGTGATCGAAACCCCCCTCTCACTGGGCTTTTGAACGCCACGACTGGAAGCTCTCGGCAATATGCTGTAACCTCCCACCCTCCATGTCTCCGCATGGGGGGTTTTCTGTACCCCCTCTCTCCCCCTGTCAGGGGTTTTCCGGCTCTGCCCCATCCAACCGATGGACCGATTCCTGCAAACCCTGATGGATGGACTGGCTGTCGGGAGCCTGTACGCGCTGATCGCGCTGGGCTACACGATGGTGTATGGCATCCTGAAGTTCATCAACTTTGCGCACAGCGATGTGTTCGTGCTGGGCGCGTGGGTGTCGTTCTCGATCGCGCTGACGGCCGGGTTCGGGAACACCGACCCGGTGACGGGCGAGGTGATGATGCGGAGCATCGCGGCGTGGGTGTGGTGGCTGGCGGGCGCGGTGAGCGCGGTCGCGGTGCTGCTGACGCTGTATGAACGGGTGATCCAGCCGCGGTTTGCGGCGCTGCCCCGGTCGGGCGCGGGCGTGCCGATGGCGGTCGCGGCGTGCTGGGGCTGGTCGCTGATCATGCTCGTGATTCTCGCCCGGGCGGCGAAGATGTCCGACACGTTCTCGTTCCTGGCGGGCGGGATCATCCTCATCACGGCGATGGGGACGTGCGGGCTGGTGGGGTTCTCGCTGGAACGGCTGGCGTATAAGCCGCTGCGGAAGGCGCCGCGGCTCAACGTGCTGATCACCGCGATCGGTGTCTCGCTCTTTCTGCAGAATGTGGGGCAGCTCGACTGGATGTTCGGCACACGGCCGCAGGGCATGCCGACGCTGCTTGAAGACCGGGTGCT